>NZ_JADYWO010000005.1:0-368650 GCF_015864775.1 Pseudoalteromonas sp. NSLLW218 | reverse complement strand
GTTGCGGGAGCCGGATTTGAACCGACGACCTTCGGGTTATGAGCCCGACGAGCTACCAGACTGCTCCATCCCGCGCCAATAGATATCAAACCTTAAATTTAATATCGCTGTTAGCTGTTTTACAACATGCTAAACAATGGCCGCTATTATAAGGATGTGTGGGCTAATTAGCAACTATAATACGCAATTAGTTTATAAAATTTCCAATTCGTCAAGATGCTAATTTAATGTATGTGTTAGTAACATAAGTAATCAGTCAGTTTTATAAAATGTTCATCGTCAAAATGCTAAATATTGCAGCTTACTATTTTTGAGTGAGAATCAAACCAACTGAACTCTTGCAACTGCATAGCCTCCTACATGCTTGCAATTTACCAGAAAATAAATTGATATAACTAAAACCCATACTTTAACACTAAAAAAACGTGCAGAATTTTAACTGCCCGCTATAATCAATTTTATGCCACTTGATAATAATAGTTATTACTCACTGCAGAGAGATAAAAAATGAATCAACAACAATCAGCATTGTTAAATAACTTAACAATTATTAAGCCAAACTTTCATGCATTCACGGCTCGATTTCACAGTAAATTAGCTGAATCTAGCATTGAGATGAATTACCCAACAGCCTTACAATTTAACGAAAAGAGTTTTACCCTTTTTTGTGTGCTAGAACGAATTGTTAAACATTTAGATAAGCCGGCATCGGTAGCTCCTTTTTTAGCACATCATTTAATGTACCTAAAAAACAGCAGTGTTTCACAAGGTGACATTGCAATTTTATCTGACACTTTTTACGAAACTCTTAAGGAGCACCTTGGTAAACACTTTAATGCTGAGAGCCAACTTGCTTGGAAAAAAGCGCTCAGATATTTTGAAAGCTTTGCAGGCAATGTTTTATTTAATGTATCTAATGTGGTTTCGTTACAACAAAAAATGCTACAAAAGCAAAGTAATAAACTTTAAATATATAAGCCTTAAAAGTGGTTAAATTACTTATTTAACCCCCTCACATCAAGCGCATTTCAACACCATCGTCCAACGCGTTTTTATTGATTTGATAATCGGTTAAGCTCTGCTGCTAACGACACAATATATTGGTTTCCTATCACCTACATTTATTTTACTAACCCGCTATTAAACGCAACTTTCTTATTACTATTAGCTTGCTCGACAAATCAGCTTTATAAGTGACTCTAAACTTAATACAGGCTCTCATTACTTTTAAATTTCCCAACTTTGGGTTTTTAGACAAGGTTGTTGACCAAACAAGAAAAACAGCTAATTCCCAGTATTAAAATCAGCACATTTTTAAAGTAAAGTATTTTGTAGCTCCCATTCACTCACCGTTAAATAGTAAAACGATCGTTTCATGAAATATGTCCGTATAAAAAAATTTGGCTTTACTATGACCAATCGCAAAACACTCAGACTAATACTAGGCGATCAGTTAAACCCATCTCATTCATGGTACAAACAAAAAGACGTCGACACGCTTTATCTGATCGCTGAACTAAAACAAGAAACCGACTACGTTAAACATCACATTCAAAAACTGTGTGCTTTTTTTAATGCTATGGAAAACTTCGCAACTGCATTAACCACGGCCGGTTTCAATGTTTTGCATTTAACACTTGATGATACCGATGATGACAAAGACTTAATTGAATTACTCAAACGAGTTGCCGATAAATACCAATGCGACTCTATCGAATATCAATACCCTGACGAGTTTAGGCTTAAGTCTCAATTAGCTAAGTTTAAAAGTGATAGCTCATTAAATGTAATTGCTACAGATACTGAACACTTTTTATTACCGTTCACCGATATAAAAAAACGCTTTACAAAAAACAAGCATGTAACAATGGAGCACTTTTATCGTGCTATGCGTAAAGAATTTAATATATTAATTGATGATGCAAAGCCAACCGGTGGCAAATGGAATTTTGATAGTAATAATCGTAATAAATTTTCCAAAAAAGACTTAGCAGATATCCCGAAACCTAAGTTATTCAATACTGATGTTAGCAGCATTATTTCTCGTTTAAACAAACACAAAGTCGCTTATTTAGGTGAAATAAATCAACATTCACTGGAGTGGCCAACAACGCGTAAACAAGCGATTGAATCTCTTGAATACTTTTGTGAGCACTTACTTAGTCGCTTTGGCCACTTTCAAGATGCGATGACAGATCAAAGTAAAAACAATACCAGCCTGTACCATAGCCGTTTATCGTTTGCCCTAAACGCAAAAATACTCCACCCGCTGTATGTAATCAAACGTGTAGTAAGCGAATACGAACAAAGGCCCAATGAAATATCCCTCTCGCAAGTAGAGGGTTTTACTAGGCAAATATTAGGCTGGAGAGAGTATGTACGTGCCATTTATTGGATTAACATGCCCGACTACGCAGTTAAAAATCAATTACAAGCCAAAAATAAACTGCCATCTTATTTTTGGAACAGCTCTACAAAAATGAATTGTTTAAGCCACTCACTCAAGCAAAGCCTTGAAACCGCTTATGCTCATCATATTCAGCGCCTAATGGTTATTGGTAACTTTTGTATGCTCACAGGAATAAACCCTGATGACGTAGATAACTGGTACCTAGGTGTTTATATAGATGCCATAGAATGGGTAGAAATGCCTAACACCCGAGGCATGAGTCAGTTTGCCGATGATGGAATAATTGCAACAAAGCCTTATGCTGCAAGCGGTAACTACATTAATAAAATGAGCGATTACTGCAAAAGCTGTCAGTACGATGTTAAACAAAAAGTAGGAGATAAAGCCTGCCCGCTAAATAGCTTGTATTGGCATTTCATGAATAGACACAGAGACAGGCTAGAGAAGAACCCACGTATTGGTATGGTATATAAAAACTGGGATAAACAAGATAAAACACTTCAAGAACAAACGCTGCAACAAGCAATCTACTACCTTAATAATTTAGAAGCGCTTTAAACAAAAAAACCGCCTCAAACGAGGCGGCTAAATAATCAGGGGAATATGTACTTTAGAAGATTATTTACCTTCTATTAGATTGCTATTACCAATTTCTATTTTACGTGGTTTAAGTGCTTCAGGAATTTCACGCTGTAACTCTATGCTCAATAAGCCGTTAGCTAAATCGGCACCAAGTACTTTTACATGGTCTCCAAGCTGAAATTTACGTTCAAAGTTACGCTCTGCTATACCTTGATGAATAAACTTACGTTCATTATTTTCATCTTTGTTAGCTTTAATACCTGCAACTTTTAACGTGTTGTTTTCTGACTCAATGGTCAATTCACTATCACTAAAACCAGCAACGGCCATAGTGATTCTGTATTTGTCTTTATCGAGTGCTTCTATATTGTAAGGAGGAAAACTCGGCTGCTTGTCTGTATTAGCCGCCGCATCCATAAGTGATGCTAAATGTTCGAAGCCGATAAATGAACGATAAAGTGGTGATAAGTCTACTGTACGCATAATAATATCCTCATATTTAAGCGATATTTTGCATGTGCTTTTCTATTGAACAAGCTCAAGCAAATTTCAATTAATAATATAAATTTCAATTGTTTAAGTTTAATTTAGGACCCATCAGGCGTCCTACTTAACTATATATGGACGGTAAAATTGTTTTCAAGTAAATTTATTAAAAATAAATAAAAAAGGCACTGAAGAGTGCCTTTTTTGAAACCATGTAGAATGAATACTATTTAATAAATGTGCCCCGGATTGGATAGTCGTTTTCTCTTGAAAACTTAATCCCACCTAGCAGTTGTTCTAAATCAGGACGAACAAATGGACTGTTTGATATATCGACCATTTGAAGCTGATTTTTTTCATTAAGCACATAAATTCCTGGTTCAGCAAATGGATGGTCAGTTTCTGCATCACTGCGAGGCTCGCTAATATGTAGCCCTAAATCAGTCATTTGTTCGATTGTTAAACCATAGTAAATCGGGAAGTTAATATCTATCTTTTCAAGATGCTTATTAAGCTGTTCATGACTATCACCACTTACAGCAACGACTTCAACTCCTGCTTCTTTAAAATTCTTATGTACTTTAGCAAGTTCGTTGAGTTGCGCAGTACATTTAGGGCAGTGCTGGCCTCGATAAACAACAATCATTTTCCATGGGGAATCACTTATTCTGTCGACTAAATCTATCTTTTTCTCGTCAACATCACTCACTACTAGTGATGGCATAATATCCGCAGGTTTTAAACTAGTGTTACTCATTGCGATCTCCTTTTACTGTTTCAGATTAAAAATTAATTTGCTCTTACCCATAGAGCTTAGGGTAACTTTTATTAATTCAACCTGAAAAGTGTAATTAAAAATCAATTATGACTTTAAGACCACCCTTTTATTTTTCTATAAATGGTAGATGCACTTACCCCTAAATAAGCAGCAGCAAGAGGAATATTGTCTTCGCAGCTTTTAATTGCATCTTCAATCGCCCTTTTCTCAACTTGCCATAGAGGTTCTATGTCGTGAACAGACATAGGAGATAATTGAACACTCTGCTCGTTTATATTGTGAATTGACTTAAATGAGCTCGAGTGCTTTACAGCACCTAGACCAAATGAATTTGGTAACATGTCCCTTTCAATTACATCGCCATCATTAATAACGACTGTATTTTCAATTACATTTTGCAGTTCGCGTATATTTCCTGGCCAATCATAGTTACAAAAAAGCGCTTTAACTTCATCAGAAAAGCCAATGAAATGCTTAGCGTTACTATCGCTTTTCTGTTTTAAGATATACTCAGCCAACAGTAATATATCATTTCCGCGCTCTCTTAAAGGCGGTAGCTTTACGGGGATAACATTTAAACGATAATATAAATCTTCTCTAAAGCGCCCTTCCGCAACCTCTATTATTGGGTTTCTGTTTGTTGCACATACTAAGCGAACATCGCTGTGTAATACTTCACTACTACCAACCTTGTTAAATATGCCTGTCTGTAAAAAGCGTAATAACTTAGCTTGTAAGTTAAGCTCCATTTCACATAACTCATCTAAAAATAACGTTCCACCGTTAGCTACCTCAACAGCGCCTTTTCGATCGCTTAGCGCACCACTAAATGCCCCTTTAACATGACCAAAAAATTCTGATTCAAATAACTCTGCAGGGATCGCAGCACAATTTATAGCGATAAATGGTCCTTTATTTCGGGGACTCGCATCATGAAGGGTCTGCGCACAAACTTCTTTACCTGTTCCACTTTCACCTGTAATAAATACACATGCTTTGCTTCTCGCGGCGCTATCTAGCAACCTAAAGACAGTTTTCATTGAGAGAGATTCACCAACAAAATCTTGGTTTTTATCGCTGCTTTCAACCAAGGGTTGCACTTTGATTTGCTCTTTAGGGGTGAACGCACTTTCAACTGAACTAATAAGTCGTTGACTTGTGAAGGGTTTTTCTAAAAAATCAAAGCCACCTAAACGCATAGCTTCCACAGCAATATCAATAGAGCTATTAGAGGTGATCATGACTACATTGGCTGGATTTTTTTGTTTATTTACAAATTGTAAAACTTCTAGCCCACTTATATCAGGCAAGCATACATCTTGTACTATAACCGCAGGCATTTTTTCTTTAATACCAACCAAAGCAGAATAGCCATCAGCGAAATGCTTACATTCGAAACCTGCTTGCTCAAGCTGACTTGCGTACAAAGCACCACTTGCAATGCTATCCTCAACGATGTAAACGAGGCCTTTATTTATCGTATCTGACACGGCTTTCTCCTAGATAGCTATACTATTACTCATTATTTGATACGCATCCCGGGTTTTATCCAAGTTATGCTTAATAACAAGTGCTGCGTGCAAGTTTTCTTCTGTAGTTGGTGGTGGTGAATCGTGTAACTGT
Organism: Pseudoalteromonas sp. NSLLW218; assembly: GCF_015864775.1. Classification (NCBI taxonomy): domain Bacteria; kingdom Pseudomonadati; phylum Pseudomonadota; class Gammaproteobacteria; order Alteromonadales; family Pseudoalteromonadaceae; genus Pseudoalteromonas; species Pseudoalteromonas sp. NSLLW218. The sequence continues at coordinate 362,771 of NZ_JADYWO010000005.1, read as the reverse complement.
GTTGCCAATGCAGCCAGAGGAGCAGCTCCATATAAAGCAGCCGAGTTTTTTAAAACATGCATCACTTCTTTAATTTTTATAATATCTTCACGAGTAATTGCCGTATCTAATTGGTTCGCCATAGTAACTAATTCATCGATAAATAAGTTTATCAGTCGAGCTAAAACGTTTATTCCAACATCCTTTTCAAGTTGGGTTAATACATTTAGTTCGGTAATACTTTTATCGATAAACTGCTCTGATATAGGCATAGATAACCTTTGTGTAAGTTTAAGCTTCGTACACTAATAACATGTAGGGGTTGTAGTTTAAGAGTAATTTGTTTTTTGCATTTTGCAAATCAAAATGAATATAAACAGTTAAAGAGCCCAGGTATCAATACTTTTGGTTAATGTTTGTGGCTTATCGAGCAAATATCCTTGAGCGATATCACAACCAAGTTGCTCTAATATTTGTAATTGCTCATTCTCTTCAATTCCTTCTGCTACGGTTTGTAAACCCAATCGCTGAGCCATTGCAATTATTGCGCTGCATAGCGTAAAGTCTTCATTATTAGTTGAAATCCCACTAACAAAACTGCGATCAATTTTTAATCCGTCAATATTAAATTGACGAAGCAGACCTAAAGACGCGTACCCGGTGCCAAAATCATCTATCCACACTTTTACGCCTTCTTTATGGAAGTTTTCAAATGCTTTAGCTATTTTTTCAGGGCTATGGATTAGCGCTGTTTCCGTTAATTCTACTTTGATAGCCTGTGGTGGTATTTGATACTTCTCAAGCAAGTACATTACTTTTGAAAAAACATCACCATCTAAAATTTGTACCGGTGAAATATTCAAAGAAACAGAAATGTCTGTCATACCAAAATGTCGCATATGTTTTAAATCGGATAAACACTGCTCAAAAATCCAGTCACCTAATTCTAAAATCATTCCCGATTGCTCTACATGAGGTATAAATTCATCAGGGCCTACAACTCCAAAACGCGGTGATTGGCATCTTACTAATGACTCAAAGCCGACCAACTTTCCAGTCCCTAACGATACAAGCGGTTGATAAACCATTTTAAAATAATTATTTTGCATTGCATCAGTCATGATTCTTTCTAACTCATGCCATCTTGCGAGGTTAACTGGACTTTCTGATTCTAGGTATTTAAATGCATTCATGATCTGCTCCGATTTTCACCCTTAGTGACTTGTATAGTTAACAGCAAGTTACAGACCACTTTTCAAAAATAAAACACAAAGTAAAACACAATTAATTCAATTGGTTACATTTTTTGAGTTTAGTCTTAAAATTTTTTACTGTTATTTGCATTTTGCAATTCAGTTTGCAATGCAACTAAATTGATAGATGAGCGTTTATTTAAGCCTAACAAGTAAGAAGGTGGAAGTTGGTTATAATTGACTAAAAATTGGAGTTAATCATTGAAGGTATGCACAAGAGAAGATTCAATAAAATAGGCTAGGTTACATACAATCTAAATTTAAAAACATATAGCTAATTTTATAAGTAGGAACGAAAATTGAAAATGACAGTAAGAAATATAAAAAAACGCAGGCAACAATAAATTGTTACCTGCGCAAAAGTCTCTAGTTTGAAAGAGTGTCGTTATTTTCGTTTTTGGATGCTGTTACGTTTTGTGCGTAATTTATATTTTGCGAATCAAATGTATTACTCATAGACTGTGCATTTTCAACATCAGCTTGTGTAAAAGTAATAGGCTGTATATCCGCTAACGGCTCTAAAGAAGCGCTGCCACGTAAAACTGTTATACCGATAACTAAAGTAGCAACAAGCAAAATGGACAAAACCATAATTTCAGGTGTAAGTACCCAGTTGTTACCTTTAGGTTGTTGTTTAGCTTTTGTGTTTGTTTGCATATTGCACCCCTTAAATTTAACTAATTCATCTCGGTTTGATATCTAACTTGTTGCGAAAGCCATGCCAACCAAACAATAATTTATAAAAAAATAAAATAACCAATAAAATTAATCCTTTAAAATAAATTAATAAGCCATACCCAGAACTTAAAAGCAGTTCGGAACATCTTATTTTTATTTTGAATTGCAATTTGCGAATCAAATTGAAAAACCTAAAAAGAAACCATTAAATACTAATAAAAAATTACAAACTACGCTCAAAATACTAGTTTAACTTCTCTATTTATCAAGTTTTATACTACAAAACCTACTTTTTATATTAAGGCCTGTTGATCTTTGCGAATTAAAATTTGTTCAAACTAGAGGCGGATTAATCGCGGCGTGAGGTTTGTAACCTGGTCGGCTCGATAACTACTCCTGCGTTATTCTACGGGCTTACATCCATGTAATAATAAGTAAAACCGAGCAAAGCTTCCGCATCCTGCTCACGCCCCTTATCTACATCCATGTAAGCAACAAGGAGTAAGTAGCCCCTAGGAAGAACCCTTTGGGCAGCGCCTGTTTGGCATTCATACTACGTTATCGCACATTTATGGGGAGTACTGCATAGGCTCTGCCTTGCCTAAATACCAAACAGACTGCTGTAAATTCAACCCTAAAAGTTCAACAGACCCTAGCTTTCGATTGCTCAACCCAGCTTTTCCCACACTTGCGCTAAACGAGTTAGCTTTAAATCTTTAGGTTCAACAACGTGCTCTGGTGCATATGTATCAAGTAATAGATAAAGCGTTTCACTTACTATTGGTTTAGCTAAATAATCATCCATCCCCGCTTCTATAAATCGCTCTTTATCACCATGAATAGCATTAGCTGTGAGTGCTATTATAGGAGTTTCTATACCTAATTCCCTGATTGCTTTAGTTGCTGAAATTCCATCAAGTATTGGCATTTGTATGTCCATAAAAATAATATCAATTTTATCGTTTTTCGCCTTAGTTATTGCCTCTTGCCCATCGCTAGCAATATGTACCCGGCAACCTTTTTGTTCTAAAAATTCCCTTATTACTATTTGATTATTAGTATTATCTTCAGCAACCAGTACATTGACCCCATTCAACTGAGTTAACCCTGGAGGGCTTTCTAAGGCATCTTTTTGTTCGCGATTAGTAAATATAATATCTAAATGAAATAACTGCTCTTCCAATAAACTAATTGCTCGCGGTACATGGGAAACTTTAAATGGGCCATTTAGCCTAAGCTCTCTGTCGTTAATATTTTGCGGTAATAAGCTTTCACCTTGTAAATCTATGAGGAGTAAACACGGTGAATTAAGTGAGTTATATGTGTTTATACGCTCACGTGTTTGGGTTAATATTTGTGGGTTAGTTAATACTATTGCATCTGGAAAGTTATTGTATTCGGGTATTTTTGGACATATTTCATAGTGTTCAAATGCAATAGAATACCGTGTGAGCGTGTGTTCCAGCGCTATTTTTAGGACTTGGTTACTACCTATAATCCATACTTTTGGTTTTTTACTTCGTGCTGCAAACCCTTCTCTTAATATTGAATCGGTTGTGTCTATTTGTAATGGATAATTGACGATAAACTCACTCCCTTTATTGAGCTCAGAACTAACTGAAATATCTCCTCCTACCACATCACAGATTTGCTTACATATCGCAAGCCCCAAGCCACTGCCGCCATGTTTTCGAGTAATTGAATTATCGGATTGAATAAAAGGCATAAACATACTTTCAATTTTATTTTTTGCAATCCCCATTCCGGTGTCTTTCACAGATAAATGAAGATTTAAATTATTACCTTTGATGTGAGTGCACCTAACAGTGACCGTTATTACGCCATGCTGAGTAAACTTAATCGCATTGGCTAATAAATTTATAACTATTTGCCTTACACGTGCATGATCACCAATTACTTGAGCGGGGACATCAGGATAAAAATCAAAAATAACCTCAAGCCTTTTTTGCAAAGCGCTTTGAGTAATGATATCGATCGCTTCTTCGATACACGTATCAATACTAAATGGCTGATTATCGAGTGTTATGGCTTGCGCTTCAAAACGCGAATACGTTAATACATCGTCCAATACACTCAGTAGTGCATCAGAGCTTGTTTTAATCATTTGTGTATAACGCATTTGCTCAGAAGTTAAACCGGTATGATGCAAAATATCTGCAGAGCCAATCACAGCATTTAATGGGGTGCGAATTTCATGACTAATATTTGCCATAAATCGGCTTTTTGACTCAGCTAATGTTTCTGCCTGATGTTTAGCTTCAAGTAATATTTGCTCGCTTTCTATACGTTCCTGTATATCAACAAGTGTTGCAGCAATAGATGATAAATCACTTTCATAGCCACCCACAATTGGAGTGAGAGTAATTTCAACCCAATTATTTATACCTTGTGCGTTAATTAAACGTATATCAAAGCGACGTATATCACGCTTACCTTGGTTATAATCAAGCAAAGTACTACTAATTTTTTCTACATCTTCTTTTGCTATAAACTTAATTATAGGCAAGCCAAGGCTCTCATTTACATTGCTTTGCAGGACCCGTTGCCATGCTTGATTTATAAATAGTAAATTGCCAAATGTATCAAGGCGTAAAACAATATCAGGAATATTATCTACGACAGAGTGGTAGTTATATTCTATCTCTGCCATTGCTTGTTCAGCTTTAACTCGTTGCGTAATATTCGTTTCTATAGCGATAAAATGCTTTACTTGGCCTTCATGATCTCGCACCGGGTTTGCATCAATAGCAACCCAATAAACGTTACCATTTTTATCGTAATTTATAGTTTCAACTTGAAAAGGAAGCCCATTTCTTACAGCGTGAGACATAACCTTACGGCTTTTTTCACATGTCTTTGGCCCTTGTAACAATTGGCCTGGGCTAGTGCCTACAACCTCATCACAGGTGAAACCTGTAAGTACTTCAAAACTTTTGTTAACCCACTCAATTACACCAAATTTATCTGTAATAATTACTAAGTTATTTGTATGGCTCGCTACGAGCGATAAACGTTTTACATATTTTTGTTGTTGGGTTAGCAAAAATTGAGAATCTTTATGGCGTTGTATGTCATAGAACGAGCCTATAAAACCGCTTTTCTCATCATAAACTAATCTCAGCTCAAACCAGTTCATGAGTCCAAGACTATTTTTTATTTGTATTTCTACACTGGGAGCCTGCTTGCCTTCAAGCAGACAACAACTGTATGCGACAAAGTGCATAATATCTTCACAATTCATTAGTTTAGTAATGTTAGAGCCAATTAATGAATCGTTTGAATAACCTAGTTTCTTCTCCCAAGCTTCATTAATATAAGTGAAATTTAAATGCTTATCGCACTCAAAAATACACTCATCTAAAATAGCTAATAACTTTGCCTGACGTCGATTACTATTGGACAGTTTTTCAACCAGCGCATACTGGATTTGCACTTGTAGTTCATCATTTTTATCCATGCCCTCTCCAATGCTTTATAAAAGTATCACTCTCACAAACACTTGCATAAAGGGGGAAAACCTCTTCACAGTAAAATGTTTGTTCAAAAGGAGTGCGACTCGATGTGCAGTCGCTTAAAATGGCAACATTAAAACCCAGCTCCACAGCGGTGCGTGCAGTTGAATCAATACAGATAGAAGTCACAGTACCCGCTAAGATTATATTGGTTACGCCATGTTTTTTTAATTTGCTGGCCAAAGCAGTATGTGTAAAAGCATTTAAACCTCTTTTTCCAGGTACAACTTCTATAATATTATTAAAGGGGTCTAGCTGCTCTATTGTTTGAGCGCCATAGGAGCCAGCTTTGAATGCACCTACATCGGCAATAACTTTTAATATACCAATCGGGTTTTTCAGCTCACTGTAATTTTGCGTAAAATGAATAGGTGTATTAACAACTAAAGCAAAATGCTTTGCACAAGAAGTTAATAAAGAGACTGTATTTTCTACAACACCAGTAATTCTTGATGATTCCTCAACCACGTCATATAAAATACCTTTTGGGGAAAAATAGTCATTTTGAAATCCAATTAAAACAAGTGCTGTTGTAGATAAATCATCCATAGCCCTCTCCTTATTAATCAATTTAAGATGCTATCTGCCAAGGTTTAATAAACTTCTCAAGTACTGCTTTTGTCACTGGTTTTTGTAAATAGTGAGTTATTCCTTTTTCAAATAACCCAGCTATTTCATCATCCCCTGTTAGCCCTGTTAAAATAACTTTAGGTGTGTTGTTGTTAGGAGTATTTTCCCTAACTAATTGCTGCGCAACATCACTACCAAACATTCCTGGCATGCGCTCATCTAAAAGCAGTAAGTCAAATGATTCATTCTGGGCGAGGGTCAAAGCGCTAGCACCATTTTCTGCACATGTTACTAAACAGCCCAGCATTTCAAGCATTACCTTTGTAGCAATTTGGCTCGGTAAGCTGTCATCCGCAACCAATACCGACAAACGTGTTTGCGTGTGAAATGTTGTTAAAATAGTAATTAAATCAGTATCAAAAAATGGCCAACCCAATATTTTTTTAGATAATTTATGAGCTTGACTTAACTCATTAATGTCGTTAATTGTGCACAACTTTATGTGTGTATTTAAACTGTCACTATTCAACCTATCTATTAACGCGTTACCACTAAGGTGGCGTAAATCTTCTAGCTGTACCGACTCTCTAAAGTTACTATTAAATAATTTAAAATTTAAACCAAAACGGTTATGAGTATTGGCCGACATTTTTAAGCAGCTTTTAAGTAACGCCTCACAATCAGTTAAAACGTCTACATTCTGGGTAATATCAAGCGCTAAACTAACTGATTCTTTTGTAGCTAAAAGTCCGTGGAAATCGAATATATTTACTTGTTCAGAATCATCAATTTGGTAATGAAAACTAATCCCTTGGATATTTGCTTCAAGCGTAAGTAAAAAGCTCTCTTTTGTAGAAGCCAGCGCCGGTATAAGAAACTCTTCGCATTGCGCAATCATATGCTCAATCGGAATTTGCAAACAGACGTAGTTACATTGCAGCTTATTGATTAAGGTAATAGAGAAATTTCGATTTTGGGTTTCACAATATTTACCTATTATCCCTTGGATAATTTCTAAAACGTGACTATTAATATTCATAAAGTACTCTTGTTAACCCAATGTATGGCTCTATATCATCAAGTTGTGTGCCACAAATTAATTCTTGTAAACACACTTGCATTCATAGACTTAAGTATTAGACAGGCGCGCTTTAGTTCCTCATTCGCATTTTGCAAATCATATTGCTATGCATAATATGATTTATGATTTTATTAGAATGGTGCAATCGATTTTTTTCGCTTTAAATAATTTTTTAATCATTTAAACTGATATTAATCAAATTGAGGAGAAAACTATGCTAACTGTAATTTTTGGCCGTGAAGGCTGTCCATTTTGTGTTCGTGCGAAAGATGTGGCTGAGCAACTATCAAATGAACGTGATGACTTTAAATTTCGTTACATCGATATAGTTAAGGAAGGTATAAGTAAAGCCGATCTTGAAAAGTCAGCGGGTAAGCCTTGCCCAACAGTTCCACAAATTTTTGTAGATCAAACACACATTGGTGGGTTTACCGAATTTGAAGCTTACGCAAAAGAAAACCTAGGCTTGTATAAGTAAGCTTTGTATCAAATTTGTTAACCAGTTTAATAAAGCTCAAATTAGACTGGTTAAATTTCGACCAACATCAAACACATACAAATTAGTTTCAATTTATACAAGCATTTGCCTCGCGAATCCTATATAATGCGCGCCTCTTTAAATTCGTTGAGGCGTATTAATGTCAGAACCAGTCACGTTTGAATCTCTAAATCTTTCTCCTGCAATTTTGAAGGCAGTTGAAGAGTTGGGTTACAAGACACCATCTGAAATCCAAGCTCAATGTATACCGTTATTGCTAGAAAGAAAGGACGTACTGGGACTAGCTCAAACGGGTACAGGTAAAACCGCAGCATTTGCACTGCCATTACTAAATAATATTGACCCGTCTGTGAAACAGCCACAGATCCTTGTACTCACACCAACACGTGAGCTTGCGATCCAAGTTGCTGAGGCATTCGAACAATATGCTAAACATGTTCGTGGTATTGAAGTATTGGCACTATATGGTGGCCAAAGCTACAGTATCCAATTAAGCGCACTTCGTCGTGGCGCTCAGGTTATTGTTGCAACTCCAGGTCGTTTAATCGATCACATTAACCGTGGCACTATCAAGTTTGATGCTCTACAAGCACTTGTACTTGATGAAGCCGATGAAATGTTACGTATGGGCTTTATCGATGATGTAGAAAGCATCATGGAAAAAACACCGCGCGAAAAGCAAACATGTCTTTTCTCTGCGACTATGCCTAAGCAAATTCAAAACATCAGTAGCAAATATATGAACAATCCTGAACAGGTTCATATTTCTGCGCGTAACTCTACAGTATCATCTGTTGAGCAAGTGTTTTGGAATGCAAGCGTACATAAAAATAAAGCGATTGTTCGCTTCTTAGAAGCTGAACAGTATGAAGGTGCTATTGTTTTCGTACGTACGCGTAACGATACAGTACAACTTGCTGAGTTATTAGAGCGCGAAGGTTTCTCTGCAGCTCCACTTAATGGTGACATGAACCAGCAAGCACGTGAACGCACTGTAGAACGCTTAAAAAGCGGCATGCTAAATGTTGTTATCGCAACAGACGTTGCTGCTCGTGGTCTAGATGTTGACCGCTTAAGCTTAGTTATCAACTACGATATCCCACAAGATTCTGAAGCCTACGTTCACCGTATTGGCCGTACAGGTCGTGCTGGTCGTACTGGTAAAGCAATTTTATTCGTAAAACATAACGAACGTTATTTACTTAAAAATATCATTCGTCATACGAAGTCTGAAATTGCACAAGTTGAATTACCAACTGCAAAAATCGTTGAAGAAAAACGTATCGAAGCGTTACAAGCAAAATTAACTATTGCGCTTGAAAACAAAGACATCACGTTCTTCAATGAAGTAGCTACTAACATGGCTGAAAAGCTTGAACTTCCTCTTGAAAGCTTAGCGGGTGCGTTACTGTGTTTAGCACAGCAACAGTCTCCAATTAAAGTTGAAGAAGTTAAGATTCAACCTCGTGAACGTAACGAGCGTAACGACCGTAACCCACGTAATGACCGCAACGATCGCGGTGATCGTGGACGTCGTAACGAGCGTGGCGGCGAACGTGGTGGTGAGCGCGCTGAGCGTAAACCTCGCGAACGTAACAGCCGTGATGCAGGTCCTATGGATACTTACCGTATCGAAGTAGGTCGTGAACATGGTGTTCAGGTTAAAAATATTGTTGGCGCTATCGCTAACGAAGCTGACATCTCAAGCAAGTTTATTGGTGATATTCGTTTACACGACAATCACAGTACGGTTCAATTACCGCAAAACATGCCTAAAGATGTACTTGATCATTTCCAAAAAGTGTTTATATGTAAACGTCCTATGGGCTTAACAATTACACAAGATCAAGGTCCTGCTGAACCACGCGGCGAGCGCTCTGAGCGCCCAGCTGGTGACAAAAAACGCAGCTTTAACAAAGATGACAGCGCACGCGGTGATAAGCGTACCGGTCCTCGTAAAGAACGTCGCCCAGTAAGCTTCACAGCTAAATAAGCAACGACTCTTTAATAAAAAAACCTTGCCACGAAAGTGACAAGGTTTTTTTGTTTTTAAGTTGTTGCTACAATGAAAAAAGATAAACTTTCGCGTCAATTCAATAGCAGCTAGGGATAGTTTTTTTAGCCTGAGTTCGGGTTACTTAATGCCTATAAATACATTTCTCTGATTTTTAAAATAACAAAAATTCTGTAAACTAGACAAAGGCTATAGTTCACGGACGAATTAAAAATTGAAAAAGATTTACGACAACTTGCTCCTTGTAGCAATAATACTCCCCATTTTATTATGCATCACTCTTCCTATTTTAATGGACTTTACAGATCCACCATTCATCTCAAATGAACTATACGACGTTGTTTTCTTTATAACCCTCCCTATTATCTGTTGTGCACTATTTATCTATTTAAATATACTTATTTTCAATAAATATAAACGCTGCAGTAAATATAGAGAATCACTTAAATACAATTTCTCAGATACTAAAATAAAATTAGCATCCATTTTCATGTACCCATTATCCCCTTTATTAATCTTTGGAATACTCTATGTTTTTATCTCTGATCCTATTAAATTATGGGCTTACTACACGCAAGGCGACTATTGGTATAAAGAATACATCCTGACCGATGTACAAGAGTGTGGCACTGAGTATGAAGATAGTTGTACTCGTTTATACTTCAAAGACCCTAGAACGAATAAGATTCATGATTTTAGGTGGTATGACGATAAGTCTACAATAATGAACAATAAAAATGATTATGTGTATATTGTTGGTGAGGCCAGCTTATTTGGCTATATAGTGAGAGATTTAGAAAGGTAACTTAAACTTACTTTTACATTACAGGACTTTTATTTAAAAACCTCACTCAAGTGAGTGAGGTTTTTAAATGTTTAGGTTAAGGCAATGCTGGATAAATGTAGCTTGCATCTAAACCTAAAGGAATACCAAGTGCCCAGTAACCTAATAAAAAGATACTCCAGCCAATCATAAAGGCGATTGAGTACGGTAGCATAATAGCAATTAAAGTGCCTATACCTGTGCCTTTGACATACTTTTGACAGTACACCACCACTAATGGGAAGTATGGCATTAACGGTGTAATAATATTAGAACTTGAGTCACCTACACGATAAGCGGCTTGAGTTAAGTCTGGCGAAATACCAAGTTGCATTAACATCGGCACAAAAATGGGGCCAAGTAACGCCCATTTTGCTGAACTTGAACCTACAAACAAGTTAACAAAGCCAGTTAAAAAGATAATGCCTACAACCGTTACTGCACTTGGCAATTCCATCGCCTTTAATAACTGCGCACCTTCAATTGCGAGCAGTGCACCTAAATTTGATTTACTAAATGCAGCAATAAATAGCGAACAGAAAAACGCCATGACTATATAATATGCCATGCCGCTCATCGCTTTACTCATAGCATCAATCATATCTTTTGAAGTTTTAAAGGTACCTACCGTAAAACCATATACAGTGCCCGGGATCCAAAAAAGTAAAAATATTAGTGGGACAATTGATTGCATTAAAGGAGAGCTAAAATTAGTAAGGGATCCGTCACTACTGCGCATTGCAGAATCGTCTGGAGCAGAGACAAATGCTAATAACGCAAGTCCTGCAATCATCACGGTACTGGCTATATAAAAGGCACGTTTTTCATCACTACGTGCATCTTCAAATACAGGTAAATCCTCTTTAGCACCATCAACCGCTGTTTTTTGTAAACGTGGTTCAATAATTTTATCGGTAATGTACCAGCCTAATGCCACAATAAATAAGCTAGATGCGGAAGCAAATGCCCAGTTATTTAACGGGTTAATTGCTATTGTAGGATTAATTATTTGCGCCGCACTTTGGGTAAAGCTTTGTAGTAATGGATCGATACCCGATGGAATAAAGTTAGCCCCAAAACCACCACTGACTCCTGCAAATGCAGCTGCAATACCCGCAAGAGGATGGCGTCCTGCAGCATAAAATATAACACCTGCAAGTGGAATAACTAATACATAACCTGCGTCAGTAGCGGTATGGCTCACAATGGCCACTAAAATGATTGAAGGCGTTAATAGTTTTTTAGGAGTAACTTTAAGCATTAACTTAAGGCCGGTATTAATAAAGCCCGAATGCTCTGCAACACCGACACCTAACATAGCTACTAAAACAACACCTAAGGGAGCGAAGCCAGTAAAGGTTTTTACCATAGAGGATAAAAAGGTAGCAAGCGAATCACTTGCCAGCATATTATTAATAATAATCGCTTCACCGGTACGTGGGTCTATTGCATCAAAACTCACGCTTGAAAACCACCACGACAAAAACCAAATTAATAACATTGCAAATAGAAATATTACGGCTGGATCAGGAAGCTTATTTCCTACTCGCTCAACAAAATTTAAAAAACGCGCTACAACCCCTGAAGGTAAAGCGTCTTGATTATTATTCATTCTTATTGTTCCTAAAATTTATTTTAGTAACAATATCGCATATAAACAAAACAGTAAATTAACATAAAAATCTGCTTTTAAAGTTTCGGGCACAAAAAAACACGATAGTGATAAACAAATCGTGTTTTTATATTGTGCTAAAAAAGGTGTTAAGCGAGTGCTTTAACTTCTTCCCATAGACGAGCAACTAATGTTTTATCTTCTTCATTAAGCTCACCGTTACGATATGCTTTAACTAAGCTTTGCTCTACAGTTTCGTTTAGCTCATCTATACTGATTGTCAGCTTTTCTACTTCGGCATAACCAACTGCAAGATCAAAATGACCTCGTAAATAGCCGCCTGCAAATAACTCATCGTCAGTTGCTTTTATTACTAAATCATCGAAGTACTGCTGGGCTGCATCGATATAGTTCACTAAACTCATTTATTAATCTCCTGGTTTTGCAAAGCACCTGTATTTTCAATGTTGTGGTGCCCTACTGCATACATAATATGGTCGTTAAATCCGGTGGTTACTTTAATATAACCGGTTAATTCATCATCTAATTCGCCATCGCCTGTATCACAAATAAGGGGACGACCATTAAGCGCTTGTAGTTTTGTTTTTGTTGCTACTACAATAATATTTTCTTTGCCAATTGCACGTATAAGCGCAGGACTCAATTGCTGGTTACCACGGCCAAATATGTGCCCTTGCCCGCCAATGAGCGTAATAACTAACTTAGTACTTTGCTCATGAGTAAGCTCAAATAGTTGCTTAGCCGTTAAATCTTGAGCAACTAAGGTTTGATCTTTTATTAAGTCAACACCAAGTAACGTATTCTCAAGCCCCATTTCTTCCATTATGGCTTCAACAGTTGAGCCGCTACCCATTATATAAAATGTGTCTTCATCCATTTGCGACACAACATGCGCTGCAATGTCGGCAAGAACGAGTTCGTCGGTTTCTTTACCGCCATTTTTAACCGCTTGCATATAACGTACTTCGCTAGGTGTTTGCATTTCGCCGTAGCGTTTGGCCTTTACTGTGCCTTGTCTAAAAGCATCTTCATCTATATCCATTACATCTGCATCGGCTAAGGTAACTAACTCACCCTTAACCAGCATTTCAACTACGCGCCCTGCAGCCTTTGGCGTAATAGCGTAAACACCAGAATGAATTTTACAACCTGCGGGAATACCAAGTACGGGAATAGTATCCTCGATTGCATGGCAAATATTACGCGCTGTACCGTCGCCTCCAGCAAATAAAACTAAATCAACACCAAAGTCTTTAAGTACTTTTGCTGCTTGTTCTGTGTCATCTGGGGTTGTTATTACTGCAGAGTTGTATACAACCTCTACCTTAAAGCCCAAAGCTTTTGCTGTTTGCTCACCCATGTCACCGTTAACGGTGTAAATGGTTAAACGTTCTTTATAAGGCAATAGCACTTCAAGTGCTGCTTTTGTGCGGCTATTTGCTTTGGGTTCTGCACCTAATTCGATTGCTTTCGCGGCTGTGTGCGCGCCATCACTACCTTTTAAGGCAACTGTTCCGCCTAAACCCGCTACTGGGTTTACAATTAAACCTAATTTAAACGCCATTACAAAGCTCCTTTGGATGTTGCCAATTAAATTGCTGCGCTGTTAATGGCCACGGTGTATTGTAAAAATCACAGAGTGCTCTTAAAAGTGACTCTGTACGGGAGTTAAAACCATTTTCGATTAGCGATAATACCCGTGCATGTACTCGCTGCTGAAAATCAAACCGACACGTTTGCTCACCGTTTAAATTATCCACCGACACATTAAAATTAAACCCTGCTGCGGTGCTTAATAACCACTCAATAGCTTGGGGCTTTACTTCTACGTTTTCAAACTCAGCTTGTTTTTGTTTGTCGCGCCCATCAGGACAATACCAATAGCCGTAATCTTCTAATAAACGACGTGCATCACCGGCCACCAGCCAGTGTGCTAGCTCATGTAATGCACTCGCATAAAAACCATGCGCAAATACAACTTGGTGATATGGCACGTGCTCTGTTGCTGGTAAATACACAGGTTCAAAATCACCTTTTATCAGACATGTATTATGACTTTGATAAAAAGTGCGTTCAAAAATTGAAATTAGATCAGCTATTTGATGCATAAAATTAGGCTAATTTTTCTCGGTTGCAGCGCTATTTTGCGCAGTAAAAACGAGACGAATTGTACGGGCTTTTACAACTAAAGTAAAAATAAGGCGTGATAGTAAAATATAAGCGGACTAATCTTTCACTTTATTGATATTTTTAATAATACCTAAACAGTAAAGCGTATTGGCAAGTTCTTTACGCTGTGTTTTTTCACTTGAGGTTTTATTGGCTAAGCTAGTTAACATATCGTATCGTTTACGAAGAGTAAGTATATATCTGGCATGCTTACGGCATTCAAAGCAATGAGTACAGTGTGAATCGACCCAAAAACCAAGTACCTCAAACCAATATTGCTGCTCTTGAGCAAAAAAAATAAATGCCTTAGAGCAAGTCCCGCACTTCTCTTCAATATCAACATAAAGTGCCCGAGGATAAATAGCATAGTTTTGCTTTTTTATATCAGCCAATATTACCGTATTAGGGAAGTATTTAAGGCTCGAGTAACGCCAGTGCGCATTCTCAATTGCTTCAATAGTCGAAGATGTATTGGTAATAATTGGTTTATCGCCATACCTAGGATGGTTGAGGTACATCAGCTCGCCTACTTTAAAATTATGGTTTTAATACTAAAAAGTAAATCACATAAAAGCAATAGTTATGCTGGCGTGCCTGCTTCATCACATTCTACAATATCGGTCTCGGTTAATGCCTGAGTAATCCAAGTTTGCAATACGGGGCAATGCATCACAAAATCACAATATTGCTGCGCCTCTGGCGATAACGTAATTTGATAGGTTTTTAAGCGCAGTACAACAGGCACATACATGGCATCAGCAATGCTAAAATCACCAAAAAACCACTCATTTGGAAACACATCTTGTTGCTGTGCAAATATCTCGTCTATACGGGCTATGTCTTTTAGTGCTTCGCTCGATAGTTCTATTTTACGGGTTGCTCTTATATTCATTGGCATTTCGTTACGCAGTGCCATAAAGCCTGAATGCATTTCAGCACTTAGCGCACGCGCTTTAGCTCTTTGGGTAATATATTTTGGCCATGCAGCGCCTGACAAGTAAGCATCGTTAATATATTCACAAATTGCTAGCGAATCCCATACCTGTAAATCGCCATCAATTAACGCTGGGACTTTTTGCAAAGCAAAGGTCTTTTTTAGTTCATTGTAAAAGTCGGGGGTGTCGAGTACTAGCTGGTTTTCACTAAACTCAACATCAAATTTACTCATTAAATACCATGCGCGTAATGACCAGCTAGAGTAGTTTTTATTACCGATAAATAATTGCATATTGTAGATACCAAAATGAATAGACGCTTCTACCTTACTAGGTGATTAAACAACCAACAACATTTTGTTTAAAGTCTCTTTGCTAACTGTTACTTAAAGCTATGAATTACTCACTTAACTGCATATTTAAATGTTTTTTTAATAGTCGAGTATTACGCGTATTGGCTTTAAAAAATGCATCAAATATATCGCCAAAAAATGGTACTAAGCCGCCCACAAAGTCAATGAGCATATTGATAATCATCTTAGTCTTTATACGTTTACTCACCCCTAAACGCTGCGCTTCTATAAGCACATAACTTGATAAAATTAGCCCTGCGGCATCACCTATAACGGGAATTAAACCAATTACAGCCTCCAACCCTATATTAAATTTAGTAAAAGGTATGCCAATGCTGCTATCAGTTAACTTACTGAATCGCTCTAAGCGGGCTATTGCAGCTTGGGCTTTTATTTGTGAGTGTTCATTAATATTATCGTTCATGATTACTACCCTCCTTCTTGCAGTATATAGGGCTTACTTGAACAACTCCTGAAAGGCTTCAAACTAAATTACAGACATAAAAAAACGCGGTAGTCCGCGTTTTTTTATAATTATAAATCTTTACACAGAGCCGTTAATTGGCCCGTGTTCGTGATTTACATATGGATTTTGTCCGCGTTGACGCAGTAAATGGTCCATTAATGTAATAGCCATCATTGCCTCAGCAATCGGGATTGCGCGAATACCCACACACGGATCGTGACGACCTTTAGTGATCATCTCTACCGCTTCGTTGCTTGTATTAATACTGTTACCCGGAATAGTAATGCTCGACGTTGGCTTTAGCGCAATAGAAGCAATAATATCTTGCCCTGTCGAAATACCCGCAAGTACGCCACCTGCATGATTTGATGTAAAACCTTCAGGAGTTAGCTCGTCGCGATGCTCTGAGCCTTTTTGCTCAACCACATCAAAACCATCACCAATTTCCACGCCTTTAACTGCGTTAATACTCATTAATGAGTGTGCAAGCTCGGCGTCAAGGCGGTCAAATACTGGCTCACCAAGACCTACCGGTACGTTGCTTGCCACTACTTTTACTTTAGCGCCAACTGAGTCACCTTGCTTTTTAAGGTCACGCATATATTCGTCAAGCGCTTCAAGCTTACTTGCATCAGGGAAGAAGAATAAGTTATTTTCAACTTCGTCCCAATCAAACGTTTCCGCCTTAATAGGACCTAGCTGGCTTAAGCATGCTTTAACTTCAATACCATGAAATTGCTTTAAGTATTTTTTAGCGATAGCGCCTGCCGCTACGCGTATTGCGGTTTCACGTGCAGACGAACGGCCGCCACCACGATAGTCGCGCAAGCCGTACTTATGCCAATACGTGTAATCGCCATGGCCTGGGCGAAATACATCTTTAATTTTGCCGTAATCTTGCGAGCGTTGATCGGTGTTTTCAATTAATAAACCAATGCTGGTACCTGTGGTTTTACCTTCAAAAACGCCTGCTAATATTTTTATTTGATCGCTTTCGCGGCGCTGCGTTGTATAACGGCTTTGGCCTGGTTTTCGGCGATCTAAATCAATTTGTAAGTCGGCCTCTGTGATTTCAAGACCTGCGGGAGTACCATCAACAACGCCGCCTAATGCAACGCCGTGGCTCTCACCAAAGGTGGACACTTTAAATAACTGTCCAATGCTATTACCTGCCATTAACTTTCCTCATTCCTAATGACTACCGATAGCCAAGCACAAGGCTTGGCTATTCATTTTTTTACTTATTTTGAAAAATACTCATCTAGCTGCTTTTTGCTAATTACAAATACACCTAAGCCGCCTTGTTCAAATTCAATCCATTCAAACGGTGCGCCCGGATACAGTGCATCCATATGTACCATAGAGTTGCCAACTTCTACAAATAACAAACCGTTATCAGTTAGATGCTCACTCGCTTCACTTAAGATAGTACGCGTTACGTCTAAACCATCGTGGCCTGATGCAAGTCCAAGCTCTGGCTCATGATGAAATTCACGTGGCAAGTCAGCCATATCTTCTGCATCAACATACGGTGGGTTTGCTACTATTAGGTCGTATTTTTGACCTGGTACACCGCTAAATACATCAGACTGAATGGGTAACACACGGTCAGTTAACATGTAATCGTTAATGTTAATATCTGTCACTTCAAGTGCTTCATACGATATATCTACCGCATCAACTTGTGCTTCCTCAAAAGCTTGCGCAAGTGCAACTGCGATACAACCCGACCCCGTACATAAATCTAATATGCGGTTAACCGATTGTGGCTCTTCAAGCCAAGGTGTAAAGCGATTACTGATAAGCTCAGCAAACGGTGAGCGAGGTATAAGTACACGTTCATCCACATAAAATGGCATACCCGCAAACCATGCAATGTTTGTTAAGTAAGGTACTGGTGTGCAGTCGTTAATACGTTCTGCAATAAGACCCGCAAGTCGGTTTTTTTCTGTGCTTGTTAAACGCGCGTGCATTAATTCTTTTGGCGCATCAACAGGCAAGCTAAGCGCAGGCAGTAATAAGCTTACAGCTTCATCCCATGCGTTATCTGTACCGTGTCCAAAAAATATACTACTACTTGCAAATTGGCTTGTAGTCCAACGTAACCAGTCATGTAAAGTTGACAGTTCTGCAACGGCTTCTTCGAGTGTTGCTTCTTCTATTTGTAAATCGCTCATATATTTTTACCTGTATTAGCTTACTGACTGTTTTGAGTCTTTAAGACGATTGCATTGCCTATCTGCGCTGGGCAAATTACAATTGCCCCTCATTTAAGTATTGTACCGCCTTTTGCGCTGCGTTTTTACGTTTTTTTGTTTAGGTAATAGTTATGAAAAAAGACACTCCATCACATTCGTCCCTAAGCAATGACGACATAAGCTTATTTCGTCAAACGATCACAGGCGCCAAGGTATTTAAACAAGATACTCATCGTTTTGATACAAAGCCTAAGGTGTCACAAGCTAAGCAATTTGCCCAGCAAAAAAAGCAGGCTCAATCTGAATTTTTCTTCTCAGACGTTTATATTCCCGATATAGACACCCACGGCACGGTTAAATATGTAAAACCAGGCCAAGACAGCTTTTTAGCTAAACAGCTTCGCCGTGGTGACTTTACACCCGATTTGACGCTAGATTTACATGGTTTAAATAAAGAGCTTGCTAAAGATGAACTCGCTGGACTCATTCACGAATGTAAAAAGCAGCATTACTATTGTGCATGTGTGGTGCACGGTATTGGCGGCGGCGTACTAAAGCACAAAGTGCCTCAATACTTAGTACAGCACCCAGACGTAATAGCAATGCATCAAGCTCCTCTCGAATATGGTGGTAGAGGTGCAGTACTTATACTAATTAACTTACCGCAAAGTGATGAATTTAGACGCTAACTTTAGCTATTACTAGGATGTAACTACGTGCATATTTTTTCAATTATTTTTCCGCTCATTTTCATAGTTGGGCTAGGTTATAGCTGTTCCCGATTAAAATTTTTCGAAAAGCAGCATATTGCAGGCCTGAGTAAGTTCACTTTTTATATTAGTTTGCCTGCTTTTTTATTATTAAATATGTCGCAAATTAACTTACAGCAAAGCATTAGCCTTTTTGCATTTTTGAGCTTTTACATACCTGTTCTGAGTGTATTTGGGGTCGGTATTTTAATTGACCGCTTTTATTTAAGTAAAAAGCATTTAAAAAATTACCAACAACACGGTGTATTTGGACTTGCTTCTAGCTATTCAAATATGGTGTTAGTGGGTATTCCTATTGTTATTGCATCGCTTGGCAAAGAGATGATAGCAATTGCGTTTATGATTATTACTTTTCATAGCACATTGTTATTTGCACTTACTTTTTTAATAGGGGCTAAAGGCAGTAGCGATAAATTTTCGTGGTCGCACTTTGGGAAAAGTATGGTGTTAAACCCAATAGTACTGAGTATCGGGTGCGGGCTTATATTAAACATATTAGGAGTAACACTGTTCACAGACTTGGCAAATAGTTTAGAGCTATTAGCTAAACCAGCAATTGCCTGTGCGTTATTTGTACTTGGTGCAAATTTGGCTTTTTATAAAATAGCAGCAAATTGGCAACCGGCCTTAATAGCATCAATTTTAAAAATATTTTTATTGCCTGCGCTAGTTTTATTGGTAGGTACTTATGTATTCAAACTAGACACGCAAATACTTAACGTATTGGTACTTTTAAGTGCGTCCCCTGTAGGTGTAAATGCTTATCTTATTGCGAGTCAAATAAAGCAGCATGAAGCTACTCTTGCTGGGGCTGTGGTATTGTCTACCATCTTAAGTGTTATTAGTTTTACGTTTTGGCTAGCTTTATTAATTTAGCCTACAAACCGCCGGCTACATCAACAAAACTACCCGTTGTAAAAGAAGCGTGCTCTGAAGCTAAAAAATAAATTGCTGCAGCCACTTCTTCGGGTGTACCGCCTCTACCAAGGGGTAATTTACTTTTAAGCCGATCGACTCGGTCTTTTTCGCCACCATCGCTATGCATATCTGTGTAGATGAGCCCAGGTCTAACCGAGTTAACACGAATACCTTTACTTGCTACTTCTTTTGCTAAGCCAATAGTAAATGTGTCCATTGCACCTTTAGATGCTGCATAATCAATGTACTCATTAGGAGAGCCCGTTTTAGCAGCCGCAGAGGACACATTAACAATACTGCCGCCATTTTCCATTCGCTTTAGTGCCTCACGACTACATAAAAAAGCACTGGTAATGTTTGTAGTCAAAACTTCGTTTATGCGCTCAGCACTCATATCTAACAAAGGCATTTGTGGCTTTAAAATACCGGCGTTATTTATTAGTACATCAAGTCGACCAAAGACCTTATCTATATGCATAAATAAAGCTAAAACGTCAGCCTCTAGTGATACGTCGCCCTGAATTACTTCAACCTCAACGCCTAATTGCTTTACTTTTTCTGCAACCGACATTGCATTAGCTAAATCTGCTTTATAATTAATGCAAACATTATAACCATGCTGAGCAAAATATAATGCTGTTGCAGCGCCAATACCTCGACTAGAGCCGGTGATAAGTACAACGGGGGAGCGAGTCATTAAAGCTATTATTCTTTTAAAGCTGCAACGACTGAAATTTCAACTAGCAGAGCATCACGTGCCATTTTAGCTTCCACACAAGCACGTGCAGGTGCATACCCCTCGGTTACCCATGCATCCCATACCGCATTCATATCAGCAAAGTATTCCATGCTTTTTACGTAAATAGTTGCGCTAAGCATATGTTCTTTTGAACTCCCTGCCTCATCAAGTAACGCCTCTACTTTATCGAGCATGGTTTGAGTTTGTTCTTTAATACCTTTTTGCGCGTCGGCGCATACTTGCCCACATAAATACACAGTGCCGTTGTGTTTTACTATGCGGCTCATACGCGCACCTGTTTGTAAGCGTTCTATCGTCATTTTACTTTACTCAATTATTTGTATTTAAACGTTCTCTGGGGCATTTATACTTAAATAACTACTACGCTGGGTTTGCTCATCGTAATTGATTACTGCAACGGCCCCAGTATTAAAAATAGGCATGTTACCTGGGCTTAATTGGTCTACTAAATAACTGACAATAGGCATGTGCGCTACTATAAGCCAAGTATTGCACTTAGGGTGTGCTGCTATAAGCGTTTCGAGGTAGTCGGCTGCAATTTGTGGTTTACCTTCGGGAATAATATCAGATGTGGTTTCGCTAAATTTAAATACATTATTTTTAGCCACACCTGCAGCTGTCTGCTGTGCACGAATGTAAGGACTAACTAACAGTGCATCAGGACAATATGCTTTACTGAGCCAAAGGCCCATTTTTTCAGCTTCATCATGCCCTGCTTGGGTTAAATTTCTACCTGCATCATCAGCCTGCATTGGTGTTGCTTCGCCGTGGCGCATTATTAGGATTGTTTTCATAAAAAATCAACCGATTAAAGAATATAAAACAGTAGCCAGTTTGCCCGTTTGTCAGCTATATTAACAACATAAACCTATTTATTTCTAAAATAGTTCTTTCATGAGATTCAGGTAAATCTTTAAGCTGTATTTCGCTTTCCTGAAGCCATCATCTGTTGTTAACAAGTAAACGTTTAGTTTCAGGAGCATCATTTGAATATCAGCCGCAATGATAACAGAGCATACCGCGCGTTTACACTGGACAATGGTCTAAAAGTACTATTAGTGCAAGATAAAGATTCTACAAAAGCTGCAGCATCAATGGCAGTTAACGCCGGACATTTTGACGACCCTCTTGATAGACAAGGCCTAGCACACTTTCTAGAGCACATGCTTTTTTTAGGTACTGACCAATATCCAGATTCAGGTAGTTTTAATAATTTTGTTTCGCAAGCTGGCGGCAACACCAATGCGTGGACCGGCACTGAGCATACCTGTTACTTTTTTGATATTAACAATCAAGAATTTGAACAAGCGCTTACCCAATTTAGCCGCTTTTTTATTGCCCCTCTTTTAAATTCAGCCGAAACAGAAAAAGAACGCAACGCGATTGAAGCCGAGTTTAAGTTAAAAATAAAAGACGATGGTCGCCGTATTTATCAAGCCCACAAAGAAACGGTAAATCCAGCTCATCCATTTGCTAAATTCTCTGTAGGTAACTTACAAACATTAGCTGACAGAGAGCGCTGTATTAGTGATGAGCTTCGTGACTTTTTTAATAGCCAGTACCAAGCTCAGTGGATGACTTTAGTTATTTGCGCAAACGAAACACTAGATACACTACAAAGCTGGACTCAAACTTACTTTGGCGCAATTAACGGCAATAAAAGCCTTAAAAAGCCAGAGATCAGTGAGCCACTTTATCGCAAACAAGACATAGGAAAAATACTTCATATTGAGCCGCATAAGCATATGCAAAAACTTATCATAAGTTTTGCTATGCCTAATATTGACGACTTTTATCGCCATAAAACAGTAAGCTTTATTGCTCATTTACTTGGCTATGAAGGCGCGGGTTCTCTTTATTCTATTTTAAAAGAGCAAGGCTGGATAAACGCGCTTTCAGCTGGCGGTGGTATAAATGGCAGCAACTTCAAAGATTTTAATATTAGCTTAGCGCTTACCGATGAGGGTATTGAATACTTTGAAGATATTATTGAAATGGTGTTTGAATATATTTGTTTAATTAACCATAACACCGAAAAATTACCGCGCTTATACCAAGATAAAAAAAATCTATTACAAATAGCATTCGATAACCAAGAAAAGTCACGCTTAATTGATTGGGTCAGTAATTTAAGCATTAATATGCAGCATTACGATGAAGCAAATTACGTGCAAGGCGACTATTTAATGGAAGGCTTTAAAAAAGCAACCCACGAAATGGCCATGCAGTGGTTAACACCACATAATATGCGCATCGTACTTATACATCCAGATGTAGAGCCTGAACATAAAACGGCATGGTACAACACACCCTACAAAGTAGAACATATTTCACCTAGTTGGCTTGATGCCCTTAGCGAGATAAATAAACCGTTGAGCGAAATGCTGCTACCTACAGCTAATCCTTATTTAACAAAAGAAGTGGTGTTATTTGATGTCGTAAAACCACAAACAAAACCCGAGTTATTAGTAAAAGAACCTGGTTTTGACTTTTGGTTTAAACAAGACAACACATTTCGTGTTGCTAAAGGCCATTTTTATTTAGCAATGGATTCTGATTTTGCTGTAAAAGACGTAAAACATATGGCACTCACCCGCTTATTTACCGATTTATTTATGGATAGCGTGGGCGAGCAATTTTATCCAGCAGAACTTGCAGGACTTAGCTACCACTTAACTTCGCATCAAGGTGGGTTAACTTTACATACTGCGGGGCTTTCATCTAGCCAGTTAGAGCTAGTTGATCAATTAATAGATGCTTTATTTAATGTAGAAATTTGTGCAAAACGCTTTGCTGAATATAAAAAACAACTTGTAAGGCATTGGCGCAATAGTAACCAAAACAAACCTGTGAGTGAGTTGTTTAGCATTTTAGGCGCAAAAATAATGCCTTGGAACCCACAACCAGGGGAGCTTGCATCAGCATTAAAAAACACCTGTTTTCAGCAATTTAATGAGTTTAGAACAGACTTTTTTAAAGCACTACATGTTGAATCATTTTTACATGGTAACTGGCAGCAAAGTGATGCAATAGCCTTTCAAAAAAAGGTCGCAGATCACTTAAAAAACGCAGCCATAATTGAAGATTTAAGACGCCCTCTTTTTGAAATTAAAAAAGTAACTCGCTACGAGTTAGAACTTCCTTGTAGCGACCATGCAATGGTTATTTACTATCAAGCGCAAACGGATTGCGTGGCCGAAAAAGTAAAAATGATGGCGTTAAATCATTTAATTAATCAAGATTACTTTAATGAATTACGAACTACACAGCAGCTAGGCTACTTAGTAGGCGCAGGTTATGCACCATTTAATACGCGTGCAGGAATAGCGTTTTATGTGCAGTCACCTAAGTTTGATGCAAAAACTTTATTGCATCGTCATAACAGCTTTATTAAAAACTACCTTGATAACATTGATGCACTTGATGAAAACGATTGGCAACAGCAAAAACACGGCCTTAGTACTCATATTGCAGAAAAAGATAAAAACCTGCGCCTGCGCTCACAAAGGTTATGGCTTGCTATAGGCAATAGAGATCATGAATTTCATATGCAGCAGCGACTTTTAGATGCCTTAAATGCGCTAACCCTAAAAGAACTTAAAGTTTATGCACTAAGCCTATTTGATGATAATAGACCAAGATATGAGCTTTTAAGCTCGGCAAAAGTCAATAAATCTCAAAATATGCCCGTTTACTCTCAATCTCTTTGACACTAGGTTTAGCTTGTTTTAAATTATCATTTGTAAATTAGAAGTAATAAAAAAATGATAAAAATAATAATAAAACTAAGCATGCTTGTAGTACTTGCTTACTCATTTGAGCTTTTTGCCTTTGAGTCATCATTTAATTACAACTCCGACAATATACTTATACTAGCAAGCGCCATTATAGCGCTTGCTTTGCCCTACCTGTTATTTGTGATCCACAAACTTAGACGATCACGTCGCCAGCTCCGCCTTTCTGAAAAACGCCTTAAAAGTACTGTAGAAGGTAGTGGCGATACGCTTTGGGACTGGAACATAAAAACAGGCGAAGTTATTCGTATTAACGATAAGTACTTAATGGATTCAACTACCTTAATGGGGTTTCCGCCAAATAAAGGCCTTATTCACCCTCACGATATTAATAACGTTGAGCACTTATTAAAGGTACACTTTGCGCAGCAGTCTGCTTTTTTTGAAGCTACTTACCGGATCAAAGATACATTTGGACGTTGGCACTGGGTACTCGATCGCGGAAAAATAATTGAAAAAGACGCTAACTTATCACCTCTAAGAATGACAGGTACAGTTCGTGATATATCACAGCTAAAATCAACTGAAGAGCGCTTAAACCTGTTTGCTAAATGTGTTGAGTCGCTCACTGATGCCTTAGCAATTTACGATAAAAACTTTAAACTGGTTGATATAAACCCTAGCTTTTTAACCTTGTTTGGTGGCGTACGCGAGCAATACTTAGGAAAAGATTTTAATCTATCTGGGTACGAGCCAAGCTATACAAACAAAATTATTGAAATAGTAAAAGAGCGCGAACATATTCAACAAGAAGTAAAACTTCGTAATAGTGAACGCATTTTATTGCCTATAGAAATATCGATAGATGAAATTAAAAACGATCAAAATCAAATAACCAACTATGTAGTGGTTTATTCCGATTTAACAGAGCGTAAAAAAGCCGAGTCACAGTTACATAATTTATCGAATCGAGATCGCACAACCAGTCTCCCTAACCGAAATTTATTTTTTACCGACTTACATAAACTAGTAAAACTTAACTCGCACCACGCATTGCTTGTGTTCGATTTAGATAACTTTAAAAAAATAAACGACTCATTAGGCCATCAGCTAGGTGACAGCTTATTAGCTAAACTAGCAATGCGCTTAAATAAACTAACCCGCGAGAATGATGTATTTTATCGTTTAGGCGGCGATGAGTTTGCTCTAGTAATGTCTGACACTAACGACATTCATGTAATTACACGCATGGCAAAACAGTTTTTAGCGGCCATTGCTACACCATTTAAAATGGCTGGCCACGAACTAGCAATCACCTCAAGTGTGGGTATTGTATTATTTCCAGAAGACGGCAATACGCCTGAACTGCTCTTAAAGAATGCAGATACCGCGATGTATCATGCTAAAAAGAAAGGTAATAGCTACCTATTTTTTAACGACACGATGAACCGCCAAGCCGTTAAACGACTGCAAATAGAAAACCTCATGCGCTTTGGTTTAAAAGAAGATCATTTTGAAGTGTACTACCAACCAAAAATGAATATTCGCACAGGTAAGCTAACCGGAATGGAAGCATTAGTACGCTTTATTACGCCTAAAAAAGGTATTATTAGCCCGGGCGTGTTTATACCTATAGCCGAGGAAACTGGCCAAATAATTGAAATTGGTGAAGTGGTATTAAACAAAGCCTGCAGAGACGTAAAAGAATGGCTAGATAGCGGTTTATTTAGCGGTCGAGTAGCTGTTAACTTATCAGCAAAGCAATTCAGCCTCCCCGATTTAACCTCTCGTATTGACGTTATTTTGCAAAAAAACGAATTACCTTCTTACTTTTTAGAGCTTGAAATAACAGAAGGTACAGTAATGGACGACCCTAAAGAAGCCATTGCAATTATGCGTTCGTTAAGTGCCCGAGGTATTCATTTAGCAATGGATGATTTTGGTACTGGTTATTCATCATTAGCGTATTTAAAGCAATTTCCGCTTAATACACTTAAAGTAGATAAAGCATTTATAGATGACATGACCAACGAACGTGGGCGTAATATGGTCGACTCAATAGTCACTATTGCGCATAACCTTGATTTGCATGTTGTTGCTGAAGGTGTAGAACAAGCTCATCAAATTGATATACTTAAAAAGCTTAATTGCGAAACAGTACAAGGTTATTACTATTCTAAGCCACTATCAAAAAGTGAATTTACTGAGTTTTTAAGGCAGCAACAAACTAAAGCAGCTCCAAGCTTAATTAGAAAAAATAAAAAAGTAGCGTCGATAAATTAAGGGCGCCATATACATGCATTTACTCCTATATTTCTAACTAAAGCACGACGATAATGTAGATTAAACAAGCACCAGGCCACAGGCCCAAGTAAACCGCCTAAAATAAGCCATCGCTTAATTGGCATACCTTTTTTAATGGCTTCTAAATACATTAAAGCTATAAATGTAATGCTTAGTAAAAATAGAAACAAAGTCACCTCTTAGAGTTGCTCAAAAATACGGCGCTTATTTTAACGCTAACGTGATTAAATTTAAAGCAACAAATCCCCCACGCACAAAAAAGCCGAACCTGTTAAACACAGATTCGGCTTTTAAAATTATAATTTATACCAATCTGCTTATATATGGGGTCTATTTAACGTTAAGAAAATTACGCTAGAGCTAGGCAAAAGTTTTTATATCTAGTTGTTCTAAATAAAAAACTTTTAACGACGTTATAGTGCAATTTAATTCGTTAAATTGATCAAAGATTTATGCAGGTTGGTATTACAAGTTACTTTTCAGCACGACCCATAAATTTGTGTTCAACAGTATTAATACGAATACGATCACCTGTTGAAATATGCTCTGGCACAGAAATATTTAAGCCAGTAGACATACGTGCAGGTTTTGAACGAGCACTCGCAGATGCACCTTTAATAGAAGGGTCTGTTTCTTCAACAACAAGTTCAACACTTGACGGTAAATCAAGCCCTACTGGCGCGCCATCAATAACAATTACGTGTACGCCTTGCGTTTCTTCGTTAACAAATAAAATTTCTTCGCTAATAGCATCTTTGCTTAAGTTGTAAGGCGTGTAATCTTCATTATCCATGAACACATACTCGTCGCCATCAATGTACGATAGCATTACTTCACGGCGTGTTAAATCAGCCAGCGTTAGCATGTCACTGTCTTTGAATGTTTCGTCAACTTTACCACCGGTTACCACATCGTATAAACGCATACGGTATAAACTACCACCAGCACGTCCTTGCGGCACAGAGCGCACTATATCTTTTACAACTAAAACGCGGCCATTGAAGTCAATAGCAGTACCTTTTTTAACATCACTCGCCTTTGGCATGTGTGAATTCCTATTATTTTTTTGATTGCCAGAAACATACCACGAACTGGATTTTGTTCAACTAAAATTACGTTGGTTTTACGCTACATGTTGTATTAGCTTATAAAATTTTAATTTATACTAAAATACATATAATCAAATGTGAAAAAAACTGCTATTGTAGCTTTACCGAGTATGACTTCAAGGAATGGATCATGGACCAGAAAAAAGTACATGAGTATTTAGTTAAAAAACCACTTGTTCAGGTTACAAAACCATTTGCGCAAGAGGTTGATGTATATAAAGTGAATCATAAAATGTTTGCGACTCTTGCTATTGGCAATGACGGTGAAACTAATGATGATGGTGAAGTTATTTGGTGGCTTAACTTAAAGTGCGATCCTGACGAAGCAATATCATTGCGTGATATTTTCCCGGCAGTGATCCCAGGTTACCATATGAATAAACGCTTATGGAATACAGTAATTTTAGACGGCACAATTGCACAAGGTGAAATTGAGAGAATGATTGATAACTCATTTAATTTAGTCGTAGAAAACATGCCAGAAAAAGACCGACAAGCTATTTTACTTCACTTGTAAACACATTTTGGGCTAGGCTACTAGCCCATTAAAACCCTACACCTTAAGCGTATAAATTAAATCGTCGTATAACTTTTCGCCTATTGTATGCACTTTAAAAAGTGTATCGGTATGGGTTAAGCCGCACTTACTAAGCACCCTTTCAGAACCAATATTGCCACGCGTTACGACTGCTTTAAACTGCCTAATACCACATTCTTTCCAAGCCCAGTCAATCACAGCTCTTAGGGATTCTGTCGCGTAGCCTTTATTAAAATACTCTGGCAATAATAAATAACCAAGCTCTGCGGTTTCTCCGTCATAGGCAAAACCTGTAACACCCACAGGTTGTTTTGTTTGATTATTAATAATGAGTAAACACAGTGGATGCCGTGATGTAGCATTCCACTTAGGCAAGCGTATCTCAAAGCGGTTTCTTACCAGTGACTCCATTGGCATATCAAAACAATACTTAAGGACTTGAGGGTCGCGATGAAGCGCTAGAAAAAGAGGCCAATCAGACTCTTCTATTTGGTACATGCTCAATCTTTGTGTAAATAACGTCATTAAGCTCCTCATTTATTTATAAAAACTATAAAAAAACCGCATTTAAATGCGGTTTTTTTTAGATAGCAGAAACTTTATTCTTTCGTTTCAATCTCTTTAGTAACTTCAGGCTCAATTACACTTTGCTCTTGTGGCTCAGTGCTTTGTACTTCAGGAGCTACAACCTCAACAGGCTTTGTGTTATAAAAAGTAGCACCAGAGCTTGCCATTGTTACCAGTGATTCACACGGCTCAAAGTTAGCGTTATTGTTAGCCAATGTAGACATATCAGAGCTTATTTTACTTGCGCCTAATTTATCCATATAGCTAAATGGGCCACCTAAAAATGGTGGGAAACCAATACCGAATATTGCACCAATGTCGCCATCACGTGGGCTGGCAATAATGCCATCATCTAAACAGCGTACTGCTTCGTTAAGCATTTGCGACACACAACGCTTAGCAATTTCGCTCTTGTTTAAACGTGGAGCCGGGGTAACACCCAATAGTTCGTAAACTGACTCATCAACCTTTTTGCCTTTTTTATCGTATTCATAAAAACCACGACCAGACTTACGGCCAAGGCGTTTTGAATCAATCATACGCATAAATGCATCAGGGCCTTTAAATCGCTCACCTAATTCTTTTTCAAGAATAGGGGCAATTTTAGAGCCAATATCAATACCTACTTCATCAAGTAGAGCCAGCGGTCCTACTGGAAAGCCAAACTCAACAAGGGCTGCATCAATCTTTTCAATTGGCTCACCCGCAAGCATCAAATTAGCGGCTTCGTTTAAGTAAGGCGCTAAAATACGGTTCACATAAAAACCGGCCATGTCTTTTACAACAATTGGCGTTTTACCTTGCTTACGTGCAAAGCTAACAACGCGGGCAATGGTCTCTTGAGATGTACCTTCGTGTGGAATAATTTCCACTAATGGCATTTTTTCTACAGGCGAGAAGTAGTGCAAGCCAATTACATTTTCAGGACGTGCTGCCTGCGCTGCAATTTGCGATATTGGTAATGATGACGTGTTACTTGCAAAAATTGTATTTGCTTGGCATTGCTGCTCTACGTCTGCAACCATACCTTGCTTAAGTGCAAGATCTTCAAACACCGCTTCGATTACTAAATCAATGTGTTTAAAGCCACTGTAGTCAGTTGTGCCTGTAATGCGGTTCATTGTTAACTGCACATCAGCTTTAGACATAATACGACGTTTAAGGCGTTTATCTAAAATTTTATAGGTGTAGCTCATTGCATTACTAATGCCCTGCTCTGCTACATCTTTAATACGTACCGGTACTTTAGCTTTAACAGCACTTACGTGCGCAATGCCAGCGCCCATTAGTCCACCACCTAAAACAGCGGTTTTGCTAATTGCTGGTGCGTCATCATTGCGCCACTCTTTTTTCATTTCAGTGGTTGCAAAGAAAATACCGCGAAGCGCTTTAGATTCATCACTCATTACAAGTGTTGCAAAGCTTTCAGCTTCTGTTTTATACGCTTTTAGCTCATCAAGCTCTACACTAGCTCGCACTGCTTTAATAATAGCTAGTGGTGCTGGGTAATGCCCGCCCGTTTTTTTAAGTACGTTTTCTTTAGCTTTTTTAAAGATAAAGTTACGACCAAACGGGTTTGATTCTAATAATTTACTGATGTTATCGAGCTTTGGCTCTTTTGCTTGTGGCTTTTTCTTAGTCGCAAACTCTTTTGCAACTTTTAACAGCACACTATGCGGTACACAATCATCAAGCACGCCTGCTTTTTTAGCTTGCTTAGGACGAATTTGCTTACCTGTTAGCATCCACTCTAGTGCTTTTTGAATACCTACAATTTTAGTTAAACGCTGCGAACCGCCACCACCTGGTAATAAGCCAAGTTGTACTTCAGGTAAGCCAATTTTTGTTAAATCGCTGTCGGTACCAATACGGTAATCACACGCTAAAGCAAACTCTAAACCACCACCTAATGCAGCGCCATGAATGGCACTTACTGTTGTGTATGGCAGTTTTGTCATATCAAAAAACGCTTGATGACATAGCTCGCTAATCGCTAAAGCATCTTCACGCTTTTGAACGCTATCAAGCATTTTTACATCGGCGCCTGCAATAAAGTTATCGCTTTTTCCGCTTATAAATACCATGCCTTTTACGTTTTGCGATTTAGCGTCTTCTAATAACGCTTTTAAGTCGTCGGCAAAACTACTGCGCAGGGTATTCATTTTCTCACCCGGTACATCAATAGTCACAATGGCGATTTTGTTTTCATCTACCGCTAAATTAAATACTGAATCTGTCATTACGCGCTCTCCAATACAAAGGCTGCACCTAAACCACCAGCAGCACACGCTGTTGTTAATGCTAAACCGCCACCACGACGTTTAAGCTCGTGTAAGCTTTGCGTAATTAAGCGTGCACCTGTTGCTGCAAATGGGTGACCATATGCTAAAGAGCCGCCGTTAACGTTAAACTTATCCATGTTAATTTCGCCAATTGCTTTGCTGCGACCTAAATGCTCTTGTGCAAATTTGTCTGAAGCAAACATTTTCATATTGGCAAGTGTTTGCGATGCAAACGCTTCGTGCATTTCAATTAAATCTAAATCAGCAAGCGTAATACCCGCTCTATCTAGTGCAATAGGCGTTGAATGAGCAGGGCCCATTAACATGTCTTTTTCTACGCCAATTGCCGAAAATGCAAAGCTACGTACGTAACCTAGTATTTCGTAGCCAAGTGCTTTTGCTTTGCTTTCGCTCATCATAAGTACGGCCGCTGCACCATCAGTTAATGGTGTTGCATTTGCTGCGGTAACAGTACCGTGCTGACGGTCAAACACCGGTTTAAGCTTTGCGTAGCCTTCAACCGTTGAATTTTTACGAATGTTGTTATCTTCTGAAATAAAGCTTTTATATGGCGGTAAATGCGCCGTCATAACTTCATCTTTTAACTTTCCATCAGCCCATGCTTGCGTTGCAAGTGAGTGAGAACGATGCGCTAATGCATCTTGA
The DNA here is from genome assembly GCF_015864775.1 of Pseudoalteromonas sp. NSLLW218. NCBI lineage: Bacteria > Pseudomonadati > Pseudomonadota > Gammaproteobacteria > Alteromonadales > Pseudoalteromonadaceae > Pseudoalteromonas > Pseudoalteromonas sp. NSLLW218. The sequence goes on along the minus strand of NZ_JADYWO010000005.1, from coordinate 330,939 downwards.
TCTTCACGGCTAATATTATGTGTTTTAGCCATTTGCTCAGCAGTTTGCCCCATCGAAAGGCCTGTTGAGTACTCTGCAACTGCAGGTGGCACTGGTAATAAGTCTTTTAAACGTAGTTTTGAAAATATTTTTAAGCGTTGACCAAGCGTACGCGCTTTATTTAAATCAACTAAGCTGCCTGCTAGCTTTTTACTAACACCAATTGGCAGTACTGATGACGAATCTGCGCCGCCTGCAATACCTACGCTTACAGATCCCGCCATAATAGACTCAGCTACATTGGCAATTGCCTGAAAGCTGGTAGCACATGCGCGCGATACAGAATATGCATCAACCGATACTGGCATACCTGTGCCCAATACAATTTCACGTGCAATATTTGGCGCTTCTGGCATTTGTACTACTTGACCAAATACAAGTTGATCAATTTCTGATTTGTTGAAATTTAATCTCTCAAGCATTTCGTTAACCACCAACTTACCCATATCAAGTGCAGGTACATGGTGAAACGCTGTTGCTTGCTTTGCAAAAGGTGTACGTAAGCCGCTAACTATGGCAATACGGTCGCCCTTTGGTGTTTTTAGTATGTTTTGCTCAGACATTTATGCTCTCCCGCTGACAGGTCTGACCTGTTTGTTTTCCTCGATTCTAAACAACCCGTGTGCTAAAGCCAATAGAAAAACACAAATTTATATAAACAGTGTTTAATTACGACTATCACAATAGGCTTTTTTAGACGCATTTACAAAGTTTTGTGGTACGCTAAAAATCGTTAAAAAATAACGAACTATTTTAAAAAATAAAGTCTAACTCTTGAGTTACCCAATTATAAACCTTATAAATAGGTCTGTATTTATCACCTAACACTATTAGGTACAAACCCAGCTGACGAGGACAGTCCACTTATTATGGCAGCTAACGCATTTTCACAATTAAAAACGTACTTAGATACACAAATTATTGGCCAGCCAGAGCTTACTCAAGCGCTACTTATTGCAATTTTAGCTGATGGTCATTTATTAGTAGAAGGCCCCCCTGGTCTTGCAAAAACACGTGCAGTTAATGCACTTGCAAAAGGCATTGAAGGCTCGTTTCAGCGTGTACAGTTTACGCCAGACTTATTACCTGCTGATGTAACAGGTACCGATATTTACCGCCAACAAACTAGTGAGTTTGTATTTGAAAAAGGCCCTCTTTTTCATAACCTAATTTTAGCTGACGAAATTAACCGCGCACCAGCCAAAGTACAATCAGCATTATTAGAAGCAATGGCTGAACGCCAAGTTACCGTAGGTAAAAACACCTATCCGCTTAGCGAGCTGTTTTTAGTTATGGCTACACAAAACCCGCTAGAGCAAGAAGGGACTTACCCGTTACCAGAAGCACAGCTGGATCGTTTTTTACTGCACCTAAGTATTGGTTACCCTGGCGCAGAGCATGAGCTTGATATACTGCGTTTAACGCGCGGCGAAGCACTTAACGAGCAACAGCCGGTATTGCAAAAAATTAGTCAAAGCGATTTATTCGCAGCGCGAAAAGAAATACTAGGCCTTTATTTAGCTGAGCCGCTTGAGCAATACCTAGTACAACTTATTATTGCCACCCGTGAAGGCGCTAAATTAGATGCGCAACTAGGTAGCTGGATTGAGTTTGGTGCAAGTCCGCGTGCAACAATAGCACTTGATAAATGTGCTCGTGCTCATGCATGGCTTCAAAGCCGCGACTTTGTAGCACCTGACGACATTCAAGCTGTTGTGCATAACGTACTGCGTCATCGCATTATTTTAAGTTACGAAGCCCAAGCCGATGGCATTACTAAAGATCAAGTAATAAGCCGTATAGTTGAACTTGTAGCCGTACCATAAGTTATGCAAAAACAATTAGAATCCCAAGCATGGCTCAAACAGAGCCATAGCCACGGTGTTAATTTAGCACTCAAAGAGCTGATGTATTACAAAGCCAAAGCGCAATTGCTTGAACTTGCCCCTAAGGTAAAAATAAAAAATACCTTAACAGGGCAATACCTTGCACCGCACAAAGGCCGAGGAATGGAATTTGCCGAAGTGCGACATTATCAGCAAGGTGACGATATTCGATCTATTGATTGGCGAGTCACTGCGCGTACCGGCGAGACTCACACAAAGCTCTTTCAAGAAGAAAAAGAGCGCCCTGTGTTTGTATTTACTGATTTTTCAAACTCAATGCTGTTTGGCTCAAAGTTACTATTAAAGTCGGTGCAAGCGGCGCACATAAGCGCCCTTGTTGCATGGTCGGCGTGTCAGCGCGGCGACAGAATTGGCGGTATTGTGTTTAATCAGCACTCGCATTTGGAGCTAAAGCCCAGCGCCCGTGAAAAAGCCGTGCTTAAGCTTTGTCATAATTTATGCGACAACCACCAGCAAGCGCTCAACAATATTGATAAAACAGCCACTAACAACTTTAGCGATAACCTAAAGCGCCTTAATCATTTAGCAAAACCAGGCAGCTTAGTGTATTTGGTGTCTGATTTTAACGCTCTCGATGATGCCAGCTTTAAGCAGCTCGAAATATTAAGCCGTCACTGCGAGCTTATTGGTTGCCACATAAGCGATCCGTTTGAGCATCAGTTACCTGCGTTTAAGCAAGCTGTCACCGTTAATGCAAATGGTCAAGACTTTGCCCTACCATTAATGGATAACAACTTTAGAGAACGCTTTGCTAAAAATGCTGAGCAAGCATTTAGTACGCGCTTTAATCGCTTAACTAAATCGGGTCTTAATTTAATATCATTCAATGCAGCAACACCGCTTGAGCTGCAATTAGTGAGAAAATAACCATGCAAACCAATCCACTCGATGGCCTGCACGATATAATAGCGCCAAGCCAAGTTAATTGGTGGCCACTCGCCCCTGCTTGGTGGGTTATTATTACACTGCTGTTTTTAGCACTGTGCGCAGCTATTTATATATTTTACAAAAAACATAAATTTAAAAAGCCTAAACGCTACGCAATACAATTAAGCCAAAGTGAGCAAAGCCCTCAGCAACTGCATATTATTTTAAAACGTTTAGTGATTGAATATTACGACAAGCACCTTGCTGCGCAATCTACCTCTAAATGGTGCACAACACTTACTACGCTTACCGGTTTAAGCTTTAGCGAACAAGAAATACTAAGCTTGTATAACCCCAGCCAAAAAGATACAACACTGTGCAATAAATTTCGCCAAGGTATTAAGCAGTTTAAAATAAAGGAGTCAGTAAATGTTTGAATTTAGCTGGCCATGGTTATTTTTATTACTACCTTTGCCTTTATTACTTTTACTATTAAAACCCGCTGCAAGTAATGCCAGCACGCGTTTACGTATACCCAGTTTTGCAAAGCACAATTTAACCAGCCAAAGCATTGAGCCACATGCACGACGTTTAAATCCTTTTGAGTGGGTAATTTGGTTATTACTTGTTACTGCCGCTGCTAATCCAACATGGTTAGATGAGCCAATCTCATTGCCAAACGAAGGCCGCGATATAATGTTAGCAGTTGACTTATCAGGCTCGATGACCGAACAAGACATGGCTTACAACGGCCAATATGTTGACCGCCTTACCATGGTAAAAGCCGTACTTAGTGACTTTATAGAGCAGCGCCAAGGTGACAGGCTTGGGCTGATATTATTTGGCGATACCGCGTTTTTACAAACCCCGCTCACGCGCGACGTTAAAACAGTAAGTAAAATGCTCAGTGAAGCGCAAATTGGTTTAGTGGGACGCGCAACAGCCATTGGTGATGCATTGGGTCTTTCGGTAAAACGCTTTGCCAATAAAGATGAAAGTAACCGTATTGTGGTGCTATTAACCGACGGACAAAATACCGCTGGTAATTTAAACCCAGAAGATGCCCTACTGCTAGCTCGCGAAGAAGGGATTAAAGTGTACACCATTGGTGTTGGCTCAGATAATCCGCGCGGCTTTAGTCTCTTTAATATGGGTGGCTCTAGTGGCAGTAATTTAGATGAAAGCTTACTTAAAAAGATTGCCGAGCAAACTGGCGGGTTATACTTTAGAGCTAAAGATGTAGCAGGCCTTCAACAAATTTACGCAGAGCTTGATAAACTTGAGCCTATTAGCGCTGATGAACAAACATTTCGCCCACAAAGCTCATTATTTTACTACCCGTTACTTATCGCTATTTTACTTATTAGCTTAAAAGTAATGCTTAGTACACTGCGCGCATTAAAGGAGCCAAACTAATGGATTTTGAATTTATTCGCCCTGCTCTTTTATGGTTACTCATACCTGCTATGGCATTATTTTTTGTCGCCTTAATTAAGCATAAAAAAACGACTAGTGAGCAGCTAATTGCACCGCATTTGGCACAATTTATAATGAGCGAAGCAAACACTAAAGCCAGCCAGCCACTTTGGTTAGTTGCTTTGTTTTGCAGCCTTGGCATTTTATTTAGTGCAGGGCCTAGCTTTGAGAAAAAACAAGTTCCTGTATTTCAAAGTAAAAGTGCCCGTGTAATTGTTATGGATATGTCGTACTCAATGTACAGCACCGATATTTTACCAAATCGTTTAATGCAATCACGCTTTAAAGCGCTTGATATGATTGAGCTGTTTAAAGAAGGTGATACCGCGCTTGTAGCTTACGCAGGCACGGCCTACATAATATCGCCGCTAACAAATGACGCCACAACACTTAGTAATTTAATTCCAAGCTTAAGCCCTGAAATAATGCCAGACAAAGGCTCAAACGTTTTAGCCGGTCTTGATATGGCCAAAGAGCTATTAACGCAAGCGGGTTATATTGATGGCGACATTATTTTAGTGACCGACGGTATTGACCAACAAGAACAAAGCGACGTAAGTAGCTTTACCAGTAACACCCAATATAGATTAAATATATATGGCGTAGGCACAGCTCAAGGCGCTCCAATTAAGTTACCTGAAGGTGGTTTTTTGAAAGACAGATACGGCCAAATTGTAGTACCTACACTTAATGCCAGTCAGCTTAAAAATTTAGCATCGAGCAGTGGTGGTAAATTTGCTAGTTACCAACCTAGCAATAACGACATAAATACGTTTGCTCCAAATGCACAGAGTGAATTATTGAAAGACGAAAAACAAAGCCATGCGCTTTGGCGAATAGATGCAGGTATATACGGACTCTTGTTATTACTGCCATTTGGCTTGTATTTATTTAGACGCGCTGCCTTGTTAGGCGCATTTTTAGCTTTTGGCTTTTTACCGCAGCAAAATGCGTATGCCGTAGAGCTCCCCACTCTTTTGCAAAATGCAGATCAGCGTGCATTAGAGGCTTACAATAATAAAGAATACGATGCAGCAACACAGGCTCAATCGAGTGAGTTAAAAGGCGCTGCGCTTTACCAGCAAGGTAATTTTGATGCTGCACTTAGTGAGTTTAGTAGTGATAAGTCGGCTAGCGGTTTATACAACTACGGTAATGCTCTCGCCAAAGCTGGCAAGCTTGAGGAAGCAATTGAAGCTTACAAACAAGCCCAAACCTTACAAGACGACTTTACACAAGCCGCTGATAACCAAGCTTTAGTTGAACAATTACTAAATCAACAAGAGCAACAAAACCAGCAAGATAAGCAAAGCGACGGCGACGACTCTCAAGACCAAGATGATAGCCAGAAAAAAGATGAGCAAAACCAAGGGCAAAATTCTGATGAGTCAAAACAGGATCAGCAACAAAATGGTGATAAAAGCGATTCTGAAAAAGGCGAAAACGAGAGTCAAAACCAAAGCGATGAAAAATCTGATAAAGAATCAGATAAAGAGTCTGAACAATCAAAAGATCAACAAGGTGAGCCAGGCGAGCAATCAGACAAGCAAAATGAACCTGATATGCAAGCTCAGCCACAAAGTGAGCAAGGGAAAAATAAAGACGCTGACCAGCCTAAAGAAGACGAGCAGCAACAAAGTAAGCCACAAGCAATGAATGAGCAACCTGCCACTGATGAGCAAAAACAAAATGCTCAGCAACAAGCCATGCAAGCCCAAGCAAGTGAGCTCACTAATGAAGAAAAAGAAAAAGCACAACAGCTTAATCAACTACTGAGAAAAGTCCCGGACGATCCGGCTATTTTATTACGGAATAAAATGCAATTAGAAGCCCAAAAAAGACAATATAAACGTCGCCCTACAGGAGTCGAAAAATCATGGTAATGCGATTATTTTGCTGTTTATTGCTATTAAGTGCGATGCCTTCGTGGGCTGCCACCAAATTAGAAGCCAGCGTAGATAAAAACCCTGTTTTAGCGGGTGAATTTTTTATGCTTAATATATCGGTGGACGATACAGTTAAAGGCGAGCAACCAGACACCTCATCGCTGTTAAAAGACTTTGTTGTAGGGCCTACTAGCTTAAGCTCTCGTACCAACATTATTAATGGCAGCATTAATAAACAAACCACGTGGTCAGTTAAATTAATGACCCGTGCAGAGGGCAATTACACAATTCCTGCATTTAACGTTGCAGGGTTAACCTCACAGCCTATTAAATTAAAAGTGGCAAAACGCTCAGTTGATGCAGATAAAAATAACGAAATATTTTTAAAAACGTCGCTCTCAAGTAATTCACTATTTGTCCAAGAAGCCGGTGTTTACACTATTAAGCTTTACCTTGCCAAAGAACTGCTTGATGGCAGCTTAAGCACACCAAGTATGGAAGATGCTCAACTAACCCAATTAGGTAAGCAAACTGAGAGCTATGAGCTTGTTGATGGTAAACGCTACCTTGTTATTACTCGCGAGTATTTGATTCAGCCACAAAAAAGTGGTGCGTATACTATTGCAGGCCCCGCTTTTCAAGGACGTGTACAACAAAATTATCGTCAGTTAGAAGTGTCAGCTCTTGGCGACGATCAGCAAATAGAAATAAAACCAATTCCGGGTGATTACAAGGGCGCATGGTTACCAAGCGAGCTGGTTAATCTTGATGAAGAATGGCAACCTAATGACAACACCGTAGAAGTAGGTACACCTATAACACGTACTATTACGCTTACCGCGCTTGGGGTTACAAAAGAGCAATTACCTGAAATCTCTATGCCTACCATTGATGGCATACGCAGCTACCCAGATAAAAAAGAAAATAACAATGCAGTACGTGACGGGCGAGTTGTATCGCAGCAAACTGCATCGTATGCATTACTGCCGCAAAAGCCAGGTACTTACACTTTACCTGAAATAAAGCTGCCTTGGTTTAATACTAAAATGAACCGTATTAGCGTAGCTACATTACCAAAGCGTACTATTACAGTAACGCCAAGTACTACCGCGCCTAATACAGCCATAGCAAACCCACAACCCAGCACAAATAATTTACCTGCTATTGAAAATATTTCGAATGAAGCAACTGGTACACAACCTATTGAAACTAAAAGTGATACTCCTCTTTGGTTAATAGTTGTTGCCGCTTTAGGGTATATTTTATGGATTGCTACTGTAATTTTTTACTTAATAAGCCGTTCTACTAAAAATACGACTGAAAAATTACAGCTAAATACCCGTGGTACTTCTCAGCCAAGCTTAAATGAGCTTAAAGCATTAGCCAAAACACACGATGTGAAAGCCTTTTACACCGCATTAAATAACTTTTCTGTAAAGGTGACCCATAAAAATGTTGGCGCGATTGATGAGCTCTGCATCCGCGTAAACAGCAGCGAGCTTAATGGTCTCATTAGCCAATTGCAGGCACAACTTTACAGTAATAAAGGCGCAAACACGGATCTTAATGCTATTATTAAAATTCTTGAGAACTATCAAACTCAAGCATCAAAGTCGCAACAAGCTGTATTAAAAGACCTTTATGATTAATAACTACGATACTCAGGTCTTTTTTTGCAATAACTAATAATTTTTAATTAAAAAAGTGCTTATGCTTGGAAAGAAAAAATCAAACAATCAGGTCTTAATCGATATGGCAGAGAAACAAAAGCGTTATGAAGCCTTGGTCCACGTTTACAATAAAGAGCTTTATCGCTTTGCTTATTGGTTATGCCGTGATCCGCACATAGCAGATGATTTAGTACAGGAAACGTTTTTACGCGCATGGCGTTCACTCGACTCTTTACTTGATCAAAAGGCAGCTAAACCCTGGCTGCTTACTATATTACGAAGAGAAAACGCACGCCGATTTGAACGTAAACAGTTTGATTACAGCGACGTAGAAAACGATACGCTTGTTGATGAAACCAGCCATTCATTAGATGATGAAATGGAGCAAACGGTTATCCAACGACAGATTGCACTGCTATCTGATGAATACCGAGAGCCATTATTACTGCAAGTTGTAATGGGCTGCTCTGGTGAAGAGATTGCAGGCATACTTAATTTAAATAAAAACACGGTAATGACTCGTTTATACCGTGCCCGAAATCAACTTAAAGAGGCTTTAAGCCGTGATGATGAACAACTTAAAGGGGCATCAAAATAATGGATGAACTTGAGTTTCGTCGCCGCACTATTGCGCAGCCAAACGACATTGACAAGGAGCTTATGGAGTTTGCTGACAATAACCCAGAGCGACAAAGTTTTATTAACGATATGAAAGATTTTGATAAATTTTTACAAGATTCTTTAGATATACCTGTACCTGAAAACCTTGCAGACCGCATTCTTTTAAACACATCGTTAAAAGAAAAAGCACTCCAAGAAGAACAAGCTACAGGTAAAAACGTGGTTGATGCTCGATCGCGTTTTAAGTTTGATCGCGTACACCTTGCGTTAGCAGCGTCTTTTGTAGTGGCGATTAGTGCCTTCTTTTTTAGTACAGAGCAAAATATTGCACACGAAGCAGGTGAGCATGCGCTTGCCCATGTGTACTACGAAATTAATGCGCTTGATAAAAAAGAGCCCATTAGCCTGCAAAGCGTTAACGATAAATTAGCTGTTTTAGGTGGTCACATTGATGAACTTCCAGGCGATGTAACGTACGCTATGTTTTGTGATTTTAAAGGCGAAAAAGGACTGCATTTGATATTTGAGTCTGACTTTGGTCCTATGACGGTATTTATAGTACCCTCTGAAAATAAATCATTTGGTTTTGGCGATGATAATTTCAAAGATGAGCGCTTCGAAGGTCATATTAACCGAGGCTCACAAGCAGATACTATTTTAGTGGCAAGTGTTGGAGCACCTCTAAATACTTATAACGAACGCGTTACTGGCGCTATACGCTGGTTATAGCAGATATGCCGCTTAGTACATACTAGGCGGCTTATTTATTATCAATTTTTTCTTCATCGAATCTAAAAAACGATTGATTTACCACGCCCTGTAGCTTCAGAAGCGGCATCTAATTGACCCTCTTTATTAATAATAACGTGTAAATCACCAAAGTGATTCTCATCTATGGTGTAACCCATCTTTATAAGTTCTGCTTTTACACCATCGGCTAAGCCTATGTGCGTTCTAATTATATTTTTAGGCCACAGTTGATGATGAAAACGGGGACTATTTACAACCTGCTCTGCAGTCATATCAAACTCTACCGCATTTAAGATAGATTCGTACACAGAGCTAATAATGGTTGTACCACCAGGCGAACCTGTCACCATTTTAACGGTGTTGTCTTTAAGTAGTATTGTGGGAGTCATAGAACTCAACATACGCTTGTGTGGCTGTATTTCATTAGCTTTACCGCCTATTGCGCCAAACACATTCATAACGCCTGGTTTGGCGCTAAAGTCGTCCATTTCATCATTTAAAATAAATCCCGCACCTTCAACAACTACACCGCTACCAAACCCTAAGTTTATTGTGGTGGTATTTGCTACAGCGTTACCCATTTTATCAACGATTGAAAAGTGCGTAGTTTGCTCACTTTCTTTAAGGCCCGGTTTAATATTTTCGGTAGTAGAGATAGCGGTTAACGAAATGCCATTACTGCGCTCTTTAAGGTAGTTAATATTAGTTAACGCGTTTACTGGTACATCAAAAAAGTCAGGATCGCCTAAATACTCTGCTCTATCTGCAAATACACGTTTACCTATTTCAGAAAGTAAGTGCACATACTGAGTAGAGTTATGCGCTAAGCCTGCATCTGGTTTTTGTAACTCATACATTTTGAGCCACTGTAAAATAGCAATACCACCTGAACTCGGCGGTGGTGAAGTAAGTACTTCATAACCATTCCAACTTGCTTTAATGGGGGTACGTGATTTAGCTGTATAATTTTTTAAATCATCTTGATTAATAATACCACCATGCTGGTGCATAAATTTAGCAATAATGTTTGCAGTTTCGCCTTTATAAAATCCATCTTGGCCGTTATCACGAATACGCTTTAGCGTAGCCGCTAACTCTGGTTGCTTAAAGACTTTATTGGCTTTTACATCAGCAAAATATTTTTCAAAGTTTACATTTATTTTTTGCTCTTTTAGATGGGCAATATAACGGCTAACACCTTTTGCTAACTTAGGCGGAACAACAAACCCTTGCTCAGCCAACGTTACAGCAGGCTGTACTAGTGCTTCCCACTTTAAAGTCCCGTGCTTTTGATGGGCAAGCCACATACCCGCTACACTGCCAGGTACACCGCTTGCGTGAATGCCATATATTGATTTGTTTGCAATAACATTACCTTGCTCATCTAAATACATATCACGATGAGCCGCTGTAGGCGCTGTTTCACGATAATCTATAAAATCGCCTTTGCCATCTTTTTGAATAAGCATAAACCCCCCGCCGCCAATATTTCCGGCTTCAGGAAGCGTCACTGCAAGTACAAATTGTGCCGTAATAGCCGCATCAACAGCATTACCGCCTTGCTCTAATATACTTTTAGCAGCATCGGCACTGAACGAGTCAGGCATTGCGACCGCGCTTTGCGCTAAAGGCTGCGCCAAAACACTAAAAGTAGTGAACTGTAAAACCAGCACACTTTTGACGATTAATTTACGTGGTGAAAAAAACAATCCCATACAACATCCTTAATTTATTATTTTTGTTGCCCATATTAATGCACGTCACTTAAGGACAGGTCAATCTTTATGCTGTTGATATTTAATCATCTTCAAACGTTTTTTGAATAAAGTACCGCGGGTAAGTCGCCTTGCTCATCTGAATGTGTATAATTTTTTATAAATTGCAGGCCTAACTTTTTCATTATTGTTATAGACGCTGTATTATCTTTTAGTGCCGTTGCGCTTATCGCTTTAACGTCATCTTGCTTAATAAGTTCATCACATAATGCTAAAGCTGCCTCGGTTGCATAACCATGCCCCCAACTCGCTTTTTTAAAGCGCCAACCTATTTCAATATCGCTGTAATTTGGTGCATCACTAAAGAAATCCATAGGTCTTATTAATACCCAGCCAATAAATGTATTGCTTTGCTTTATAGCGATACTCCACAGCCCCCAGCCTTTTAGCTCATTTCGATATGCGAGCATACGAGGCACTCCCTCATTTTTTATTTGATCTAAAGAGGTAGGCACACCTCGCGTTAAATACTGCATTACGGCGGGGTCTTGGTCGAGTTCAAATAATTGAGGCCAATCGTGCTCACTCATTAATTTAAAATTTAATCGTTTTGTTACGGGGGCGTTCATTTTCATTGTTGTATAGTCTGCCTCGAATTAATTATCAGTCTCTAAAGGAGATAGCACATGAATAAATTAGCAGGTTTAGCTTTATTAGGCACTTTAATTACATTAACTGGTTGTGAAGATGCCAACGAAGTAAAAGAAGATGCAAAAGATAAAAGCGCACAAATGCAAGAAAAGCTTGGTGATGCATGGAACGACGTTAAAGAGACAACTAACGATCTTAAAAATGATGAGTCTTTAAACGAGCTATTAGAGCAAAGTAAAGCAATGGGCTTAGACATGTACGACGACGGCAAAGAGATTGCGGTTGATGCATGGATTAAAAGCAAAGAAACTGCTGGCGAGTTAACTGAAAAAACTAAGCAGAAAGCGCAAGAAATTGCTGACGAAATTGAGCAAGCGCGTAAAGAACATAACGAAGGTTAATTTAACTTTCGATAATAAAAAAGGAAAGCCTCGGCTTTCCTTTTTTGTTTTAAGCTATTTAGCCCTGATATGTGTTTACACATTTAGGGCTTATAAACTCAAACTAACCTTTGTACTTACTCATAACTAAAGTCGCGTTTGTGCCACCAAAGCCAAAGCTATTAGACATAACAGTATTTAGTTCAACGTCACGACGCTCAGTAATAATATCTAAACCTGTCGCTTGCTCATCTAGCTCATCAATATTAATTGAAGGCGCTACAAAGCTGTGCTCTAGCATCAATAATGAGAAGATAGCTTCGTGAACACCTGCAGCACCGAGGGCATGACCCGTCATTGCTTTAGTTGCGCTGATCATTGGTGACTTACCACCAAACACTTCTTGAATCGCACCTAGCTCTTTAACATCGCCTACAGGCGTTGATGTGCCGTGCGTATTTAGGTAATCAATGCTATCTACATCTTGCATAGCTTGGCGCATACAACGTGCTGCACCTTCGCCAGATGGAGCAACCATGTCGTAGCCATCTGATGTTGCACCGTAGCCAACAATTTCAGCGTAAATATGCGCGCCACGTGCAAGTGCATGTTCAAGTTCTTCAACTACAACAATACCGCCGCCGCCAGATATAACAAAACCATCGCGATTTGCATCGTATGTACGAGATGCTTTTTCTGGTGTTTCGTTGTACTTAGTAGAAAGTGCGCCCATAGCGTCAAATTCCATTGCCAATGTCCAGTGCAGTTCTTCACCGCCACCAGCAAAAACAACATCTTGCTTACCTAATTGAATTTGTTCTACTGCATTACCAATACAATGTGCAGATGTTGCACATGCAGAGCTAATTGAATAGTTAACACCTTTAATTTTAAAGGGTGTTGCTAAACAAGCAGATGTAGTGCTCGCCATAGTGCGTGGCACCATATAAGGCCCTACACGTTTTACGCCTTTTTCACGTAAAATATCAGCAGCTTCTACCTGCCATTTCGACGAACCACCACCAGAACCAACAATAATACCCGTGCGCTCATTTGATACTTGGTCGTCAGACAAACCTGAGTCTTCAATTGCTTGAGTCATCGAAATATAAGAATATGCAGCAGCATCGCCCATAAAGCGCATTGCTTTGCGGTCAACATGTGCTTTAACGTCAATATCAATTTTACCCGATACGTTACTACGTAACTTATAATCGGCAAATTCTTGGTTAAAAGCGATACCGCTTTTGCCCGTTTTTAACGATTCTAATACTTCTTCTTTGTTGTTACCAATGCTTGATACAACACCGATACCTGTAATTACAGCTCTTCTCATGGGTAATTCCCTTAGCTTAATACTTAATTGCATTCTATTTTACGCGAATTTAATCACCTAAGTGGTCAGCTTTCTAGCGTACACTTGTACTCTGAACTGCTAGCTTATAAATAACGCCAGACTATTACAAAGAAAACCCGTAAAATAATTAAAAATATATCTATAAATTTAAAAATTATGATTAAAAACGCACATAGTCACATTAATAATTTAGGTACACCTTTGACTAATAACTCCGGTGATATTTATTTTTCTAATGACGATGGCTTAGCTCAATCGCATTATGTGTACTATGAGCAAAATAATATAGATGCACGATTACAAAATCATGACCAATCACATTTTGTTATTGCCGAAACCGATTTTGGCACCGGTTTAAACTTTTTAAATACGTGGCAACGCTTTAAAGACCACCTTGAGCGGATGCAAGTTCAAAATGAATGTGAAAAAAGCGTAAAACGCCTACACTATATTTCGTTTGAAAAGTATCCCTTAACATTAACTGACTTAAAACAAGCATTAACCGCTTGGCCTGCCTTAAATTATTTTAGTGAGCAACTAACAGTAAACTACCCAATTAATTTAGAAGGATGCCACCGGCTCGAATTTAATAATGGCAGTGTTGTTCTCGATTTATACTTTGGTGATGCGCTTGAATCAATAAAAGCAATGAGCTATCCACAAACAGGTATTGTTGATGCTTGGTATTTAAATGGGCTTGAGCCAAGTAAAAATCCTGATATGTGGCAGCAAAGTTTATTTAACTCCATGGCTGATATATCAAGAGCTAATGCAACCTTATCGACTTTTACTGCCGCTGACTTTGTTCAACGAGGATTAATAGAGGCTGGCTTTAGCACTAAAAAAGCCAAAGATTTTAATCAAAGAGAAGATATCCTTATTGGCCAACTTAAACATGTTAATAACGCTCAATCACCCCCCGCTTATTTTAATCAAGATAGCAGCACTTTAAAAAACGTAGCGGTCATTGGCGGTGGTATTGCCAGTAGCTGTATTTTATACAGCTTGGCTAAACGAGGCATAACCAGCCACTTATTCTGCCAAGATGAAAAGCCTGCAATGGGGGCATCGCACAATGTGCAAGGCGCTATTTACCCTCACCTACAGGCTAAAAACTCGCCGCACAGTGAATTGTTTGCACATAGCTTTTTATACGCCAAACGCCTATATAACAACTTACTTAGCAGTGGTTTTAGTTTTGATTATGATTGGTGCGGCGTATTACAACACGCAGTGAAAAAACCTCTAGCTGATAAGCACGAAAACTTAGCACAAAAGCAACTGTGGCCAACGCAGCTAATGCGTAACGTAACCGCAGAGCAAGGCGATGAAATAGCCGGCGTAACGACAGGTTATTCAGGTGTGTATTTTGAACAAGGCGGCTGGATTAACCCGCCGCAATTAGTAAACGCTATGCTAAGCGCTGCAAATAGCATAAACCCATTCATAAGCGTATTTAACTGCAATATAAAGCAGCTTAAAAAAACTGATAGCGGTTGGTTTTTATTAACGAATGATGAGCAATTAGGCCCGTTTAGCGATGTAGTTATTTGTGCAGGTGAGCACAGCGATGCATTTGAGCAAACAAAAGCGCTACCTATAGTGGGCGTACGCGGTCAGGTTTCACATATTGAGGCAAGTGAGCAATCACGCAAACTTAAAACAGTGCTATGCCATAAAGGATATTTTACACCGGCTTATTTAGATCATCACTGTATGGGTGCCACGTTTGAAAAAAACACTAAAAGCCGCCAAGTTACAGCGATCGACAACCAATTAAACCAAGAGCAACTACTTAGCTTTTATAAGCAAAGTGAATTTGCCTCCACCCTCGGCAATATAACCTCGGCAAAAGCGGCTGTTCGCTGCACATTTATAGATCACCTGCCAATGGCAGGGCAATGGTGCGAGCAAAGTGATTATATAATGGCTTTTGCTAATCTACGTTTAGGTAAACGCTACCAATATGAGCAACTTAATAAACCACAACAAGGCCTGCATATTTTTACCGGTTTTGGCGCACGCGCGTTGTGTAGCGCACCGTTAAGTGCAGACCACCTCGTAAGTTGTTTAAATAACGAACCCCGGCCATTAAGCGAACGTGTAAGCCAAGCGATTCACCCTGCACGGTTTATAGTGCGAGATTTAATTCGTAATAAAATTTAAATGACATCGGAGCTTATTGAGGTAAAATAAGTACCAATAAAAGGAATTTATTACTCAAAGGACTCTAATGAAAACTTTAGCATTTTTAATAATATTGCTATGCACTCTATCGTTTAACGCACTCAGCCAAAACGTCACTGAAATCCCACTTCCTGAAGAATTTGTTACAACGATGGACGTAGCAAGCGAATACCCAATGGTACGCACTGGTTATTTAACAGATTCAATTTCTGATATCACTCGCTTTTATCATCAAAAATTGGGTGAACCTTTAAAAACAAATGGCAATAATACATATCGCACTTTGTTTTATAATTACCAAGAACGTAAAGTACGTATTAGTCTATACCGCCGTAGTTATGTGACCGAAGTGAGTATAATGGTTGAATAAAAAGGTCTAAAAAAACACACCCAAAGCAGCTAATTTTAATACTCAGTTAAGCATCGCATTTTAATTAAAGTATTTTTTGAAATTAGCTCATTCAAACTCTTTTTTACCCTTTAAAAATAATCCCCTACCCCAAGGTCTGTTTGTAAGCACATTACTTTTACTATTTATTGGAAGGAGTTAATTATGAGTAAGACCCTAATTATTGGCGCAAGCGGACAAATAGGTAAAATGGCAACTGAGCTACTTTTAGAAAATGAGCAAAATGTTGTGGCATTAGTGCGCGACAAAAATAAGTTAAGCGATTTAAACAGCTCTTTTTTAACTATTGTTGAGCAAGATCTTGAAGGTGATTTTGGTGATGCAATGAAAGGCTGTGACCAAGTGATTTTTGCTGCTGGTTCTGGTGGAAGTACAGGCGATGATAAAACTGTACTCATTGATTTATGGGCTGCAACAAAAGCAGCTACATTCGCTAAAGAGCACGGCGTTAACCACTTTATTATGGTCAGTTCAATTGGTGCAGACGATCCAGATTCGATTCAAGGTGATTTAAAACCTTACTTAGTTGCTAAGCACATGGCTGATGAGCACCTAATAAATAGTGGTTTAAATTATACCATTGTTCGCCCAGGTACTTTGACTGACGATAGCGCTTCAATGCAAGTAACTACGCAGCAACCAAGCGATCGTTCAGAAGCTAAAATTAGCCGCGAAAACGTAGCTAATGCATTATTACATATTGCGACCAACTCATTTATTAGTAACCGCATTTTTAAGTTGTTCGACGGCGACAAGCCAATCAAAGCAGCTGTAAAATAAACGTTATTATTTAACGACGATTACTCCACTTTTACTAGTGGAGTAATACTTTTACACCCTGCCAACCAAGCTGCAGGGTTAATAACGTTAAAACGACTCTAAAAATACGCTTAAATTTATCCCCAGACATACTTTTAAGTAATTTAATTCCTAACCAAGTTCCTACAGCGCCACTTATTACCATAGCGATTACAAGCGGTATCCATTGCCAAAAACTAAAACCAACAGCGCCATAAATTATCGCTTTTAATAAATGCTGCACACTCATAATGCTCGAAAACGTTGCCGTAAATTTTAACTTTTCGTAATTATTTATATATAAACAGCTACCAACTAATGGGCCACTTGCCCCGACAAACATAGAAATAAAAGTAGTTATTCCACCGGCGACCATACGCCACACCTTAGAGGTTAATTTTATAGGTGGCGTTTTACCCCACAGTAAGTAAATAACAAAAATAGCGACCACTAACTTCATGGCATCAAGCGATATATCATCAATTACAAAACTTGATAACCCCGCCCCTACTAAGCCGCCTAACGCAAAATATACAAACATGCTTTTATCAATATGCTTAAAGCTGAGTAAAAACCTATTTGCATTAGAGCCAAGCTGTACTAAACCATGCACAGGCACAACAACTGCCATTGGCATAAACGACGCCATAACAACAAGCAGCATTAACCCACCACCAGCACCAAATGCAGCAGATACAAAAGAAGTAAAGCCAGCGGTGATTATTAACAATAAAAACAAAAATAAAGACATGCTGTCGGGAAATAAAAAATCCATAAAACTCCATTGCCTATTTAAATACTTTTAAGTCGCAGTATTTAAATAATAAAAAAGGTACTACACACATTTATAGCCACTTTATCAGCCTCTATCTCAGGCTATGTACTATGTTGCGTTGTTTTTGCACTTTGTTTGCACGTTTAACAAATATTATACATTCAACTTCATTACCGGATATTTTTGATGAAAAGATTTAACACACCAATTTTAACACCACTTGCAGTGTGCATACTTACACTGAGTTTAGCCGCCTGTAACGGTAGCGATGCTGAAAGTACAGTTGTAACTGAAACAACCACCGATGAGGGAACTACAACAGATACTTCAACCGATTTTGTTGTAGAAGTCGACCCTTTTAACTTTGAAAGCGATGCGCTCATTTCATCAATTACCACTCAAACATGTACGCTAAGTAACGGCGATGAAGCGTCATGCTATAAAATTGATATAGCAGGTGCGCCTTCAAATTACGAGATTGGTGTATTTTGCCCTCGAAATATCACGTCAACAGCTGACGAAGCTGGTATTTGGTTTGATGGCACCGGTGAGGTTTACGATATAACCGGCGACTTTATTTTAAATCTACCAACATTATATAACGATAGTCATTGGCAGCTATACGACGAAGGTACAGGCCTTGTAAATGTAACCGACACACAAGAATCGTGTGATGGCGCTGCACGCCCAAACGTAGAAGAACAATACCAAAACCACTGCGTAGAATGCTCTATTGATTATGTGGATGGCGGTATATCAGAGTCATTTTTAATTCCAATAACGCCTGTTGCAACCACTCAAAATAGCAGTATTGGTAACGCCAATGTGGGTGTTGCTCTCAATGGTGTTGTACTTGCTGCACCCGCCCCTGTTGATGCTATTTTAGGCGCATACACTATTGCCGCTTTTGATGATTGCGCTGGGCATATTAACTTAGTAGCAGGTTATCACTACCACGGTGAAGCAGGTTGTAGCCAAACACAAATTCAATCAGACGGTCATGCCGCCATGATGGGTTATGCACTCGATGGATTTGGTATATTTGGCATGCTTAACGAAGATGGATTAGAACCCACTGATTTAGACGAATGTAGAGGCCACACCGACGATACACGCGGTTACCACTACCACGCAGCCGATGTATCTGAAAACATGTTTATTGGTTGCTTAAAAGGTGCTACCGCAAGATAAGTCGCATTCTGGCTAAATAATTAACTGAGATACTAATGAAAATATTTAACGTAATAAAAGCACTAACAACTGGCTTTTTACTTGCTACTTCATGCTCAGCCCTAAGTCATGCAGGCCACGGTTCAAATGCGCCTTGGGAAGCATGTGAAGCAAAAGCCATTAATGAAGATTGCAGCTACACAAGCCATGATAAAAAAGCGACAGGCACATGCCAAGCGATGAACAAAGTACTTATGTGCGTTCGAAATAAGCCACTTGAAACATTAATAGACAAAGCAACCCAACCAGCAAGTGCTCAAAAGCAATCAGTTAAATCACTCGCTAAACTATAAAGTAAAATAACAGCTACACGCCAAAGCCTTAACGCTGTTTGTTAAGGCTTTTTTAATTACAAATTATTAGAAAGCATCACCTTTATCTGTTAAATTAACTTTGTGTATCAAATAATAAAAATAAAATTCCAAAAATGGAATTACACAAGCAAGGTACCAACGTGAGCGCCACATTTAAAATTGTTTTTAATGGTCAGTTATATCAAAATACTGACCTTACCTCTGCCCAAGAACAACTCAGCCAACTTCTTAATATTCCTCATAATATTGTTGTTCAGTTATTTGATGGAAAAGCTTACGCTTTAAAAAAAGACTTATCGAGTATTGATGCTGTTAAAACAGAATCCTCACTTAAAAAGCTAGGTTTGATTACTAAAGTAGAACCTCAACTAATTACTGTAATCTCTCAATCTCAAAATAATCAAATAGCACTCACTGAGCACAGTAAAAATACAGATAAACACATTAGTGAAAGTACTGAAGGCAAAAGTATCTCAATACAAAGTGAACGCCTAGATACGGGCAAAGCCCCAAATACAGCTGCAGCTATTAAGCAAAGTTATAATAAATATAAACTACTGCGTAACACTTTAAAAAGCGCATTGTACTTTTGCTATAGCGCACTTTGTATTATTACCTTAATAGGCGTAGTGATCAGTGTTAATGCACTGAAAAACAACTTTGGCATTCTAAATAACGGAACTACAAATAACACAACTACAAACAACTTAAGTTACCAAAATTATAAACAATATTTGATTGATCAAAATAGCCTAAATCAACCAGCACAAAAAGTAACAAACGAGCGAACAGCTAACCCTACACAGCAAAAAAGTAATGAGTACTTTAGACGCTTTTCATCGCTAATAAATAGCTACGCGCAAACTACCGGGCAAGCTGATATAAAAACGATGGGGGGTGACAAATTACAACAGCACCTGCAAGAGATAGACGACCTAGGCCCTAAAAATGAATTTTGGCAGCAACTGATACAACTTTCAAAAAGCTTAGATAACGATAAGCACGCAATAGGGATGCTAAACAATACTGACCCCGCCAAAGTACAATGGATAAACGCGGTAGATTGGATCAGCCAAAGCTATATTAGGCAACATCAAAACTCGCAAACTATAAACAGCTCTCCGGTCAGTACCGATGAGCCAAGCAACCCAATACTTAATCTAACGTTGTTAATAAGTATGCTGTCGTTATTTAGCCTGCTTGTGATTGCAATAAAAATGAAGCTACGTGCAATAAGACTTTCTTAAACTTTATTTTTACTTTATAAATTCCATAAAAAAACCCGCAAATTTGGATTAACAAATTTGCGGGTTTCTTATGGTTTTCGAATAACGATTTCAAAAACCTTTATTGGTGGAGCTGGGGGGATTTGAACCCCCGTCCGAAAAGCCTCGACCGTCGGTACTACATGTTTAGTATTGTCATTTAATTAACCTTTAAGTCCCGGACAAACACGGTAAATAAAGGCGAGGCCGCTTAGTTTTAGCGCTTCAACCCCGGCCAGGGTTTCCGTCGCGATCAGGTGTTAGGGTGACACTCCAAAATCCAGTCCACAAGAATACATGGAAGGAGCGCTAGCCAGCCTAAGCTGCTAGAGAGTAGTTATCGTCGTTTGCGATTACTTTAGGTTGCGGCTGTTTAACGAGGCAAACCGCACCTCGACATGCACCTTGGGCTTCTTGAATTCCGTCGAATCCTAATCAGCCCCTGAATTAGTAACTCAATTCAGAGCGTGCAAACAGTATAACTGAGTAAAGTACTGATACTCAAGGCCTAGTAACGCTTTATTTTAATTGTATGTGCCAATCGCGTGTTAAGTAACCAAAATTTAGTTTATGCAAGCCTATATAAACATTTACTTAACAATGTGTTTAACCTGTGTTCAAATGAGGAGTTAAGGTTTTTGCTATTTCTAAACCTTTAGTTGTAAAAAATAAAAATAATAACAGGCATAGAGTAGGGAATTAATAAATGTCGGTTTTTTCATTTGATAAAAGTACAGGGTTTGTCTCTTTAGAAAGTCACCCTATTGATAGTGGTTTTCCTGTTACAAGTACTCAGTTAACGCAAATGCTAGAGCAATCTGAGTTTAGTGAGTACGAAGCTGTCATTGCCAATATTGGAAAGCTTTTTGCGCCAACTAAAAATTATCAGGAAGTATCGCTTGTCGTTGCTAGAGCTGTAGATGCGTCGCTTGTCATTAATATTGATGAAAAAAACATGGTCGCAGAAGCAACATTAACTACCGCTAAAGGTGGCGCACTTTTGTCTATGGAAGGCGCGCAAAAAGCACTTGCTGATGCAGGTGTTAAAAAAGGAATAAGCCCTCGTGCGCTTGATACCTTTTTAGGCCAGCAGTTTGAGCAACCAGCAGGAAGCTCTTACAGTGCCATAATTGCACATGGGCGCAATCCAAAAGAAGGCAGCGATGCCAAATTTGTACGTTTATGCTCAACAGCTCAAGACCGAGTACTTAGCCCACAAGCTAAAGAAGGCGGTAAGGTTGATATGAAAAACCTTGGCGCTATTATCACCGTAAAACCTGGCACTCCCTTAATGCAGCGTATTGCAGCGACCCCTGGAGAAGAAGGCTATACGGTATTTGGCGATTCAATTAGTGCAAAACCAGGTAAAGATCACCAACTCCAGCCTTTCGAAGGTACAAAGGTAGATCCTAATAATCCTAATATGCTTATTGCCGACTGCAAAGGCGTGCCCGTTGCCCTACCCCGTGGTATGCGTGTAGATGATGTTTTATGCTTTGATAACGTAGATGTAAGCACCGGCCACGTTGATTTTGATGGTAGCGTAATTATTACTGGCGATATTAAAGACGGCATGCGTGTAAAAGCCAACGGTGATATTACGGTACTTGGTTTTGTAGAATCAGGAACTGTTGAAAGTAAAAGTGCCGTAACCATTATGCTTGGCGCAATTGGCCGAAAACGTGAAGGCGAGGAAGCATTTACATGCTCTATAACCTCTCAGCGAACTATTTCGATTGGTTATGCCCAGTACTGCAATATTAAATCCGAACAAGATTTATTTATTGAACGCCAAGCTCTACATTGTGATTTAAGTGCTAGGCGATTAATACGTGTAGGCAAAGCAAATGACCCGCGAGGTAAAATTATTGGCGGTAATATTTTAGATGCTATGCGCATTGAAACGGGTGAATTAGGCGCGCCAGCCGGTACTAAAACACGCGTATTTTTAGCGCAACTCTGGTTTGAGCTTCGCCAAAAGCAAACACAAATCACCGATTTTGAAAAAATACTTGCGACTAAAGTAACAGCTTTACAACAGGCTCGTGAAAAAGCGAGTAAAATTGCGAGTGCTGCTCAGCGCCAGCAATTCATGAATAAAATAACTGAAAATGAAAAGCATATAAAAATACGCTCTGCGCATATTCATCGTCAAAAACTACTTATTAAGCAAAAAATAGTGCAATTACTTGCCAGTAGTCGTTTAAAAGTAAATGAATTAATGCACCCTGGTGTGGAACTTAAAATAGCGAAAGATTCTAAACAATTTTCGCGTATTTACCCGCCCCACCTAGTTAAGCTAACTGAGGGTAAAATTACTCAGACGTTTTAGTTTCTTCGTCATTTTTTGTTTCAGTGTCAACTTCGGCATCAGCGTCGCCATCATCTAGCGGCGCTAATGGCCAACCACCTAATTGCTGCCAGCGGTTTACTATTAAACAATAAAGCTCAGCTGTACGTTCTGTGTCGTAAAGCGCTGAGTGCGCTTGGCTGTTATCAAACTCGATACCAGCCGCTCTACATGCTTTTGCTAATACAGTTTGCCCTAACGCTAAACCCGCTAAAGATGTTGTATCAAAGCTTACAAACGGGTGAAATGGCGTACGCTTAATGTTATTACGCTCTATTGCTGCATTTAAAAAGCCATGATCGAATGCGGCATTATGTGCCACAATAACTGAACGTTGGCACCCAGCAGCCTTTTGCGCTTTGCGTACTACTTTACATATTTCTTTAATGACTTCGTCTTCAGGTACTGCGCCACGTAATGGTGAAAACGGGTCTATACCGTTAAAGTCGATGGCTGCTTGCTCTATATTAGCGCCTTCGAATGGCTGAACATGAAAATGAACAGTATGATCTATGCTGAGCAGTCCTTCGTCATCCATTTTTAAAACAGAGGCTGCTATTTCTAACAAGGCATCTGTTTCTTTGTTAAAACCTGCAGTTTCAACATCAATAACAACAGGAAAAAATCCACGAAAGCGTTTTGCGAAAGGTGTTTGCTCAGTATTTGCCATAGTCTTCTTTGTTTATACGTGTAAGCTGACTATTATGTCAAAATTGATGCCCCCTAGGCTAGGGGATTTAAGTATTTATTGCTTTAAAATTGTAGGCACATAACTTGCTTTAACTTATAAGTTAGTTACGTAGAGAACAAACTAATCATTGCAGTCGTAAATTTGCCAAATTATTGGCATTCCCGGATAGCTGGAGAGCACCATGAAGTATAAGTTGTTATTTATTAGCCTTAGTATAAGTGCAGTGCTTTACAGTACTCACTCGCAAGCTGCTATGCGCCAATACACAGCAACCCAAGACAACTCCAACTGGGAAGTAGTTAAAACAACGCGCTTACAATGCCAATTAAATCATGAGGTTCCTTATTACGGTGAAGCTATATTTAAAGCTTCTGCAAGTAAAAATAAAAACTTAACATTTAATTTAGATATGGTTGTACGCCCAGATAACTACGCAATTGCAGGTTTAAAAGCAGTGCCACCTACATGGCGTGCAGGATTGCCCGCTCGCGATATTGCAAATATGAAATTACTTAAAAAGTTTGATGGCGAGCTAGGCAATAAAACCGCATGGGAAATGCTTACCGAGCTTGAAAAAGGCTACTACCCTACTTTTTATTATCAAGACTGGCAAAACAGTGCCGATAAAATTGCCGTTGGTATATCGAGCGTAAACTTTAAACAAGCTTACTGGGCTTTTTTACAATGCCGCGATGAGCTACTCCCTTACAGCTTTGAAGATATTTCGTTTACTGTAATGAACTATCAATCTAACAGCAGTAAATTAACTAAATCCTCGCAACAACGTCTTGATAAGATTGCTGAGTATTTAAAAAATGATGCAAGCATAGAGTCCATTAGTATTGACTCATACACCGATAGTTATGGCGGACGCTGGAATAACTTAGATTTATCGCGCAAGCGCGCCAAAACTATAAAAGATTACATGGTGAGCTTGGGTGTTGATGAAGCCAAAGTACAAACAACCGGTTTGGGCGAAAAACGCTTTGTTGATAATAACGATAACATTTTAAGCCGAGACAAAAACCGTCGTTTAATTATTCAAATAGAGAAAATGTAGTAAAGCTAATTTGTGTTTACTTTCTTTCGCTTTAAAAACTTATCACCAAATTGGAAAAAACCTAGACTAATTAAAATAATAACCGCACCAATTATTAGTTCTTGGCTTAATGACTCATTATTTAGCCAAGCCCCCAAGCCTAACGCAAAGCTAGGAGTTATAAGTGTAGTAAGTGATACCGTGCTTGCATTTAGGTTTTGCAGCACATGAAAATACGCCAAAGCCCCTACTAAAGATCCAAATATTCCTAGATAACCAATAGCCCACAATGATTTTGCACTCCAGTTTTGTATATGCAATTCACCATCTAATAACCACCAAGCAATAAAAAAGAGTGGGGTTACAAAAACCAATGCGCCAAATGTTGTTGCCATAGGATGAATCGCAATTTTCACGCGCTTGATCATCACACCACTTAAACTAAAAAAGCAGACAGCCATAAACACATAAAATAACCCGAGCCCTTGAGTTTGCGAGTTTTGTACTTGGTTATAACTAACGAAATATAAGCCAATTAAGGCGCACGCTAACGCAACTAATTTAATCGGGCTAAATTTAGGTTCATTTAATAATTGCTGAGCAAGCAACACTGACAAAATAGGAGCAAGGCCAAACATAAGCGAAATAATACCCGAAGGGACTGTTTTAGCTGCCATATAGCTCAACAACATACCGCCAAAAATACCTATACTCGAATAAAAATAAAGTAAGCATGCATTTTTGCTCCAAGGCACTCTAATATTTGTAATAGCAACAATTAACCCGCCTAAAAATAGCCCCACCAGCATCCGCATTAACACTGCAAGTGTTGGCGATACGGTGTCACTACTCCACACGATACCCAGTGGTGTAGTGGACCATATAAGAACCATTAAAAAATACGATACTTTAACTGGCACGTGCCATCCCTACGCTTTATATGAATCAATAAAACAAAGAATAAATTATACGCTCACTACTGTGTTTTAGTACTTTTTAAACACTAAAGTCCTTAATAAATACAGTTGTAAATTGTAAGTTACATTTTAATACCGCTCTTTTATTACAAAACTATTTGAGATTTGAGCAACTAGTTATATGGTGCATCAATATTAATAATAATTAAGGTAATTAAGTGCTTAAAAATAAAACAACTGGAAGCATGTTAATTGTTGCAGGCACCACTATTGGTGCGGGTATGTTGGCATTGCCAATTGCATCTGCCGGGCTTGGGTTTAGTACTGCACTTGCATTAATAATTGCTAGCTGGTTACTAATGACCTACACCGCACTACTCATGTTAGAGCTACACCAATATGCACCACGCGATGCAACGTTAAATACATTGGCTAAATTATGGCTTGGAAAACGCGGACAATATATTGCGAATTTTTCGATGGTTTTTTTATTTTATGCTTTATGCGCTGCTTATATTGCAGGTGGTGGTGCACAACTTCAAGCGCGTATAAATATAGGCTTTGATGTAAATATAGCCCCACAGTTTGGCTCTGTGATCCTCGCTGTTATTATTGCTAGTGTGGTAACGCTAGGCACTAGCAAGGTAGATAAATTAAATAGAGTGTTATTTACAATAAAAATTGTTGTATTAGCTAGCTTGTTTTACATGCTTACCCCTTATGTGCAAGGTAAGCACTTATTAGAGATGCCCGTAGAGCAAGGATTAATCCTTTCGGCTATACCGGTTATATTTACTTCGTTTGGCTTTCATGGATCTATTCCTTCAATTGTTAAATATGTTGGTGTTGAAATAAAAGTACTGCGCAAAGTAATGATTGCTGGAGCCGCCCTACCTTTAGTTATTTATATTTTTTGGCAACTACTTAGCCAAGGTATTATGAGTCAAGCTGATTTACTCAACAGCCAAGGGCTTAATGGGTTTGTATCTAGCGTGGCAAGCATTGCGCATAACCCAAGTGTGGCAACGGCCGTTAAGTTATTTGCTGATTTAGCACTGGCGACATCATTTTTAGGGGTGAGTTTAGGGTTATTTGATTTTTTTGCTGATGCATTTAAAAAAGGTGACAATAAAACGGATCGAATAAAAACGGCCTTAATTACGTTTATTCCGCCACTTGGCTTTGCGCTATTTTACCCTCAAGGCTTTATTATGGCTTTAGGTTACGCTGCAATAGCACTTGTCGTGCTGGCTATATTTTTGCCTGTAGCAATGGTTTATAAACAGCGTACAACATCAAATAAAACAGGCTATAAAGTAAAAAGTGGGAATGTTGGGCTTGGTATAGCAGCTATATGTGGCATAACTATTATTGCTGCACAGTTTATGCAAATGGTGGGGCTTATTCCTGCTATTGGTTAAAGTTTTTTGTTTTAATTTAGATAATAAAAAACCGCACATCATCAGGTGTGCGGTTTTTTATATTAACTGCGTTTATTTACAAACGTCAGCTACAGCATTTGAAAAGTATTCAATATTTGAATGACTAACACCTGCAACATTTACGCGGCTAGAGCCAACAATGTAAATGCCGTATTCTTTTTGTAGGCGAGCAATTTGCTCTTTATTAATACCTAAGAAAGAAAACATACCGTTTTGGCGCTCGATAAACGAGAAATCTTGAGCAATATCTTTAGTTGCTAAGCTTTCTTTAATTAAGCTACGTAAGCCATTTATGCGGCTACGCATTTCATCAAGCTCAGAGTGCCATAATTGTGTAAGCTCAGTACTGCTTAAAATAGTATTAACAATGTCAGCACCATGCGCTGGCGGCATTGAGTAAATACTACGTACAACGCTTAGCATTACAGAGTTTGAAATATCTGCTGTTGCGCTGTCTTTTGCAATTAGTGAACATGCACCAATACGCTCGCGGTATAAGCCAAAGTTTTTAGAGCATGAAGAACAAATAATCAGCTCTTCTACTGCATCGGCTAAAATACGTAAGCCACGTGCATCTTCTTCAAGTGAAGCACCAAAGCCTTGGTATGCAATATCAACAAGTGGTGTAAAGCCAACTTCTTTTGCAAGTTCGGCAACCGTATTCCACTGTGTTTCATTTAAATCCATACCGCTTGGATTATGACAACATGCATGCACTAAAACCACATCACCTTTAGGCACTTGTTTAAGTGTGTTGATCATTTCATCAAACAGTAAATCTTTATTTTCGTAATCGTAATATGGGTATTCTTTTACTGTTAAGCCTGCAGCTTCAAACAAGCTAATGTGGTTAGCCCATGTTGGGTTAGTTACCCAAACAGTCGCGTCTTTATTGCAACGCTTAATAAATTCAGCCGCAACACGAAGTGCCCCCGTACCACCAGGAGCTTGCGCGGTACGTACGCGGTTAGCTAGTAATGCTTGGTGTTCACCTAATAGTAACTGCTCCATTTTTTGGCAGTAATCTAAATTACCCGCTAAACCAATGTAAGATTTGCTCATTTCGTTTTCAAGACGAAACGCTTCAGCTTTTTTTACCGCTTTAAGAACCGGTGTATTGCCTTGCTCATCTTTGTAGACACCTACACCTAAATCAATTTTATTAGGGTTTGTATCTTGTTTATAGGCCGCCATAAGGCCAAGAATAGGATCTGTTGGTAATGGTTTTAATACTGAGAACATTGGCTATCTCTTATCGTTATTTAGGGGTTAGCTGTTAAGCTAAGCTTAACATAAAAGCACATCATATTGACTAGCGTTATTTACACTAGAAAGTGAGGAATTTTAATACAACATGCAATTAAAACGGCAAGCGTCTTTTCATCAAAAAAATCATTTTTAAAGGCTTCTGCATCTACAATACCAACGCATTCATTTTGTGCATTAAATAAAGGTAGGCAGGTTTCTGATTTAACTTTAGGATCGCATGTGTAGTATTCACCACCTTGTGATAAATACGCTTCAACGTTATTAATAATGCGGCCCTTGTGAGATAGCGCAACCTGTACGTTGTTACTGCCAGCCGCAAATGCTTGCGTTAACGGAAACAACGGACGACTAGGCGCACCATGATAAGCCAGCTTTAATAGTTGCTTACCTTCAGGGGTATTAGTTGATTGATAAATACCATACCAATCAACGCCTGTTTGCTGCTCAATGTAGCTTACAATACTTTGTAAATTAGCTAGCTTGAACTGTGTTTGCTCATCATTTTTAAGATAGTCAGTTAATTTGAATGGCTCATCTTGTAAGTAGCCAAATAGACTACATGCACCGCCCTCGCCAAGCTCAGGTATTTGATACTCCCAACACACATCAGACAAAGCAGTGTTTGCTAAATGTAGATCAAGCTTTTCAAGCTCTGTTGAAATCAAAGCTGGATTAGCACTAAGTTGTGCTTGTTTTAAGTAAGAAGAAATCATTTGGCCATCCATACATCTAAAGTTTCGAGAATAATAGCATGGATATTTTTACAGAGCTAGCTCAACTTGTAGCACATTTCAACTTGGTTACCACTGGCGTTATAAGTGACTTTTTCGGCTATTTCTTCTAATAAAGACACCCCTCTGCCAAATTCGTTATTAGCCTTTGCCAACTCATCGTGCTTACTACTAAACCCTCGGCCTGAATCACAAATAATAAAATATAAACTGAGCGTGTCGGGGCAATAGCGCATATCAATAATAATCATGGCATCTGTAAGTTTAGCAAGGGCTGCCTCTCTCAACTCGTAATATCGAAAAAAGCCGTCTTCTTGTTTTTTAATTTCTGAATTAAGTCCTAATACACCATGATCAAGCGCGTTGTTATACGCCTCAGACAACAGTAAAAATATATTAGAGCGATGAGTATTTAACCCCTCAACACTGCTTAAAATATTGACGACGTCGTACACTGGATCAGTTTTTTTTATTTGCTCTGAGTTTAAGCTCAAAGATAAATTAAAGGCTAAAGTAGAAAAGGCTTCCCGCTCTTGTTCCTCAGGAATTAAAGGCAGGCAGTTTAGTAAAACAATGCTTAAATCATCTTGCTGTTTAGTGCCATCGGCAAACTTAGTAACGTTAGCAACTATGTCTTCACTACTAATCATCGATTTACTTTTTAAGGTTTGTAAAAATCGCTCTTCCCCAAAAAATATATCCTCTTTGTTTGCTGTTTCTATAATACCGTCGGTTGCTAATACTAGCCGTGTATTACTATTTGTTTCAAAATGAATAACTTCATATTCAAACTCTTGTTCATCTAAAATCCCCAGCGCCATATGCTGCGATTCTAATGTTTGTTTTACATTACCGTCTTTATCTATTAGGTACGCATCTGGCAGGCCGCCCATCCATGCAGAAACACTTTTACCTGATGCACTAAGCTCTATAATGGTTGCAGCACAAAACATATGCCCAGGTAGGAGGTTGTACAGTAGTGTATTTAGCTCGCTGGCAATATCGTTAACCGCCATACCTTTTTGTACCATAGTATAAAACACACGAGAAGTTGGTAATGCACCTATAGCCGCAGCTAGGCCGTGACCCGTAAAATCGCCCAACATGCAATACAAATTACCGATAGGACTTTGCGCTACTAAAAACATATCGCCGTTAAACATAGAGGCAGGTGATAAATTAAAATCTAAATACTCTTTAAACTTACCTTGATTTTCTAATGAGTTATTAAAAATATGTTCAATTATTTCGTGTTCACGTTCAATTTGATTATGATGATATTCAAGCAATTTTTTTTGCTGGTTAGCTTTTTTACTCAGCTCTCTGGTGCGAATATGTGCTTTAATTTTTGCATGCAGAATAACTTTTTCAAATGGTTTATGAATAAAGTCATCACCGCCTACCTCGAGGCAGTGCTCAAAACTTGCTTGATCTTCTAAGGAGGTTATAAAAATAATTGGTAAGTAAACTTCACTATACTGCTGCTTTATTTTTTCAGCGGCTTCAAAACCATCCATTACAGGCATTAAAACATCGAGCAAAACAACGTCTATTGGCTCTCTTTTAAGTACATTAAGCGCATCTAGTCCGTTATAAGCCACTGATATTTTATAACCTTCTTGCTCAAGCATTTTACTGAGTAAAATGCGATTGAGCGCCTGATCATCTACAATTAACACATGTATCATTAGCTAATATCAAACTTTTTATCAAAACGTGAAATTTGTAGAATTTTTCTAAGCTGTGGTTGGCAATTGCTTATTTCGATAGTTTTTACTTGGCTATCAATGGTTTTTTTCATGTTAAGTAACATGCCAAGTGCTGAGCTATCCATGTAGTCAGTCTCTCTTAAATCAATAATAACCTTTACAATTTTTTCACTCATTTGAGCATAAGCTTGGCGAAAAGATTGCACTAAATTAAAGTCAAATTTACCTTTGATTTGTATTGTTAATGTAGTGCCATCGACTGATTCATTCTTAGTTAAACTCATATTAAACTCCAATAATATTTCCTTTGAACTAAATATAACCTGTTAAAAGTATTTAGCAAAAAGAAAAACACACAACTTCAAATTTGCTATCATTTACGCCAATATTTAATTAATTTTTATCCATAAAGGTAAGGTATGAGTGATAGTCACTTAGTATATTCAACAAGTACGGGTCGCATTGACCAGCCAAAACCAGAAAAAGAGTTAGAAGCTAAGCTTTTTAAAGATGGTTTTATTCGCATCGAACGTCAAACAAAAGGGCGTAAAGGCAAAGGCGTAATGTTAGTTGTAGGCATTGATCCAAAAGATCACGATTTAAAAAAGTTAGCTAAAACTATAAAAAGCAAAATGGGCCAAGGCGGCGCAGTAAAAGAAGGTATTATTGAAGTGCAAGGTGATGACCGCGATAAACTAAAAGCCATTTTAGAAGCGTTAAAATTTAAAGTTAAAATTGCGGGTGGTTAACCCGCAATTTTATTAACTACTTACTTCGCTATTTGAGAGCTCAGTTAACCTTTCATACAACTTTGGTAGTTCGTGCTCCGCTATGGGTTTACTAAAATAATAGCCTTGTACAATGAAGCAATTATTATTTTGTAGAAACTGCATCTGCTCTATTGTCTCAACTCCTTCGGCAACAACGTCTAGCTTTAACTTTTGCGCCATGGCAATAATAGCTGCAGTGATTTCCATATCATTTGTATCCTCAGGGATATCTTTTACAAATGAACGGTCAATTTTCAATATATCAACCGGGAATCGTTTTAAGTAACTGAGCGACGAATAACCAGTACCAAAATCATCAATAGAAATAGATATACCTAAAGCTTTAAGCTCGTGAAGTTGTGTAATTGCAGCTTCTACATTTCCCATTAGCATACTTTCGGTAAGCTCTAAATGAAGGCGCTTAGCCGAAACACCCGTCCTAATTATCATTTTACTCAGTGTTGAGACTAAGCTTGAGTCTTTAAACTGACGAGCAGATAAGTTTATCGATATATTATTTTCTAAGCCTTGCTTTGTTAATCTTACGGCAAAATCACAAGACTCTTGAAGCACCCATTCGCCCAATTCAACTATAAGGCCTGTCGCTTCTGCAATAGGAATAAATTTATCTGGAGGGATTGCGCCTTCAGTTGGGTGGAACCATCTTAATAACGCTTCATAGCCGACTACCTGATGAGTACGACTATCAACTTGAGGTTGGTAGTAAACTACAAACTGTTTTTCTTTTAGTCCTATACGTAGCTCATTTTCAATAAATAAACGCTCATTAGCAGCTGCGTTTAATTCTTGGCTATAAAAATGGAATGTATTACGCCCTTTAGCTTTTGCCTCATACATTGCTAAGTCAGCATGTTTTAATAACTGATCTTCTTCCAGGCTATCGTACGGAGCCATTGTAATACCAATACTCGCGCTCACAATAACTTCATTGCTACCTAGTTTAATAGGTACATTTAGCGTTTTTTGAATTGTATTGGCAACATCAGTCGCGTGAGCTTGGCTTTCTATACCACTGAGCAACACTGCAAATTCATCACCACCTAGGCGTGCTATGGTATCCTCGGCTCGTAAACGTTTTTTAAGTCTGTTTGCCACTTCAATTAATAATTGATCGCCTGCATCGTGGCCTAATGTATCGTTAATACGTTTAAATTCGTCTAAATCAAAGTAAAACAATGCAAACGCATAGTGCCCACGTTCAGCTAATGCCATTGATTTGCGTAATTGCATTCTAAAGAACGTTCTGTTGGCAAGACCAGTAAGGGTGTCAAAGTAAGCAAGTTGCTCCATTTTACGCTGGCTTTCTTTTACAAACGAAATGTCTTGTGCTGATGCTACGTAACTGGTTATTTCACCGCCCTCTTCACGAATTGGTGAAACACTTAGAGATACCCAAATTGGCTCTTTATTCAAGCCTTGGATTAATGTATCACCGCGCCAATAATTACGGCTGCGTAAATCTATGTCTATATCTTCAACTAAAATAGACATCTCTGAGGCAATAATATTCAGTAATGGCGCTCTGTTGAAATGGCTTTCTGGGTAGCCTGTCATTTCTAGCATTTTTGGATTTACGTATTCAATTACAAAATTCTCATCGGTGATCACAACGCCAGTGCCCGAGAATGCGACCGCTTTAGATAAACGGTTAGCTGCTTTTTCAGCAATTTCTTTTTCTGTAATTCTCTGGTTTAAGCCATCGATAAGTTTGCGAATTTCTACCGTCATGTCTCTAAATGAGCCATTAAGCGTGCCAATCTCATCTTTGTTTTCTGGTGGAAATTCTGTAGTTAATTGACCTTTGCCAAAACTTGTAACTGCATAAACCAAAGTATGTAAACGGCGAAGGACTAGTTGATAAAGCGCTTGATGCAGCAATAAGGCAACTAATATTGCGTATAAAATAAAGAGACCGAAGAACTTCAGTTTTAAATCTTGTAATGCAGATAACGTAGATGAACGCTTTTTATATACCCCTATGTACCAATCTAAGTCATCAATCTTACGAATATTGATAATATGAGCTTCGTCATTTTTTTCAAATGAATTTGCGTATTCAGGTAACTTCACTGCAATAACATCGTCAATAATCGACTGCAGCGCTGGGTTTACAAATTCGTTAGTAGCGAGTGCTTTATTATCACTACCATAGTCAGCTAGTAAGGTCGGATTTAAGTCTGGGTGTGCCAACAATTGCCCTTTGCTATCAAACACAAGTAGGTGTTTTTCTTTATCACCAACAGGTAAAAACGAAATAAGTTTGTTGAGGGAAATATCGCTCCCCGTCACACCTAAAAACTCATTATCAACATAAACAGGTACTAGTAGGCTAATAACCCACTTGCGCCATACTGTATCGTAGTAGACTTTTGACCATGCAGGCTCTCTTACTGTTTCAAGCGTGCTCTTAATCGATTTATAAGTTGAGCCATTCGTCGCTCTAAAATCAGCTGGTGCGTTCAGTGCCCAGTTTGGAGGAGAAACACGAATAAAATCATCATCTGTAATGAGATAAAAGTTAAAAAAGTCGTGTACCAGTGTAGGAGATATTATACGCCACAGCATCTCAGAATCATTAAATAGGCGTTTATAAAAAGGAGAGTAATTTTGCTGCGGTAAAAATGCTGCTGATAAGCCATCAGCCGAGGCACTTCGAATCGTACCGTCGCTATTAAACTGTAACTGTGATTTGTTGCTTAAATTAATTGGTGAATTGGGTTGGAAAAGTTGCTGTGTTACTACGTTATTAGCTTGCTGCGCAATATTTATTTTTGTTTTAATGCGCTCATTAAATTGCTTCACTAATAAGTCTGTCGAGCTTTTTAAAATCTCATGTTCTTCAAAAACAAGTTGTTTCTCTTCAGATTTAAGCATTAAGGCAGCCGCACACACCCCTGCTATTAGGCAAATAGCGGATATGAGTAGCGATAGTTTTACACTTAAAGAATTCAATCCAAAACGCGATGGAGGGCGTCTGTAAACCACGGGTCAACCTTAATTATTAATAATTGTTATTATTTGAACCAGTTAACGAAATATACCAGATCCAGATTCATATTTATAAATTATTTGTAAACTTTCTATAAAAACTAATATAGAGAAATAAATAGTACCCTAAGCTTATTTAGATCTTTATTGACATTGTTAGCAACTCTCCATACATTAACCGCATGAAAATATTTATCTCTCGCACTTTTTTTTCGTTTTTTAGCTTCTTTATATAGGAGAGGCTTCCCTGTTTGTGAGATAAAATCAATCGAATAGTAAAGCCTCCCAACCGGGAGGCTTTTTTGTTTTTGCTGTGTAATAACAGCTTACTTTTGGAATGAGGATACCAAAATGACAAATGATGTTTTAAATACCCTAAGACACGATATAAATGAAATAGACTCTGATTTACTCGTGTTATTAGCTAAACGCCGCCGCATTAGCCATGGTGTGGTTGAGTACAAAATTGCTAACAACAAACCAATTCGCGATGAAGCTCGCGAACTAGCACTTTTAGAAAAACTGATTGGTTATGGTAAATCACTAGGTTTAGATGCTTACTACGTAAATAATGTTTTCCAAACTATTTTGGAAGACTCTGTTTTACACCAACAAGCAATGTTACAAAAAAATCTGAATCCAGATGCCCTCAGTGAAACACACCGTGTCACTTACTTAGGTGGTCAGGGTTCTTATAGCCAACTAGCATGTCATAAATATTTTAGCCGCCGCCCGGGTAAATTAGTTGAAATTGGCTGTACATCGTTTGATGAAATAACAGGTAAAGTAGAAAACGGCCAAGCTGACTTTGGCTTGTTACCCATTGAAAACACAAGCTCTGGTAGTATTAACGAGGTGTTTGACTTATTACAGCACGCACAAGTATCAATTGTTGGTGAGGTAACTCACAGTGTAGAGCACTGCTTGCTCGCAAATCCAGAAACAGAACTTAGCCAACTAACAAAAATATTTGCACACCCACAACCATTTGCGCAGTGCAGCCGTTTTTTACAGGGCTTAGGTGACTTACAACATGAAACATGTGACTCAACATCAAGCGCACTACAATCGGCATTAAGCACACCAAATAGTGCAGCAATTGGCTCTGCACAAGCGGGGAAAAACGTAGGGCTTGAGGTTATTAAATCAAACCTAGCTAATCAAAGCGAAAACCATAGCCGCTTTATTGTTGTTGCACGTAAGCCTCTACAAGTATCTAACCAAATTCCAACTAAAACTAGTTTGATCATGTCGACAAAACAGCAAGCGGGCTCACTAGCCGATGCGCTAATGATTTTTAAACAGCACAAGATTAATTTAGTAAAACTTGAATCTCGCCCTACTCCAGGTAATCCGTGGGAAGAAGTTTTTTATGTTGACCTAGAAGCAAACTTAGCCGAAAGCCAAGTAAAAGAAGCGCTAGAAGAGCTTAAAGAGCACACCCAATATGTACGTATTTTAGGATGCTACCAAAGCGAGTCATTGCAGGCCGTAAGCGTTAATACTTAATAAGCAATTTTACAAATCAAAAAGGGCCAATATTGGCCCTTTTTAGTTAACCAGTACCAATCTGTATAAGTATTTGAGTAATTTAACGAATTAAGTCCCCATACTTAAGCAAACGGTATAACAAATATTAATCTAAAACTTTTGAATCATTCGCTTTATTTAATAAGCTTCGACTTTGCGTTAAAAAGTGTTCTGTAGAGTCAGAAAAGTAAACTTTAGCTTCAGCAAAAGAATCAATAAGCGCGGCTTTATCTCCCGCTTTTAATTTAGCTAATGTACTTGCAAAGGTATCTTGGTACTGTGCAAGTAGGTTCTCTACATCATCAAATTGTGCGAGCATAATATCTGAGTACAGCTCAGGCGACTGTGCAAACAAACGCCCGACCATCATCAACTCTAATTGATATATAGGTGACGAGCAACTGCGCAACTCTTCTAGCGTATGACTTTGTTTTGCTAAAAACTGTCCGTACACAAATGTCGTTAAATGGCGCATTACTTGAATAATTTGCATTGCTTCATCATGTTTTTTAGCATCAAGCTCAACAAGCTGGCAACCCCATACTTGTAACTGCTGTAATAAACCTTTTGCCGCTTGGTGCTCTCGCCCTTCACATACAACAACTGTTTGTTTTACCCAATGTGATATATCGGGCCCAAACATTGGATGTAAACCAACCACAGGGCCACTGTGCGCAGCTTTTAATGCTTTAATAGGCGATTGCTTTACCGATGTAATATCTACAAGTAAACAGTCTTCATCTAGTTTAGGTAACTTAGCAGCGACAGCGTCTAATGCATTAATAGGTACGCTAATCATTACCAGCTTGGCACCTTTTAAAATACTTTTAGCATCGTTTTGCTGATCTTTATCTAAAATTTTAACTTCGTAACCTGAGCGAATAAACTGCTGTGCAAATAACTGCCCCATGGCACCTTGACCACCCACAATTACAATTGGCGAAAGCTCTGGCGCTGCGCATGCAAGTTTCGCTTGTTGGTTTTGATAGGCTTCTCGCATCATACGTCTTAGTATATCTTCAACGAGATCTGGGCTTACATTTTGATTTATTGCTTCTTGTCGTCTTGCCGCTAATAGCTCTGCTTCACGGACAGGTGCATGTAAAGGCGCACCTGTTTGTTGTTTTATCTCACCAATTTTTTGCGTAATACCATTGCGTTTAGCGAGTAAGGCAACAAGTTGTGCATCGCATTCATCTATACCTTCTCTTAGCTGTGCTAAATCACTTATGTCAGCCACGTTCGTCCCACCTTAAAAAACCAAATAACGTAAATATAAATTTACATAAAAGTAAACTAATCAATACGATAAATACTAACAGGATCAGCTAACTGAGAAAAGGCTAAAGCGGAAATTTTACTAATGAGGAATTGAGAATTGAGAATTGAGAATTGAGAATTGAGAAAATAATATTCTAAAACCAAAACGGGTTGCAACCCGAAGGATGCAACCCGTTTTTTTGCGTTGATAAACAGCGCGTATTAGTTAAGTTTTTCTCTAATACGTGCAGATTTACCAGAACGCTCACGTAGATAGTAAAGCTTAGCACGGCGAACTGCACCGCGACGCTTAACTGTTACGCTATCAATAAGAGGGCTGTGCGTTTGGAATACACGCTCAACGCCTTCACCGTTCGAGATTTTACGAACTGTGAATGCTGAGTGAAGACCACGATTACGCTTAGCGATTACAACACCTTCAAAGGCCTGTAGACGCTCTTTAGCACCTTCTTTTACTTTTACCTGTACAACCACTGTATCACCAGGGCCAAATGCAGGTACGTCTGTTTTAAGCTGCTCATCTTCAAGCGCTTTAATAATATTTTGGTTTACTTTTGCCATTATGTTTCTCACTTTCCTAGGTGTAACTGTCTTCTAGCCACAAGCTTTTTGGTACTCTTGCTGAAATTTCGCGAGTAATACCGCTTGCTCCTCAGTCAGAGCTAGGTTATGCAACAAGTCAGGACGTCGTAACCAAGTTCTGCCTAATGACTGCATAAGCCGCCATTTTGCTATCTCTTGGTGGTTGCCACTGAGTAATACAGCAGGAACCTGTTTGTCGTCCAATGTTTCTGGTCGTGTATAGTGTGGACAATCTAACAAGCCATCCGAAAATGAATCTTGTTCCGCTGACTGGTTATGACCTAACACACCTGGCACTAATCGCGCTACTGCGTCAATTAATGTCATGGCAGGTAGTTCGCCACCACTCAAAATAAAATCACCAATTGACCATTCTTCGTCAACATATGATTCTATTATTCTCTCATCTATACCTTCATAGCGACCGGCAATCAAAATCAGTTTTTTAGAGTTAGCGAGTTCGCTAGCACCTTGCTGATCAAGTTTGCGCCCTTGCGGGGACATATAAATTACTTTAGCACCATCACCAGCTGCTTTTTTAGCTTCGGCAATCGCTTTTTTTAATGGCTCAACCATCATTAACATACCAGGTCCGCCCCCGTAAGGACGGTCATCTACGGTTCTATGCTTATCTAAAGCGTAGTCTCGCGGATTCCAGCAGTTAAAATCAATTAAGCCATTTTTTACTGCGCGACCGGTAACACCTTGGTCTGTAATAGCGTCAAACATGTCTGGAAAAAGGCTTATCACCCCTACCCATAATGAACTAGTTTGCGTCATTAAAAACCAGGATCCCAGTCTACGGTAATTTCTCTTGCGTCGTATTTGACTTCTTTAATAACTGAATCAGTTAAAAAAGGAATCAAACGCTCAGCTTGACCAAATGCGTCTTTACTGTTTGCTTTAACAACCAGTACGTCATTTGATCCTGTCTCCATCAGGTCATCAACAATGCCTAAGCTATAACCTTTATCGGTTACAACAGACATGCCAATGAGATCTCGCCAATAGAACTCACCTTGCGGGAGTTCTGGTAAATGCGCTGCATCCATTGAGATTTCAGCATGGGTATAAGCCATTGCTTCGTCTCGGTCGTTTACCTGCGCAAATTTAGCGATAAAGCCTTTGTTGTGGCGACGCCAGTCGACCACTTCTAAGGACTGCCATTTACCTTGCTGCCCTATCAACCACGGGCTGAAATCGAAGATCCCTACGGGATCATCAGTAAATGAATGTACCTTAAGCCAGCCCTTTATACCATATGGGGCACCGAGCTTTCCTACGACAATTATTGATGAGGTGTTCTCTTGACTCATGGTTACACTTACGCCTATTAAGCCGCTTTACGAGCGTCTTTTACTAACTTAGCTACGCGATCTGAAAGAGATGCGCCCTGACCTACCCAGTGTTCAACACGTGGTAAATCTAAACGAATTTTTTCTTCTTGACCTGAAGCAATTGGGTTAAAAAAGCCTACTTTCTCGATGAAGCGACCGTCACGCGAGAAACGGCTATCCGCAACCACAATTTGATAGAAAGGGCGTTTTTTAGCGCCACCACGTTGCAAACGAATAGTTACCATACCGTCCTCTATAAAGATTGACTGTTTTCATTAATAAGATTTACTCCCCAGAATGGGGAGCTGGGGAATTGTACGAGTTTTTGGCAATAACGCAAGTAAGAAGTGAACCAAAAAGGCAGTTTAGTAGGTTAAACCGTGATCTCAACGACAAATAAGAGTTAAAGGTGTATTACATGCATAATTTATTCAACAAAAAAGGAGCTATTTGCTCCTTTAAATATGATTCGCTATTATTTTAAAAAGTAACTTAATGGTACTTTTTAAAATTTAGGACCGCCGCCGCCCATCATTCCAGGTGGTAACATGCCTTTCATACCGCGCATCATTTTAGTCATGCCGCCTTTACCTTTCATTTTTTTCATCATTTTTTGCATTTGCGTAAACTGCTTAAGCAACTTATTGATCTCTTGTACTTGCGTACCTGAGCCTGCTGCGATGCGTTTTTTACGCGAACCTTTAATGATTTCTGGGCGTGCGCGCTCTTTTTTAGTCATAGAGCTAATAATAGCTTCCATTTGGATAAATGTTTTATCACCCATTTGACCTTTAACAGCATCTGGTAAGTTAGACATACCAGGGAGCTTATCAAGCATTGACATCATGCCACCCATATTCTTCATTTGCTTTAATTGATCAGCAAAGTCGTCAAGGGTAAAACCTGCGCCTTTAAATACTTTTTCAGCAACTCGAGCAGCTTGCTCTTTGTCGACTTTCATTTCGACTTCTTCGATTAATGAAAGTACGTCACCCATGCCTAAAATACGTGACGCTATGCGGTCTGGGTGGAAAGGTTCAAGTGCGTCAGTGCGCTCACCCACACCCATAAACTTAATAGGCTTGCCAGTGATATGACGAATCGATAAAGCTGCGCCACCACGTGCATCACCATCGGTTTTTGTTAATATAACACCGGTAAGTGGTAATGCTTCGTCGAATGCTTTAGCTGTATTCGCAGCATCTTGACCTGTCATTGCATCAACAACGAACAAGGTTTCAATTGGATTGATTGCTTTATGAAGATCTTTAATTTCATCCATCATGTTGCTATCAACATGTAGACGACCTGCAGTATCAACAAGTACTACATCTATAAATTTCTTTTTAGCATGTGAAATTGCAGCGGTTGCAATATCAACTGGTTTTTGCGAAATATCACTTGGGAAAAAATCAACATCAACTTCTGCTGCAAGCGTTTCTAGCTGTTTAATAGCCGCAGGACGATAAACATCGGCACTTACTACAAGTACTGATTTCTTTTTTCGCTCTTTTAAAAACTTAGCAAGCTTAGCTACACTGGTGGTTTTACCCGCACCTTGTAGACCCGCTACCATTACAACGGCTGGCGGTTGCGCATTTAGACTTAGCTCTTCATTAGCCTCACCCATTGCTTTTTCTAGTTCTTCACGCACTATTTTTATAAATACTTGGCCCGGGCTTAAGCTTTTTGTAACTTCAACCCCAACTGCACGTTCTTTAACTTGTTTTACAAACTCGCGAACAACAGGCAATGCCACATCGGCTTCTAAAAATGCCATACGCACTTCGCGAAGTGTGTCTTTTATGTTGTCTTCCGTCAGACGGCCACGGCCACTGATATTTTTTAAGGTTTTACCTAATCGTTCTTGGAGGTTCTCAAACATGTAACGGTTCCGATAAGACGTTTATATCAATCCATTTAAATTTTACGGTTAATTTGATTTTTCAATTAACCTAGATTGACTTATTAAGTTTCAATTAAAAGTAGTATACCGTATATGGCGCCTTACAATATAGTGTTCAAGTGCACCTTGTTGAGTTTCTTTTTTTAAGGTCTATGCATTTGCTTTGCTATAAAATACAATGGCTATATAACAACAAGGATTATTTTGTCTCAAATTAAGTGGCCCAAGCACAATGCTGATTATTAGTTTAACTATTATTGCCAGTTTATTTTATGTGTTAGCAACGTCTCACGTGCTTTCACGCCTGTTTCATCAACAAGGCCCTAGCCAAAAAGTAACCGTTATTTTAAGCACGGTTGCTATAGTGGCGCATATGCTGCTGTTAGTTAACTCTGTTTTTAGAGCCGACGGTCAAGATTTAAGTATCGTAAACGTCGCTCTTTTGACCTGCTGGGTGATTGTAGTTTCGGTGACGGCTGTCTCACTAAAATTCCCTGCGACTTTATTGTTGCCCGTTGTTTATGGTTTTGGTGCCTTACTAACCATTGCCAGTTTATTTATTCCTCATCATATTTTATTACAAAGTATTAATATTGAGGTGGGTTTAGTAACGCACATCTCCTTATCTTTGTTAGCCTACTGTATTTTAATTATTGCTACTTTATATGGTGTACAGTTTTATTTTATTGATAAACGTTTAAAACGTAAAGATTTAGCAATTGTGCACAGCCACCTTCCGCCTTTAATGGTTGTGGAGCGCCAGCTTTACCAACTTCTTAATTTAGGCACTATATTACTCACATTTGCATTACTTTCAGGGTTTGTATTTCTTGATGGAATGTTCGCTAAAGAGTTCATTCATAAAACAATATTATCGTTAGTTGCGTGGGCTATTTTTGCCGTTGTAGCTATCGGGCATATGAAAAAGGGTTGGCGCGGTAAACCGGTGGTTATTACAATCATGGTCGCTGCATTTGTCCTCACACTCGCTTATTTTGGCAGCCGTTTCATACAAGAAGTGATACTAAATAAGTTTTAACTTGACTCTGCTTGCTCACTCTAGCTTAATACGCATTGATTTATAAGAAAAGGATCCATCGTTGGACGACATATCGACAAGTACCCTATTTATCATTTTAGGTTTTTTGGTGCTTTTTTCTGCTTATTTTTCTGGTTCAGAAACCGGAATTATGTCAATCAATCGTATACGCCTGCGACACCTCGCTAAAGAGGATCATCGTGCAGCTAAACGAGTCAGTAAATTACTTAGCCGTCCAGATAGGCTCATCGGTTTAATTTTAATCGGTAATAATCTTGTCAATATAGCAGCAGCCCAAGTTGCAACCATTATAGGTATTCGCCTTTACGGTGACCTAGGTATTGCTATAGCAACGGGTGTGTTAACTCTAGTTGTGCTTATATTTGCAGAAGTAACACCTAAAACCCTTGCTGCCCTCTACCCTGAAAAAGTTGCTTTTCCAAGTTCAATAATACTTAAGGGATTACTAAAAATTCTCTTCCCTTTTGTTGTGGTTATTAACTGGATGACAAACGGTATACTGCGGTTATTTGGTATTAGTGCCGCTCAAATCGACGAACACAGCATGAGTAAAGAAGAATTAAAAACAGTACTCAATGAGTCCGGTGCACTTATTCCTGCTCGTCATCAAAGTATGCTGACTTCAATTTTAGATTTAGAACAAGTTACCGTTGAAGATATTATGATCCCACGAAACGAAATTGTGGCCATTGATATTAATGACGATTGGAAACTAATTAGTCGCCAACTTACCCATGCACAACATACTCGCGTGTTGTTGTATCGCGATAACATAGATGATGCAGTAGGTTTTATTCACTCACGTGATGCGCTTCGTCTACTTACAAAAGAGCAATTTGATAAACCTTCTTTGCTACGCGCTGTACGTGAAATTTACTTTATCCCTGAAGGAACATCACTAAATACTCAGCTATTAAAGTTTCAGCAATCTAAAGAACGCATAGGCTTAGTGGTAGATGAGTATGGCGACATCCAAGGCCTAGTGACCCTAGAAGATATTTTAGAAGAAGTTGTTGGCGATTTTACAACTACGCAAACTCGTACGCCAAGCGAAGAAGTAGAAACACAAACTGATGGCTCATGTATTGTGGATGGCGGCGCTAACGTACGCGATTTAAATAAAGAAATGGGCTGGGATTTTCCGCTAGATGGACCTAAAACTCTGAGTGGTTTAATTGTTGAATACTTGGAGAATATTCCTGATGCAAATATTAGTTTGCGTATCGCGGGATATCCTATTGAAGTACTCGAAGTAAAAGAAAACATGATAAAACAAGTGAAGATACTGCCAAATAAGCGTTCTCGCTAAATAAAAAAGGAGCCAATTGGCTCCTTTTTTATATCCATTAATAACTATCTAGCCAAATATAAGACGTTCAAACCAACCTTTATCAAGCTCTTCTTCGCAGTGTTTTAATTGCGCACCATAACGGCTAGCTCTGTGCTTAACTTTGTTCGCAACACCCATTAGCCACTTTTTCTTTTTGTACGTGCCACGCTTATACCCACCCCAACCTTCATGATAATTAAGGTATTGTGCGTAAGCATCCCATTTAGATATTTTATTTACTTTATGCGTTTTATAAACAAACCACGCCATAAAGTCGATTGCATCGTCAAAGTCGTCTCTATCAGCACCGTTGTTGCCTGTTTCACGAATATAATCAGACCATGTTGGTGTTTTAGCTTGCGAGTAACCATAGGCATCACTTGCGCGACCGGTAGGAATTATCCATAAGAAGTACTCCATTGGCGGAGCGGCATCATGCTTAAATGAGCTTTCTTGGTACATCATACTCATGAGTACATGCTTGGGAGAACCCCATTTTTCTTGTGCATCTTTTGCGTCGAAATACCAATCTGGCTTTTCTTCAAAGATTTTACATAAATCGTTAGGTTGCTTTGGAGGCGCTGTAGCACAACCGGCTAAAGTAATGGCGAGAGATAGGATAATTG
The DNA here is from genome assembly GCF_015864775.1 of Pseudoalteromonas sp. NSLLW218. Lineage (NCBI taxonomy): Bacteria > Pseudomonadati > Pseudomonadota > Gammaproteobacteria > Alteromonadales > Pseudoalteromonadaceae > Pseudoalteromonas > Pseudoalteromonas sp. NSLLW218. Next base: position 287,063 of record NZ_JADYWO010000005.1, on the reverse strand, counting down.
CATTTTTTTTCATTTTTCTAAGATCTCACAGAACTTTTTTAAAAAGTGTGGGTCTGACTCAATGAATGCAGCAGTACAGCATTAATTCATCCCTGAATATATTTACGCAGCCAACTTGGGCTGCGTTTTTTTTGCTTAAATTTTGCTAAATATCAAGGTTATTTACCGTCAAAATACGCATCTAAAAACGCGGTAAATGACTGGGTATCTGCCTGCTCAATTGCAGCTTGTGCTTCGTTAGACTCTACTACTTGTTGTTCCAGCCAAGGTTTTAAAAACTCGCTGTAGCCTGTATCGGCGTGGCTTTGCTTATATTTACTAGCCAATGCTAGTGCAAAATGCCCGTTGTCTAAACCAGACTCTTTTAACTGTGACACGTAACGTCCAGAGTAAGTAAGCTCTGGATTATGTATCCACGTTGCCATGCGCTTTATAGTATCCGAGTAATAGTTAACACCATAAGCATTATCCATCCATTTAGCGACATCAGTAAGCTGGGTAAATATTTCATCGCCCCACGACTGAAGACTACGCTGTGTGTTATTAAAGTTAAGCATTAGCCCTTCTTCTCGACCTTGGTTTACTACTGTGTCGAGATTTTCAGTACTACGCGCTTGTTCTTTCCAATCCATTGGAGCTGAATCTTTTAATAAACAATACGTTAAAAACACATCTAAAAAGTGAATTTGTTCAATATCAATACCAACTTCACTAAACGGGTTTACGTCTAATGCGCGAATTTCTACGTATTCAATGCCAGCTCGAAGCAATGCATCCGTTGGCGTTTCACCACTTTTTGCATTACGCTTAGGACGAATTGGCGAGTAAAATTCGTTTTCAATCTGCAGAATATTTTTATTTAACTGCTTAGGGTTTTCACTCTTGTAGTCATCAAGATCACCATAAATTTCTGATGGTGTGTTGATTGCTTTTTTAAGGCCCGCTACATATTCATCTAACGAGTTATACATTACGCGTAGTGACGACTGCGCGCTATTTGTATAGCCTAAATTACCTAAACGCAGTGCTGTACCAACTTCTAAGTAAAGCGTGCCTTTACCTAGTTTTTTAAATGGTAAGTCGGTTTTTCGCCCTTGCAAAAATGAGTTACACAATGCTGGCGATGCGCCAAACATATAACTTATTAGCCATAGTTCGCGTTTAAAGTTACGAATAAGCGCTAAATAACCTTCTGAGATAAAATCTTGAAGGTTTGCATTGCTTTTTTGTAACGAATGAAGTGACTGCCAAAGCGTATCTGGAAATGAAATATTAAAGTGAACACCCGCAATTGCTTGCATCATACTACCGTAACGATTTTTTAATCCTTCACGGTATAGTGTTTTCATTTGGCCTGTATTTGAACTACCAAATTGAGCTAGCACTATATCGTCTTGGTGCTCAATAAAACACGGCATGCTAATAGGCCAAAGCAGTTCATCACCCATTTTTTCTAGAGTGAACTTTTGAAGGTCTTTTAATTGCTTAAGCGTTTGCGTTGACGATTCACTAACTGGAGTAATAAATTCAAGTAAAGACTCAGAAAAATCAGTTGTGATATGGCCGTTAGTTAACGCACTGCCCACACCTTTTGGGTGACCTTGAGGTGATATAGCGCCATTATCTTGTATTCTTAGCGACTCTCGCTCTATGCCACGTTTAATGCCTTTAACTGCATGTTGGTGCTCATTTACTGATAACGCTTCAAGTGCGTTAGCTAAATCATGTGTTGTCAAAAAATCTTTCCTCGGGCCACGTGGCTTAATCATAAGGTTATGGGGGCTAATTACTTAGACTCAAGATAAATACCAATTTTATTGAAAATATGATCATTCTATCGCATTAAATAGCGCACTCACTGCGTTAAAAATTATTCATATAGAACAACTATATGTCATAATTTTCGCCTTACTATTGTGCTATTTTCTTAGCGCTATAATAGATCCTTATTTAATGCAACTGGTATAAATTGCTAAGAACAATATAATTTTTCTAAGTTAATAATTATTTACCCACTCTATACATGCGTTTGATATGACCAACATCATTATATTAAGTCGTAATATTGCCATTGCTCTGGGCATTATACAAATGCTTTAAATGCGTATTTAAGTATAAATTAAATACGCAAAATATAAGCCTAAAATAATAGACCGGAACTTGTTTAAAATGAGCTCAATTTAGCTATCCGACATTTAAATTTGATCTAGATCAATAAACGCAATTATTTGCCTTATGAGCATACAAGGAATGACGCTATTTTTTGCTTTGTAGTGTGTAACCAATATAATGACAGCAACAATAAAGGATGATAATAAACATAATGCACAATGATAAAAGCTTAAAAAATGAAGAAGTATACTTTGATGAGTCACAAGAGCTTGTTTCTACTACCGACCTCAAAGGTGTAATAACATACGTCAATCAAGAGTTTTGCTCTGTGGCAGGATATAGCGCACAAGAGCTTATCGGTCAGCATCATAATATTGTTCGTCACCCTGATATGCCAAAAGCTGCTTTTGAAGAAATGTGGGCAACATTAAAAAAAGAACACTCGTGGCGTGGTATGGTTAAAAACCGCTGTAAAGATGGCCGTTATTATTGGGTAGATGCCTTTGTAACACCCATTTTTGAGCATAGCCGACTTGTTGGTTATCAATCAGTAAGAACCAAAGCGAGCTCTCAACTTAAACAACGTGCACACGTTCTTTACAACAAAATAAATACCAACAAATCATCATTTAATCTGCGAGAACACACGGCGATAAGACAAAGCATCACATTCATATGCCTATTATTTTGGCTAATTTTTACTGCTGTTGCTGGGTCAATTACTATCGCTGCAATTAGCCTATTTATTTGCGCTTTAGTTATTGTGCTAAATTATGACGAACTGATTATTACCCCTAAAATATTACGCGAACAAAAAGCGCAAGCCGATTCAATCTCTCGCTATATTTACAGCGGCCACACACCGCATAGCGTAAGTGATTATAGAGAGCAAATGCTAAGCGCAAAGTTGCGCACGGTTCTTGGCCGTATGAAAGACTCTACATTAAGCTTTAATGGCATTGCGACTGATCTAGATAAACAATCTACGCTTACTGAAAAAGGCATTTCTTCGCAAGGTGAGCGTTTAGAACAAATTGCATCAGCGATGACTCAAATGAGCTCTACCATTGGTGAAATATCTGTTAATACCGCCCAAACAGCTGATAAAGTGAATAACACCCACCAAAGTTGCTCTGAAATAAAAGACCATATTGCAGATAATAGTAAAATGGTATCTGATTTAGCTTTTCAAGTAGAAAAGGCTGCAACCACAGCCACCAGCTTAGCCTCTGAAGCAGATAAGATTGGTAAGGTAATGAGTGAAATAGAGGGAATTGCCGATCAAACTAACTTACTTGCCCTTAATGCAGCTATTGAAGCAGCTAGAGCGGGAGAGCATGGTCGAGGCTTTGCTGTAGTCGCCGATGAGGTAAGGACTCTTTCGTCACGCACTCAAAATGCTACGACACAAATCCATAGCTCTATTAAAGAAATACAAGACACTTTATTTAGCTGGTCCAAAGTAATGCAAAGCACTAAAGCACAAGCCGATAACTGTGTTTTGACAACCGATAAAACCCAAGTTGAATTAGAGGGGATTTTTATCCAAATCAGTGAAATATCTCACTTGGCAATACAAATATCATCCGCTGCAGAAGAGCAACAAATGGTTAGTAACGACATTAGTAATAATGTTTCGCAAATTAAAGACTTTGGAGATAACAACTTAAGCTTAAGCTTTAATGTGGCAAAAGGTGCAGCTGAGCTTGTTGAAGGCTCACGTAGAGTGAACGATTTATTACTAACTTTTAAAGTTTAACAAACATAAAAAAGCCGCTATTTTAGCGGCTTTTGACTTTAATTATTTGTAATTAACGCTTAGTAAATACCAAGCCGTCGTCATTTGCGTCGATAACAATCACGCAACCAGGTATGTAGTCTCCATTAAGTAGCTTTTGGGCCAACGGGTTTTCAATCGTTTGTTGAATAGCCCGCTTAAGCGGACGTGCACCGTAGACAGGATCAAACCCACTTTCTGCAATTCGCTCAAGAGCCGCATCACTTATTTCAAGCAGATACCCCATCTCTGTTAAACGCTCACGTAATTTCATTAACTGAATATCAGCTATTTCTTTTATGTGCTCGTTAGCTAATGGGTGGAACACGACCGTCTCGTCTATACGGTTAATAAACTCAGGCCTAAACTCATTAATTAATACTTCCATTACTTTAGCTTTAAGGGTCGTATAGTCATTATTACCCGCTTGCTCTTGGATAATATCTGAGCCTAAGTTTGAGGTCATGATAATAACGGTATTTTTAAAATCAACCGTTCTACCTTGTCCGTCAGTTAATCGACCATCATCTAATACTTGCAGTAAAATATTAAACACATCAGGATGTGCTTTTTCTATTTCATCAAGCAATATAACAGAGTAAGGCTTACGACGTACGGCCTCGGTTAAATAACCGCCCTCTTCGTAACCCACGTAACCTGGAGGTGCCCCCACTAAACGTGCAACTGAATGTTTTTCCATAAATTCAGACATGTCGATACGCACCATGGCATCTTCGGTATCAAACATAAAACCAGCCAATGCTTTTGTCAGCTCTGTTTTACCCACACCTGTTGGGCCTAAAAACAAGAAAGAGCCAATAGGACGATTCGGATCAGCAAGCCCGGCACGCGAGCGGCGTATTGCGTTAGAAACAGCAACAACCGCCTCATCTTGCCCTATTACTTTACTGTGTAACTTATCTTCCATTTGCAGTAGCTTTTCACGTTCACCTTGTAGCATTCTTGCAACAGGGATACCGGTCCAGCGAGACAGTATTTCAGCAATTTCATCCTCACCTACTTGGTTTTTAAGCAGGGTCATTTCTTGCATTTCGGCTTGTGAGGCTAAATCAAGTTTTCGTTCAAGCTCTGGAATTCGCCCATATTGCAGCTCTGACATACGCTGTAAATCACTTGCTCTTCGCGCTACATCTAAATCTAATCTTGCTTGTTCAAGCTCGGCTTTAATTACTTGCGTGCCTTGAAGTGATGCTTTTTCAGCATTCCATATCTCGTCTAGCTCGCGGTATTGGCCGTCAAGGTCGGTGATCAATTCTTGCATTTCAGCTCGACGTTTTTGACTTGCTTCGTCTTTTTCTTTCGCTAGCGCGTTATCTTCTAACTTAAGTTGGATAATACGGCGTTCAAGCTTATCTAACGATTCTGGTTTTGAATCAATTTGTAATCGAATTGAAGAGCCTGCTTCGTCTATTAAATCAATCGCTTTATCAGGTAACTGACGATCGCTAATATAACGGTGGGATAACTGCGCCGCAGCAACAATCGCGGGATCAGTAATTTCTACTGAATGATGTAGCTCATATCGCTCTTTTAGGCCTCGCAATATTGCGATGGTATCTTCAACCGATGGCTCTTCAATAAGTACCTTTTGAAATCGACGCTCAAGAGCTGCGTCTTTCTCTATGTATTTACGATATTCATCAAGCGTGGTTGCGCCAACGCAGTGTAATTCACCGCGTGCTAATGCTGGCTTTAACATATTGCCTGCATCCATTGCGCCATCACTTTTTCCTGCACCCACAATAGTATGTATTTCATCAATAAATAAAATGACTTGGCCTTCTTCTTTAGCCAATTCGTTTAATACTGATTTTAGACGTTCTTCAAATTCGCCACGATATTTAGCACCCGCAACTAACGCACCTAAATCAAGTGATAGTACGCGTTTATTTTTTAATCCTTCAGGTACTTCACCATTAATAATACGCTGTGCTAACCCCTCAGCGATTGCTGTTTTACCAACACCCGGTTCACCGATTAATACAGGGTTATTTTTAGTACGGCGTTGTAATACCTGAATCGTGCGGCGAATTTCGTCATCGCGACCAATAACGGGGTCAAGCTTACCTTGCTCTGCTCGCTCAGTTAGATCAATCGTGAACTTTTCAAGCGCTTGACGTGTTTCTTCGGCATTTGGGTCATCAACTTTTTGGCCGCCGCGAATCGCTTTAATTGCAGTTTCAATTTTGGTCGAGGTAATATTTAACGACCTAAATATATCGCCAAGTGGACCTTTATCATCGCATGCCGCCAGTACAAATAATTCACTTGAAATATATTTGTCTTTGCGTTTTTGCGCGTACTTATCACATAGATTAATAAGTGAAGCCATATTATTTGATAGCTGAACGTCACCACCGACACCTTCGACTTTAAATAATTTTTCTATTTCTTGTGAAAGCTTGGTGTTGAGTTCGTCAGCGCTGACACCCGTTTGTGCAAATAATGCACGTACACTAGAGCCACTTTGCTTTAGTAGTGAATACATTAAATGTACGGGTTCAATAAATTGATGATCGCGGCCAAGGGCTAGCGATTGCGCATCAGAGAGCGCAGATTGAAATTTACTTGTAAATCTATCTAAACGCATGGTGTTACCTATTAAATAATCTAATTGCTTAATTAATGGGTATGTTTAGGTGTTTGTTCAAGGTGTAGGGGGAAATATAATGATTAAAGATACTAATTACTTGCGCCAGATCAAACTTGCCATACGTCCGGTTTGTCCATCCCGTCGATAAGAAAAAAATAAGTCACTTTGAGAGACTGTACAATAGTCGCCGCCTGTAATATTTTTAACGCCTTGCTGGGTAAGGAAAGTACGCGCAATACCATAAATATCAGCAAGATATTTGCCATTAGCTTGTGGTGTAAATGCTTGAATAAATGAAGAAGACCTTTTTTGAAATAACTCAAGCACTTCAGCCCCAACCTCAAATTGAGTTGGCCCAATTGCAGGCCCTAGCCACGCACTTATGTTTTCATACTTTGAGCTAAAACATTCTAAAGTATTTTTAATAATTCCCTGCTCAAGCCCTCGCCAGCCGCCATGTATAGCTGCAACTTCCTTTTCATCATCACTCACTAATAAAATAGGCAAGCAATCGGCAGTCATTATAGCCAAAGGCTGATTTAATAACTGAGTATAAAGCGCATCAGCATTGTGTAACTCATCAAAATCAAAATGCTCATCAACAATAACAACATTAGAGCTATGAACTTGACTTAGCCACACGGCAGGTTTAGGTAAGTGTTTGGTTAATAGTGAGCGGTTTTTTGATACATGATTTTGATTATCACCAACATGGAATCCCAAATTAAAACTTTTAAATGGGATTTTTGAAACACCACCTCCACAAGTAGTACTTAACGTTCCTACTTTATGAAGGTTTTGCCATGTCGCTGACAATAAGTACATTATCTATCGATATCAGGATTAGCTTTAGTATCTTCACGTAGTGCATGTGTCATCGCGACCATGTCGTCTGGGATAGGTGCTTGCCATGTCATCATTTCACCGGTGATTGGGTGCGCAATACTCAATTTTACAGCATGTAGTGCTTGGCGTCTAAAGCTACGAAGTAACTCAAATAACTCAGGTGTTGCACCTTTAGGTGGACGCGGACGGCCGCCATAAGATTGATCGCCAATTAGCGGGTGATTTAAATGTGCCATATGCACACGAATCTGGTGAGTACGACCTGTTTCCAAGCGCAGACGTAAACGAGTATGAGCACGGAATTTTTCAGCAACACGGTAATGTGTAATTGCCGGTTTACCCAGTTCATGTACTGCCATATGAGTACGCTGAGTCGGATGGCGGCCAATTGCTTTTTCAACCATACCACCTGCGGTCATAGTGCCATTACACAGTGCTTCATATTCACGCGTGAAGTTTTCACGCTTTTGTAGCGCTGTTACTAAATGCGTTTGTGCTGGAATCGTTTTAGCTACAACCATTAAACCGGTCGTGTCTTTATCTAAACGATGCACAATACCTGCGCGTGGCACGTTAATTATTTCAGGGTAGTAATGTAGTAATGCGTTTAGCACTGTTCCATTAGGATTGCCCGCACCAGGGTGAACCACTAGGCCCATTGGTTTATTAATTACCAAAATATCATCGTCTTCATAAACAATGTTTAATTTGATATCTTGTGCTTCGTATTCGCGTGGTGCTTCAATTGTTGTTTCAACACTTACAACTTCACCACCTAGTAGCTTTTCGCGTGGTGTGTTGAAAATTTCACCGTCTACGGTGATTTTATCATCCAATATCCACGTTTTTATACGAGAACGTGAATAATCAGGGAACAATTGTGCTAATACTTGGTCTAGACGTTTACCACCTAATTCGGTTGGAACGTCGGCTTGAAGAGAAATTTGCTCTGACATTAGTAACTTTACCCAATTTACCAGTGCAAGCTTTGCTCGACTGGGTTAGAATCGCTTTTAATAAAAGCATAATATAATACGCATAGTTTACTCGGTTTTACCGACTTGGCCTAGCCGAAGACATCGAAGGTAACAAATAAAATGATAAATAAAATAGGGAAACGTGCATTTGCCATTGTTTTTTCAGTTTCTGTACTTAGTTTAGGCGCTTGTTCGTCTGCTCCAGACCAAGAAGACATTCAACGTGTACCGAATAAATCTGCACACGCTTTATATGAAGATGCAAAAGAAACACTAGATTCTGGCCTATATGCTCGTGCAATCGAACTTTTGAGTGCAATAGACTCTCGCTACCCGTTTGGGCCATTCTCTAAACAAGTACAAATGGACTTAGTGTATGCACATTACCAATCAGGTAATACTGAACAAGCACTTGCAACCATTGACCGCTTTATTCGCTTAAATCCAAACCATAAAGACCTAGATTACATGTATTACATGCGTGGTTTAGTAAACATTAAAGCTGATAAAAATGCGTTCCAAGAATACTTTGGTGTAGATAGAGCAGACCGTGATGCTAACCGTACTCGTGTTGCATTTACCGATTTATCAACACTAGTAAAACGCTTTCCGAAAAGTGATTACGCACCTGAAGCTAAGCGTCGTTTAGTATGGCTTTTAAACCGTATGGCACGTTATGAATTAAAAGTAGCAACTTACTATTACGAACGTGAAGCTTATTTAGCTGCTGCTAATAGAGGTAAATTTGTTGTTGAACATTACTCACAAAGCAGTTACTTAGATCCAGCGCTTGAAATGATGGAAAAAAGTTATAATCAATTAGGCTTAACTGAGCTTAGTGAGCACGCAAAGCAAACAAGAAGACTAAATAAAAGAACTAAATAAATAAAAAAGGCGCTTACTAAGCGCCTTTTTACTACATAGAAAAACAAGCTTAAATCGCTTCTTCATCTTCCTCAGCAGTACGAATACGTATTACACGCTCAACATCAGTGACAAATATTTTACCATCACCGATTTTTCCTGTTTGCGCCGTTTTTACAATAACTTCAATTGCACGATCTACATTTTCATCAGTCAATACAATATCAAGTTTAACCTTAGGTAAAAAATCCACCATATATTCTGCGCCACGGTATAGCTCAGTATGACCTTTTTGACGTCCAAAGCCTTTAACTTCGCTTACCGTCATACCTGTAATACCCACGTCAGACAGTGCTTCACGCACATCATCTAACTTAAAAGGTTTGATAATTGCTTCTATTTTTTTCATATTAATTACTTTTGAAAGCTCCAGTTGTCTCGATTTTAGACAATCATGATGCTCATAGCAAACAAAGCGATTGAATTACGGTGATAAAACAACCGATCATGGTATAATTTATTGTATAAAATAGCGATACTTAAATGACTAGCAGTAAATGAGATTAATATGAAAAACAAACAAAACGGATTCACTCTTTTAGAACTCATGGTAACCGTTGCTATCGTTGGGATCATTGCATCCATTGCTATCTGGAATAGCAGCGATATGCTAGAAGAAAATAGAGCTGAGAATTTTTTGTTGGAATTAAAAAGAAGCATTACTTATGCTCGCTCTCAAGCAGCAAGTACAGATGAAATAGTAATTCTATGTCCCGCACAAGAAGGCGCTATTAAACAAGCCAATGATGAATTTGAATGTCAACAAGAATGGGACACGAATAAAATCATTGTTGTTTTTGTTGATGCTGATAACAATGGAAGTTATAACGTAGCTAACGATGCCTTGCTGAGAGTTATAGAGGATATTCCTGCAACTGATAGCCTTAGTTATAGTGGTGACGAGACAAATCTTCGTTTTAATACTAGTGGTCGTATTACAACAAATCCTGGGGACTTTATCTATTGCCCTAATAATGATAATGAAAATAACAAAGCTTTAACAGTATCTCAATCTGGTACTTCTTTTTATACTGGTGATACAGCTCAGACTTGCGATTAAAAAACATACAAATTCATCTTGTCATATTTGTATCATTTACTAGACTGAGTTAATCATTTATTAACTCAGGTCTTCAAGGATGAGATTATCAATATCAAAAAACAAGGGAGTGACACTTCTTGAATTAATGGTTTCGATTGCTGTTGTCAGTGTAATCAGTCAATTATCGATGTGGTTTTATCCAGACTTCTTGGCTAAAAACCGATTAGATAACCATGTGAATCTACTACACCGAAATATAAATTATGGCCGCCTTTACGCAATTGAAAATGGTACCTACGTCACGCTTTGCGCACTAAAAGGCAGTCAATGTACAAAGGATGAGTGGGATGGTCAAATGTCACTATTTATCGACAAAGATAAATCAACGACTCTAGATGATGATGAGTTGCTCTTAAGCACTTTCGAGGATGTTCATGATGCTGATACTTTAGAGTATCCGCGCAACGCCATTACATTTCGTCCAGATGGCTCTTTAAATGGTTTTCAGAATGGAACTTTTATATATTGCCCCAATAGCAATAAAGCCAATCTCGAAGGATTGGCTTTATCTGTAAGTCAAACAGGTAGAATTCGCATCAAATCAACTGATAAGTGTCAGAAGAAGTAATCTTGGCTATCGACCCCAGCAATAGTCAACATCTGAGTCTCCTTTAGACCCTTTTGCACCTTTGAGGCCTGTGTCAGTAATTGTAAGCTCTTTACAATCATTATCGCCTTTTACAACACCGTCTATAGGTTTAGCTGTAATAGTGAAGGTATTGCTATCGACTACACTTATAGATAGTTCAAAATGGCCATTTTCGGTTTTACTTTGCAATCCTAAATCAGTAAATGTCTCTGTATATTCCCTATTATCGACAAAATACTGCTCCTCCTTGTTTGCAGCATCTAATAATGCTGCAGCAGCTTCAGCGCGCGAAGCACGCTTTACATATTCAGTATAGTTAGGCAGCGCAATTGAAGCGAGTATGCCGACGATAGCAACGGCTATCATCAGCTCAATTAAGGTAAACCCGTGTTGTTTTTTCATTTAATTTCCTTAATTATTAACTTCGTCATTTTCTTCACGTTTATAGATATATGTTTGTTGGGTTTTAAAGCCAAATCCTACAGCATCGTCATTAACTAACACAACTTTACCATCAACGACAGTTAAACCAGGACCTTTTATTTCTACAGGTTTCATTGGATTTTCCGCATTTTCACCCTTAATACCCGGCCCAATTAAATAAAACTGACTTTCTTGTATTACGTCAACTGTTGGGTCGTCATCACATTTACCATCGCCATTACCATCTACACATGAAGGGCTTTCACCAAAGTATAACTGAGGTGTATCTGGTACATCATAGCTGGTTGTAAATTTAAGGTCGTCATACACCTTAGTACCGTAATGTAAGTGAAAAGCGTATAAAGAACCACCACCACCACTTAGCGAACATTGATTTTCAGTCGATGTATCTGATGCAGGAGTGAAGCTTGTAAAATAAGCAACACCTCCAACTACGGTAGCAGCAGCTAATGACTTTTCACCCGCTCCTAACTCATATCTCCAACCATTAAATTTAGCTAAATCGACTTCCAAATCAACAAAATCATCAACGTCATCTAGAGCATTGCCAAATGGATCTGAGTTCATTTGCATCAAATCAGCAGGTACAATAGTATCTGGAGCATTCGTTTTATACGATTTAGTAACCGTATTTTCATCTCTGATCATAAACAATTGATCTTTTTCATTGGTGCCAGTTGGTTTTGAGCGATTACCACTGCCAATAACTATCGCATCATATGGTGTATCTAAGCGAGTTATAACGGTACTACCATTAACTGTTGACTCGCTTACTTTACTATAAATTGTGCGTGCTACGAGTGGTTTATAGAAAAAGCGTCGGTCCTCAGTTGCTTTATTACTACCAAGCTCAGCTAATTTAAAGTGGCTAAACTCGCTAGTATTACTACCAGGCATATCTATACGCCAAATATCTCCACCTGTATCTGCCGCATAAATTCGGTCTATATATCCATCATAATCTGAGTCGAGTGTCGTTATATTAGCCGCAATACTGTGCTTACCTTTAAAGCCATTAATATCCGGTGTTAATGCCCACACCCTTTTACCTGTTTCGGCTTCAACAATATAGATACCTCGCCCTATATTATCTTCACTTTTAATAACTGCATCTTTGTTGTTATCGTATCCTGCACCAAAAACTAATAAGGGTTTATCCCCAAAGGCTTTAATGTAGGCTATTTGTGGCTTTGACCAGGTTTGTGCAAGCTCTTTAAAATCACCTTTACCACCTTCGATTGGAGTGTCCCATAATTTTTTTGGTATGTTCGGGTTTGTTATATCAAGTCCGTAGTAATTTTTACCACCGCGACGCATCCCCGCAAAAGCCCACACTTTATCGTCGCCACTCGCATCAATAATACCGTCGTTTAAACCATCGCTATTTAAGTTTTTATTATTGAAATAAACGCTGATTGGACCATCCATACCATATTTTTTACCCGTTTCTTTGTTGCGCAGCGGTTGAATAATGCTGTACAGATCTGAGGGTATAAATGCCCAGCTCTCAGAAACTTCATTATTAGTATCATCGTCTTTAAACATGTGTAAAAAGCCAGCATTGGTACCAATAAGAATACGAATATCATCATTACCGTAATCAAGCGCTACGGGCTTTGAGTGGAGAGGATCACCAAAAATATCATCTCTTTGATCGGTGGAATCATTATCATTATCTTCATCATCAACATCAATACCCATAGCCCACTTTATATCTGAGCTAGATAAGCTAATTGGGTTATTGATAATTAAATCAAGAATGTCACTAACAATCGATGTAGTAAATCGTACAATATCGCCTTGTTTATCTGTATATAGTGTTCTTCGTTCTTCTGCGTTGGTTCCTGTTAAGGTGCTTAGTTGAGAATTAACGCCACCTTGTGCTACTAAGTTACCATCTGCTGACTTACCAGCAGGAAGCCAAAATGTTTTTGCATCAGTGTCTATCAAACCATTAGAATCAAGCGCTACATTGCCTGTTGAATCAACTATATTACTACCCGATACCTTTAACTTTTTTAAGTTACCGCCCCAACGAGTATTTGTCTCTGGATAAAACATTGCAAAGTAAATAGCATCCCGGCTACGAGTTTGATCTACGTTGTTACTAGCAACGGACGGAGATGAAAAGCTATCATTTACTTCACGAATACGAGAAATTGCACTGTTTAATGATTCAGAAAGCTCATCGGGCGTACTTGCGGGTAAGTTTTCACCACCACCTAAAGAAGCAGCTCTGCGTAAAAGTTCTTGTCCGCTCGCAGTCATACCAGAGCCAAATCCGATAGTATATAAGCGGCCAGTTTCGTGAATATCAGGGGTCGATGGGTATAAATCAACTGTTGTATCACTTGTTCCGTGGATAATTTTAGCCATTTGGTGAAGATAGCTGCTGTAGTAACTATCTGTATTCCAGTTTAGTCCTTCCCCAAAGTATTTCTCATGCTCTGCACTAATTTGGCTGTCACTATCATTATCGCCAGATGGGTCGCCATCTGTCATGTAAATGATATTTATCGAGTTATCACAGCGTATAGCCTCAGCTTCACTATCCTCAAAAGGTGAAATATAAGTGTATTCATAGTCATTTGTCACTATATTTTCACATTCATACACCCATCCAGATCTCCGCCCTCTCCAAACCCAGTCACACTCTGTTTCGGTATACTCGCTTCCAGTTCTTAACTCGACACTCGTATCTCGTTCAAGAATTGTGGCCTCTAAGCCATATTGAACTTTTTGTCCTGTAATATATAAATAAGCTTCCCATAGAGTCTCAGTAAGCGGGGTTCCACCATCTGCAGGTAAAGATGCAACCGACGAACGTACAACGGATGAATCGCTACCGACACCATTAACAATATAACCACCGGTTGTGCTTTTAAAGCGCATTAAACCAAAATCGATAGTATCTTCGTTATCGGTAATAACTTTATTCATAGCGAATTGCGCAGCGGCAAGACGGCTATCAATACATAAATTATATAAGTTTAAGAAATTATTAAAACCACAGTTACCACCACTTGAAGATGAAAAAGCCATGCTTCCTGAAGTATCAAAAATCAGTAATACTCGGGGTTTTTCTTCAACATCCACATCATGATTTACATAAAGCTCAATATCCTCAGCGAATACCGACATACTTATTGTTAAGCCAAGCAAAGAGGCTAACACTTTGTTTAATTTAAATTTCATCTTAAATCCCCTTGCTTACGCTGGCCATTTCTTGTGCTATACCTGTAACAATAGTTAGTTCATGCTTACTTTTAGATCCATATTCTATTGTGGTCGCAACCTGTAACATATTACACGATATACCAGCTGTAAAATTAAAGCGTCGAGGACATTCTAAATCTAGCGCCCCCTTGTTCAGGTTAGTCATTTTGCTTTGCATATCTGCATGATTTGCAATCACCATACCTTTGTCATCACCATCCGCGATTGCAGTTACTTCATCTGGAGTCAGGAAGAACTGATTATTAGCGCCTTGATTTGCCTCATCAGAGATCATGCGCTGCACTTCACCAATGAGTTCATTTTCGGCTACTTCGCGCTCTTGTGCTGCATTGGTAATTTTAATATCAATACTACTACTGCTCATAAGTGTCACAGCAATACCGGTCACTGCAATAACCATTATTAAAGCTGTAATTAGAACTACACCTTGCTGTTTTTTTTGTGATTGTTTTAAATACGCCATAAATTTGATCCAACATTATTTAATCGAATAGTAGTAGTAAATACAGTACGTCTGAAATTATCGGTAAATGTTAATACACGCTTATCTTCATCTTCACCTAATGTATAAGTTTGGTTTTTAATTTTAACTCCTGGGTCTGGCTGCAATGCGCGTATTAATAAAAATACCTGAACAGTTAAAATACCTTTACGATTTTCCCAATCTGTATGCTTCATATCTTGAATACTTCGGTAGGTATCTACACGATTGTCACTGTTAGTATCAAGACCAAAAACAAACCGCATGTTCTCAACACCTTCCATAATAGTTTCTGTGTTGATATTTCCAGCAACCAGGCGCTTTCTCATTAATGCAGGTACAGTTAAATTCTTATTATTAACTTTATAAGTTTGTTCTGATAGATAATAAACATGATGGCTATAAGGCCAAACAGTTGCATTAACATTAAGAGTTGCAGCGTTAACCGTTCCACGGAAAAATTGAGCTTTCTCTTGCTCAGCTACAAAGTAGTTTTCATCGGCCTGAGTCTCATTAGTTACTGCACTAACTGTTAAACTCTTGCCTTGTAAAAATTTTAATTGAATAATATCAGTGCTTTTAATCGGATTATTTAGACAGTTAAGCTCTTTTGATTCGCCAGCAACCTTTGCGTAAATAGTTCTAAAATTACTAGCTGTAGCAAAATCAGGGAAACTCCCATTATTTAATCCTTCAAAACAGTCTGTTCCAGGGTTTGCTAGTGTATCTGTGTTTATTGCGGTGAACGAATCGTCATAATAAGTTCCCCAAAAGCCAATTTGTTCAATATCACGTTGCATAATGTTAATTGCAAGGCGCCCTGATTCTTGAAGCTCACCAATAGTCATCGTATCTTTAGTGGTTACTTTCATTCCTATATAGGTAAACATAACGCCACCTAGTATTAATCCACCAATAAATAATGAAATCATCATTTCTACAAGTGTAAAACCTTTTTGCTTCATGTTAGCTCCTAAGGTAAATATAACTAGTTAAAACAACTAAGCGGCGCTTTTTGTCAGCCGTTCCACACTTTATAGCGCCAGTAGCATCATTTGCATTAAACTCTTGTCGACCTTCCCACGAAACAATTACTTCTAAATTAAATGCTTTACCACCCGAACCAGCAACTGCGGTAGGTGCAATACATACGGTAGCACCATCTAAAGTTCCCGTATTTTCTCGAGCTCTTATAGCTCTTTTCCACTGCTCAAGATCTAACGCCGCAACTTGCGCTGCGCTACAAGTGTTTGTAAAGCACGCCTGCGAGGTTGTAGTAGCAGTTTCACTATCAAATGTCTGTGTATATAGTCCCGCTATTTGAGGGGTATCGTTGGCACGAATACGCTGCACAATATCATTACCAAGTGCAACTGCAGCAGCTCGCTGCATAGAATCAAAGCTTGCTTGCTTTGCTTTTGCTTGCAAGGCAACTGCGCCTAACAGGCCAAAACTAAGAATAATAAATGCAATTAACACTTCAATTAGAGTGAAGCCTCTTTGCACTTTTGTTTGAGATGACTGCATAGTAAAACCAAATAAAAATTATCTGATTATAAGTTTATGCTATTTATTTTAGGAATCAATGAGGACTAAGACAAGCGGTTATATTTGTTGATAAACGGTTAATTAAATCGACTCATTCAACAAAACAGTAGTAATTAAGCGTAAATGCATTTAAGTCAGAGGCAACTTAATTGCAAAATAAGTCTAAAGCGTATTTTTAACTAATTTAAGCTCGCGGCGGCTCACAGGTAATAACTCGCTGCACCCTTGCAGTTCAATCACATGATGCCCACTCCCTTTTGAATGCAAAGCAATTACTTTTTGTTTATTAACTACTGTATTGCGATGAATTCGCAAAACATATGTGGGATATTGCAGCTCTAATTGCTTTAGACTTTGCTCAAGCAAAGCTTCTCCACCCGAGAATATCATTTTGGTATATTTTTCTTCTGCACTAAAGTACAAAACATCATTTATATCAACACTACGTAGAGTACCCGCTAATTGATAAGACACTTTTACATTTTTTTGTTTTTGAATATGTACTTTATTTAAACGCCCAACTTGCTTAAGCACCTTTTGCAATGATTGCTCTGAAATAGGTTTAACTAAATAACCTGCAGCGCTTAATTGTAGTGCATCAAAAGCATGCTCAGGGTGGGCAGTTATAAAAACAATAGCGGGCGGTAGAGTTAAACTATTGAGCTCATTCGCAACTTGTAAACCATTCATACCGGGCATATCAACATCTAAAAAAATCAAATCTGGCGTTTGCTTTTTAGCAAGTACTAGGGCTTCATTACCATTACTTGCCTCACCTTGTACAACTATACTTTTATCGTGTGCTAACAAACGGATTAAGCGAGATCTCGCAAGAGGTTCATCATCAACAATGAGTACATTCATACACTGCCCTCAATTAGCTTAGGGATAACGACCTTGACCCTAAACACATCATTTTTATTAGTAATTGTTAGCTGCGCTTTATTTTTATAATAAATATTTAATCGCTGGCGAATGTTTTCAAGCGCCATTCCGTTATTAGGCCTAGTTTGTGCGTTAGAAATTGTTATAGGGTTAGAAACAATCATAGTTATATAGCCGGTAGTGATATGTAGCTCTACTTTTATTTCTGCACCATGCTCACTTGTTTCAACACCATGGCATACTGCATTTTCAATTAATGGCTGCAGGGTTAAGCAAGGAATACTCAATGCCGGCAGTGCATTGGGTATTTGCCAATCAACTCTTAAGCGATTACCAAACCGCCATGTTTCAAGTGCGATATATTGCTTGCTCAGCGTTATTTCATCTTCAAGAGATACATTTTTTCCAGAGTGCATTGCAGCCTGCGATAAGGCGGCTAAAGCTAAAATGGCTTGCTCTGCCGCATCTGCATCATGATGGGTAAGCTCTGCAGCAGTGTTTAAACTGTTATATAAAAAATGAGGACGTATTCTAGCTTGTAAGGCATCAAGTTCTGCACGAGAGAGTGCTTTAGTTTGTTGCTCTTTTTCAAAATGAATTAATAGAAACTGGACGAATAAAGCAGCCAGTAAAGCCACTATAATACAATTGCGAAGTGTGAAATAAATTAGGTTATTTGTATCATCTATATCAAAAGCAAAATGAGAAAATAAAATACTAAAAATACAGGTAGATAATAAAAAAGAGGCAAAAAATATACTTAACTGAAAAGTTTGAGTACGTTTTTGTAAAAAAGCTCTACAAAAATATAAAGAAGAGGTACCGAATAAAACAATTAAATGCATAAACAAGCTAATGATCCCAAGCCGAAGCCAAATATCTCCTTCTACATTGGGTGCAAAAGCTAAAACAATAGCAATAACTTGAGAAACAATAAGCGAAGCTAGTACGCCTCGCTCATTAAAAAGAGCCGAAAAAAGCAAACCATCATTTTGAAGTGACTTGCTCATAACGACTCTCCTTTAATCTAAATGTTTAATATATTTAAATTAACGTAGCTCTACAGGAACAGCAAAAACGATATTCTCTATCTCGCCCGGGTTTTCAACAACTTGCGTACCACCAAGTTCTTTTAATCGGCTTATAACTTGTTGTACGAGTACTTCTGGCGCAGATGCACCCGCAGTTACGCCTACAGCTTTAGAACCCGAAACCCATTGTTCTTGTACATCAGTTGCATCATCAATTAAATAAGCAACTGTGCCCATTTTATCTGCAAGTTCACGTAAGCGATTAGAGTTAGAGCTATTTTTAGCGCCAACAACTAATAGCACATCAACTTTATCAGCTAAGTCACGAACAGCGTCTTGACGATTTTGCGTTGCATAACAAATGTCATCTTTACGCGGTCCATCAATTGATGGAAACTTATTGCGTAGTGCATCAATAACATCTGCGGTGTCATCAACTGAGAGTGTTGTTTGGCTGCAATAAAAAAGATTTTCAGCATTTTTTACATTAAGCGCAACAACATCATCAACGGTTTCAACAAGATAAATGCCACCGGCTGAGTTATCATATTGTCCCATTGTTCCCTCTACTTCAGGGTGGCCATGGTGTCCAATTAAAATACACTCAATACCTTTACGACTCGCACGTGTAACTTCCATATGTACTTTAGTTACAAGCGGACACGTTGCATCAAATACTTTTAAATCACGACGTTTTGCCTCAGAACGAACAGCTTGCGATACGCCATGTGCGCTAAAAATAACAATGCTGTCGTCAGGTACTTGATCAAGCTCTTCAACAAATACCGCACCACGACTTTTTAGTCCATCAACCACATAGCGGTTATGTACTACTTCATGGCGCACATAAATTGGCTTTTCAAAAATATCTAGAGCGCGCTCAACAATACTAATAGCACGGTCAACACCAGCGCAAAAACCGCGAGGATTAGCTAGTAATATTTCCATTAACCTTCCACCTCAATAATATCAACTTCAAACGTTAAACGCTGACCAGATAAAGGGTGATTAAAATCAATCGTTACCGACTCACCTTGCACTTCGCGAACTAAACCTGGAAGCTCAGTGCCATCAGGTTGAGTAAACGCAATAATTGCACCTACTTTGGCTGGTGTTTCTGGGCCAAATTTACTGCGGTCAACGTAGTAAATATTATCTGGATTTGGCTGACCAAAAGCATCTTCAGGTTCTAATTCAAACGTTTTACTTTCGCCTGCAGTTAAACCTAATAAACACTTTTCGAAGTTTGCCGTTAAGCTGCCATCGCCCATTGTTAATTTAGCAGGTTTGTTGTGCACCTTGGTAGAATCAGCGGCAGAGCCATCTTCTAATTTAATAGAAAAATGGAAAATAACTTGCGAGTTTTCACCAATTACAGCTTGGCTCATGCTTTATGCTCCTTCGGACTCTCGCCGGTAAAGGCGTCAAATAACAATAACGCTGCGCCAATACAAATAGCGCAATCAGCAATATTGAATACCGGAAAATGTGAGTCTTTATAAAATACGTGAATAAAGTCGATTACATAACCATACGCAATACGATCGTATAAATTACCAATAGCGCCTGCAAGTACCAGTGCATAAGCACCGCATAGTACTTTGTTTGTTGCAGGTAAGCGTTTTAGCCACCACACAAGTAAAGCACTAATAGCAATGGCAATCGCACTTAAAAACCAACGCTGCCAACCACCCGCTTCACTTAAAAAGCTATAAGCAGCACCATAGTTATGCACATAAGTAATACTAAAAACAGGGAGTAAGTTTATCGACTCTTGATAAGCCATAGTCCCTACAACAAGTGTTTTACTGGCAAAGTCTATTACTAATAGTAATAGACTCAACCAAAGCCACACTAAACCACTTTTTTGGGCTAGTTTGCTCACTAAGAATAACTCCTAAGCGAATTGACGCTTTTCGCCTTCGCCGTCAACATTACTTACACAACGACCACAAATTTCAGGATGAGCAGGATTAACACCTACATCTTCACTGTAATGCCAACAACGCTCACATTTAGCAGCATCTGTTGCAGCAACACTAATGAACAAACCTTCAATTTCGGTAGCTTGTGTATCAGCTGGCTGACTATCAACTTCAGAAACATTTACGGCAGATGTTAATAATACAAAACGCAGTTCATCACCAAGCGCATTTAATTTAGCGGCAAGCTCTTTACCAGTAAATAAATTAACCGTTGCTTGAAGCGTTGCACCAATGACTTCTTCTTTACGTGCAGCTTCTAATAAGCGGTTTACTTCGTCGCGAACTGTTAAAATCTCTAACCAGTCATCGTTACTAAATTGGCTATTTGTTGGCGCTTGTAAACCATCGTACCAAACAGATGTAAATACGTAGTCACTACGCTCACCCGGTAAAGCTTCCCAAATTTCTTGTGCGGTAAAGCTCATAATAGGTGCCATCCAACGCGTCATTGCTTCTGCAATATGATAAAGCGCTGTTTGACAAGAACGACGTGCATGGCTGTCACTCTTAGCTGTGTACTGACGATCTTTAATTACGTCTAAATAGAACGAACCAAGCTCACCTGTACAAAAGTTCATTAGCTTTTGCGTTACTAATAGCATTTGGTAGCTATCGTATGCGGCTAAAATTTCGTCTTGCAACTGAGCAGCACGACCAACAATCCACTTATCAAGCTCAACCATGTCATCAATAGCCACTTGATCTGTTTTTGGATCAAAACCATTTAGGTTAGCTAGTAAGTAACGGCTCGTGTTACGAATACGGCGGTAGCGATCGGCAGAGCGCTTAAATATTTCATCCGACACAGTCATTTCTGCCGTGTAATCGGTAGAGGCAACCCATAAACGAAGAATATCGGCGCCTAGTTTATTCATCACATTTTGTGGTGAAATAACATTGCCTAGAGACTTAGACATTTTGCGGCCGTTTTCATCAACAGTAAAACCATGGGTCAATACTTGGCGGTATGGCGCATGACCATTAATAGCCACTGATGTCATCATTGATGACATAAACCAACCACGGTGTTGATCAGAACCTTCAAGGTATAAATCAGCTGGACCAACCAAGTCTTCACGTGCGTCTACAACACATGCGTGTGAAACACCTGAGTCAAACCATACATCTAGCGTATCTTGCACTTTCATGTATTGCTTGGCATCTTCTTCACCAAGTAATGTAGCAGGTTCTAAATCGTACCATGCCTGAATACCTGATTTTTCAACTAGCTGTGCCGCTTGCTCAATTAGCTCTTGAGTATTTGGATGAAGTGCACCGGTATCTTTATCAGCAAACAATGCAATTGGTACACCCCAAGTACGTTGGCGAGATATACACCAATCTGGGCGGCTTTCAACCATGTTTGAAATACGGCTTTCGCCCCACTCTGGCAACCACTGCGTGTTTTTAATTTCTTTTAAAGAATCTTGACGCAAGTTAGCCTGATCCATACTTACAAACCATTGTGGTGTAGCACGGAAAATAATGGGTGTTTTATGGCGCCAACAATGTGGGTAACTATGAGTTATAGCATGATGATGCATTAATGCACCGTGCTCTTTTAATACTTCAATTACGCTCGCATTTGCTTTAAATACATGCTGACCTGCAAAAAGTTCAGTATCTGGTAAATAAACACCATTAGCGCCAACAGGGTTAGCTACTTCAAGGTTGTAATTTAAACCAGCCACGAAATCTTCTTGACCATGTCCTGGTGCTGTATGTACAACACCGGTACCTGAGTCAGTCGTTACGTGTTCTGCAACAATCACGGGTACATCAAAATCATAAAAAGGATGGGCTACAGTTAAGTTTTCAAGTGCAGCACCTTTTACATAACCTAATACGTGAAAGTGATTAAAACCAAAGCGGTCCATTGCATCTTTAACAAGCTCAGAGCCTAAAATTAGACGTTGTTGTACGCCTTCATCTTCAACCTGCACCAATGCATATTCTAAATCGGCATGCACAGCTACTGCGCGGTTTGCTGGAAGCGTCCACGGTGTTGTTGTCCAAATAACAGTACCAACACTGCCTTCACCCTTGTGACCATCAGCCAAATCAAATGCACTTACAACAGCATCTTGATCAACAAATGTAAAACGTACATCAATCGCTGGTGATTGCTTGTCTTGGTATTCAACTTCAGCTTCTGCTAATGCAGAACCACAATCTGTACACCAATGCACAGGCTTAGCACCTTTATGCAAATGACCTTTTTCAATAATACGACCAAGTACACGAATTGCATTCGCTTCAAAGTCAAAGTTCATTGTTAAGTAAGGCTTATCCCAATCTGCAAATACGCCTAAACGTTTAAAATCAACTTTTTGACCTTCAACTTGCTTTTTAGCGTATGCACGGCATTTTTCACGAAACTCGCTCGCGGTTACTTTTACGCCCGGCTTGCCTACTTTTTTCTCAACCATTAACTCGATTGGTAAACCATGACAATCCCAACCTGGTACTAATGGTGAATCAAAGTCAGATAATGTTTTAGACTTAACAATAATGTCTTTTAATATTTTATTAACTGAGTGGCCTAAATGGATATCGCCATTTGCATACGGAGGGCCGTCATGCAAAATAAAGGTCTTTTTACCTTTCTTAGCGCTGCGAATTTGACCGTACAGGTCGTCTTCATACCATGCTTTAAGCATTTTTGGTTCACGTTGTGCCAAATTGCCACGCATTGGAAACGGTGTTTCCGGTAAGTTCAAAGTATGTTTATAGTCGCTCATTTATCCTACATTCCGTCTCTATCGGCTACCTGATTTAAACCAAAACACTGCTTAGCGGCAGCAACATCAGTTGCTATTTGCGCCGTTAATTGTGTTAATGTCTCGAATTTTTTTTCATTGCGAAGTTTTTTTATTAACTCCACATGCATAAATTGTCCGTAAATATCCTGTGCAAAATCAAAAAGGTGAACTTCTAATAATGCACGAGTTCCATTAAATGTCGGCTTATTACCTACATTTGCAACTCCAAAAATCTGTTTTCCTGCAATCGTTGCTTGCACTGCAAACACCCCGTTGACAGGACACACTTGGCGTTTTAGGGCAATATTTGCCGTTCTAAAACCGAGTTCACGTCCTCTTTTCCAGCCGTGTATAACACGCCCAGAAATAGCATAATCGTGACCAAGCATTATTTTAGCACTTGCTAAGTCACCAGATGCCAAAGCATCTCGTATTAAAGTGCTGCTTACTCTAGCATTTAATTGACGAAAACTCGCGGTGCTTTTTACGTCCATGCCCGCTTGCTTGCCCATGCTAGCAAGTAAGTCAAAGTTACCTTGGCGCTGCTTCCCAAACTTAAAATCATCGCCAACAGTGAGCGCTTTAACACCTAACTTTTTAATCAAAATATCATTAACAAATTGCTCAGCATGCATGTTTGCAAATTGCTGATTAAAGCTAATGCAAATAACTCGCTCAATACCTAAATCACGAAGCAAACGTAGCTTATCTCGTAAGCGCGTTAGCCGTGCTGGTGCATTGTTTTTAGCAAAAAATTCTTGTGGCTGGGGTTCAAATAGCATTACAGTGCTAGGCAAACTATGCGCTTTAGCATCACTAAGTAAGCCTTTTAATACTTCTGCGTGGCCTAAATGAACACCGTCAAAATTACCAATAGTTAACACACAACCAAAGTGGTGTGGGCGAATATTGTGTATACCTCTAATTAACTCCATGCCACCTAATGCCTTGTTTAGCGAGTTATTAATTACGGCTAAAAATTTATTAAAGCCGCAGAGCTGCCGATTATAATCTTTTTTTTAGTTTGATTCAGTAATTGCTACACTTTTTATCGTATTTAGTCTAACGCCCATCAAAAATAGCATTGCAAAGTAGCTAATACCTGCCAAAGCCACTAATACCATTAATAATATTACCTGCTGTGTAAAAGCCCATGTAGCCCAGTAATAGTAACTGCTCACAAACCATGTAACAGCTCCCATAACAATACTTGCAACAACACATTTTAGTGTAAAGCGCATACTCATTGATGAAAACTGATACACATTTTCTTTTTTAAGCTGCCTATACAGCAAAAACGCATTACAACTAGCCGATAGCGAAGTAGCGAGTGCTAAACCTAAATAACCAATGAAAGGAGCCAACATAATATTAAATACCATATTCAGTACTAAGGTGATAATACCAATACGCACCGGCGTTTTTGTGTCTTGACGAGCATAAAAGCCAGGAGCAAGTACTTTAATCAGCATAAAGCTTACAAGCCCTACTGAATACGCGACTACGCCTAAACTTACTGCTTTAACATGATCAACACTGTCTTCTTTAAACGCACCGTGGTCGAACAATACGGTGATAATAAGCGGGCTGATGATCATTAGACCTATCATTGCTGGTAGGCCTAAAAATATAACAAAACGCACTCCCCAGTCGAGGGTATGTTGAAAATCACTGCTTTTTTTACTGCTATGTAACTTAGAGAGCGCCGGTAAAATAACTGTCGCAATACCAATACCAAATAAGCCCAGCGGAAATTCAATTAAACGGTCTGAATAATAAAGCCATGCTATCGAGCCTGTCATCAGTAATGAAGCAATCATGGTATCAAGCAACAAATTAATTTGGCTAATAGATACGCCAAACAAAGCAGGGAGCATAAGTTTACGTACTTTTTTTACGTTTTCGTCTTGCCATGCCCAGCGCGGACGCGCCAACATTTTTGCACGGTATAAAAATGGAAGTTGAAACAATAGCTGTACAACGCCACCAATAAATACGCCAATTGCGAGAGAATAAGCCCCGACACTAAATTTATCATGTAAAAAAATTGCACATGTGATGATAGAAACATTGAGTAGAACTGGTGTAAATGCAGCAACAGCAAAACGGTTATACACGTTCATTACCGCACCACTAAGCGCAACTAAGCTTACAAAAAACAAATATGGGAATGTAAATTTAAGTAATGAGCTTGCAAGTTCAAACTTTTCGGCATTAGGTCCGCCCTGCCACCAATCTATAAACCAACCAGTGCCAAACAATGCTGCAATAACGGGTGAAGCAACAACACCTATAATAGTGACAATCAGTAAAATGGTTCCTAATGTGCCTGCGGCTTGTGCCACAAAAAGCCTGACCTTGTCGTCGCCTTGCTGCTCTTTAATTTCACTCAGCACGGGTACAAATGCTTGTGCAAAGGCGCCTTCTGCAAATAAACGACGTAAAAAATTAGGAATACGGTTAGCAAATAAAAAAACATCAGCCGCCGCACTTGCGCCTAATAAATTGGCAACGACCGCATCTCGAACGAGCCCTAAAATACGCGATATCATAGTCATACAACTAACAATCATACCGGAGCGAAATAAACCTTTTGACACCTTAAACCTACTCAAAAATCCTCAAGATAGGCGATTATGCCACAGTCTTTTTTATAAATCGCTTTAAAGCACTAGGCTGGGGGTCTGTGCTTTGTTACAATGTCGGTATTAACTGCTAAAGCGGCAAATTGATGCTCGTTATATGGTGCAGTTTTTCTTGGATTGTTAAATTTAAATTGACATCCATGATAGAAACAGGCATATTCCACGGCCTTTAATTTAAGCTTTATTTTAAGATTGTTAGGAGCAAACCTTGGCTAACATCAAGTCTGCAAAAAAACGCGCTATCACAAGCGAAAAAAACCGTCAGCACAACGCAAGCCGTCGTTCAATGATGCGCACTTACTTCAAAAAAGTAATTGTTGCTATTGAAGCGGGCGATAAAGAAGCTGCACAGCAAGCTTTTTCTGTTGCTACACCTATCCTAGACCGTTACGCAACTAAGGGTCTAATTCACAAAAACAAAGCAGCTCGTCATAAGAGCCGTATAGCAGCTAAGATTAAAGCTCTATAATTTGTTTTTGATAGAATATAAAAAACCGGCTTTTGCCGGTTTTTTTTTGTTTAAATTTTAAATGTACTTACTTTATTAGACATTTTCTAAATCTGGATAAAACTTCTTAAGCATTGCCGCTATTTTTTTAGGTGTAAATGGCTTGACTACAAACCCTTTAGCGCCTTTATCAATTGCATCCTTAACATTCTCAATACCTGAATGTGCAGATACCATAACCACATTTGCCTCTGGGCTTAATTCATTGATTTGTGCAATCAAATCTTTACCATCACCGTCTGGCAATTCAATGTCTAAAAAAATGATATTATAATTTGCAGCTTGGCACTCACTAATACATTGTGAGGCAGTAGATGCTTCCTTTACGTTATCTATCCCTAAGTGCATGAGCGTTTGGCTCAAAAAACTACGCACTGTGCTAACGTCATCTACAATTAAAATTGATAGCTGCGTATTCATCTTTATTCCTCGTAGGCTATAAGCTAACTTTAAGTTATCATAATAATTAGCTTAGTATATAAATTTACTCATTTAATTATAGAGACCTACGGAAAAAAGGCCAGATTTGCTTTATGTCTAAAACCCCAAATAAACAATCGTTGCTAGGTAAAGCACCGGCTAGAAAAAAAACAGCGCAAAAAAGAAAACCACAGCGTTCTACTCAGCGCCCTTCACCGGCAGAGTTAAATTCCAGTGCAAAGAATGATACAAGCCAAAAAACAACGCAAAAAAAAGGACTGTTTATATCACTCGCTGTCGTTGCTGTAATAATTTTAGCTTTTCCAAAACCTACCTTACTCACCTATAAAAAATTAGGGATGGTAAGTGAGAGTGTTTACTGGCCCGGATTCTTTGGCAAGGGGGCTACTTTAATTGATTCAAACCTACACCCCACCTATGATTCTAGCCGTGAGTCCCTTTATTTATGCAGTGACTTACAAAAACCGCAGAGCTGCCAAAAGTATCAAGTAATTGCTGATAATGGTTTATTTTCAGCAATCGGTAGCTACTTTTAGCATTAAAAAAACTAATCTGAAAATTTAAAATTACTTGGTTGAAAGGTGCGCAAAAGATCAACATAATGGCGCTCCTTTTTTCAACAACTGAACTATTGAAACGACCATGCTAAACGAGCTAGATTGGCTTTTAAATACTACACTACTTGCACTAGGTTTAGGTGCATTCTTTATTAACCAGATAACACTGCTGCGCGTTGCCGCCATTAGTGCGTGTGGTTTATTATTCTTATCATTTAGCTTAGATCTTATGTCGTCGAGTGTTATTTCAAATATGAGTTTAGTGTTGATCAATACTTTTTACTTGTTTAAAGTTTATACATTTGGGCAGTTTAATGTAACCCAAAGTTAACAACTTTTCCCTAGAATATTTAATAGCCCAGCATTGCTGGGCTTTTTTATTAAGAATTCAAAAATATTAAAAAGCACTTTGAACCAAGGTGAAAATTAGAACTTCAAACGACACGCCAACACTACTGTGAAAGTAGTGCTAGTGGGCTGCAAAAAAAAATGATGCGAAGAAGCACGAAAACTGAGGAATACATAGTAAGTAAAGTTAGTCCGCTACTGTTAACTCACTTTGGGTTTGTATTTTAGATGGACTATCTTCAGCGTTAGCCTGATTAAACCAAGCTGAAACACCTAGTATAATAATTGAAACAATAACTAGGCTTAATTTAACGCCACTTTGACTCGATTTCATAACACCCTCTTTATATTTTTATTAGTGAGAATACCTTTTACACTAATGAAAATTACAAATGTTAACAAGCTGTTTTTTAAACTAATTAGCTATCAGCTAATAACCTTTAGTTCTATCTACTGAATTATTGAGTGCTAAGCCCTTATTCAAACGTTCAATATTATCGGCTATTTGGTCTATAACACTATTTAAATCAGAAATCGCCGCGCAATGTGGTGTAAGCGTTATTTTGGGGCTCCCCCAGTAAGGGTGATTCAACGCTAAAGGTTCTTGATCAAATACGTCGAGTGTAGCTGCGCGTAAGCTATCGTTATTTAATGCACTTAGTAAGTCTTGTTCAACAACATGAGCACCACGTGCCACATTAATAACAACAGCATGTGAAGGTAGCTTAGCGAGCATTGAGTGATTAATAATGCCTGTCGTTGCTTGCGTAAGGGGCAATAGACATACAAGGTAGTCAACCTCAGGAAGCATACAATTAAGGCCTTCCTCGCCATAAAAAATTTCGACATTAGTTGCGCTTTTATTACTTTGCGCCCAAGCACTTACCTTAAAGCCATTATTTATAAGCTTTTGCGCGCATGCTTTACCTAATTCACCAAACCCAAGTATGCCGACATGTTTATTACTATGTGCCCGCTTTGGCTTCCATGTTTGCTGTGTTTGTTTAATGTAATACTCTTTTAAACGTAACTTTTGAGCTAACACATGTGTCAGTACATATTCCGCCATATCTTCAGCTAGTTGATTGTCAACAATGCGGACTACTTCAACACTTTCGTCGAGTAATGTTAAATCGATACTGTCTACGCCAGCACCAAATGACGACACAGCCTTTAAGTTAGGTAGCTGTGGCCACATAGATTCTGGCGCTTTCCACGCAAGTACAAAATCCACATCATGTGCGTTTTTGCAATCAGGCCATTGCTCTATCAGCTTATTTGGTAACCGCTCTTGTAACTTCGTCATTAGTTTTGTGTTGTCACGCCCAGTAATAGCAACTAATACAGACATAAATTCTCCTAACAATACACTGTTTATAAGTTTGCACTTTAAAAAGTCACACTACTGCAAAGTAACTGTCACACCCTTTTTTTAATCTTACATGTATGGCGAATTGGCCAAACGGAATATGAGGTTAATATGATAAGTGTTGATAAAGTAATTGCTGCAAACTTACCACAACTAGAGAACTCTCCTAAAGTAAAAGGTTTAGTAAAAAAAGGTCTAGGCTACTTATTGCATGAACAGGAGTTTGTTGCTTTTGGTGATGCCTACCCTCACCTACAAGGACTAGAATTTGTTGAACAAGTGCTTGATGAACTCAATTTTGATACCCGCTATAAACCTAAGCAGATAGAGCACATTCCTAAC
The DNA here is from genome assembly GCF_015864775.1 of Pseudoalteromonas sp. NSLLW218. NCBI lineage: Bacteria > Pseudomonadati > Pseudomonadota > Gammaproteobacteria > Alteromonadales > Pseudoalteromonadaceae > Pseudoalteromonas > Pseudoalteromonas sp. NSLLW218. The sequence goes on along the minus strand of NZ_JADYWO010000005.1, from coordinate 257,539 downwards.
GAGGGTAAACTTGTTATCGTTGCAAATCACCCTATTGGTTCATTAGATGCTCTAGCACTTATTAAAGTACTTTCAACTGTAAGACAAGATTTAAAAGTAGTGGCAAACCGCATGTTGATGTCGGTTACCCCAATGCACTCACTTTTACTTCCCGTAGATAACTTATCAGGCATGAGCAATAAACAAGAGCTTAGTAATATACAAAACCATTTAAAAGACGAAGGTGCATTACTTATATTTCCGGCAGGAGAAGTATCGCGATTAGGGCCAACAGGTATTAAAGACTGCAAATGGAATAGTGGTTTTTTACGTATGGCAAAAAAAGCTAACTGCCCTATCTTACCTATTTATATTAAAGCCAAAAATAGTCCACTTTTTTATGGCACATCAATGATTTATAAGCCGTTGGCAAGTTTGCTCTTAGTAACAGAAATGTTTAAGCAACGCCAAAAATCTTTAGAGTTTGAGATTGGTGCCTCTATCCCTCCTGAATCTTACTTAATAGAAAACCTTAAAGATAAAGAAGTTGTAAACCTTATTCGTAAACAACTTTATAGGCTTACAACAAAAAAAGCCCTACCGCTAAAAACACAAACACCCATCGCTATTCCCGAGTGCCGGAAGGAGCTAAAAAAAGCAATTGAGCAATGCCAACTACTTGGTAAAACACAAGACGGTATGCATATTCACCTATACCAGTATGTAGGTAGCTCACCTATTTTTAGAGAGTTAGGGCGCCTGAGAGAAATCGCGTTTAGAGCGGTAGGTGAAGGTAGCGGTAAACGTCGTGATATAGATAAATACGATATGGATTACCAGCACCTTGTACTGTGGGACCCCATGCAACTAGAACTGGTAGGTGCTTATCGATTAGCCTGCGCACAAGAGATAATACAAAAGCACGGCCGCAAAGGTTTATATACTGATAGCTTATTTTCTTACACCGACGATATGGCCCCTTACCTACAACAAGGAATTGAGCTTGGTCGCAGCTTTGTGCAGCCTAAATATTGGGGACGTAAAAGCCTCGATTATTTATGGTATGGCATTGGCGCTTTTATCAAAAACTATCCACAGTACAGATACTTGTTTGGTGCTGTAAGTGTATCAAACGCTCTACCCGAGCAAGCAAAGGCCATGCTCGTTTATTATTATCAGCATTATTATAAAAGTGGCATTGAATTAGCTACGCCTAATAATGAGTTTAAGTTAACCGAGCTACAGCTAACCCAGTGTAATACTCTTTTTAGCGGCAATGACGTGAAAGAAGATTTTGTAGAGCTAAAACATGTACTAGCTAATATAGGTGCTCAAGTCCCTACTTTATTTAAACAATACACTGAACTTTGCAAACCCGGTGGAGTGCAATTTTTAAGCTTTAGTATTGATCCCGATTTCAATAATTGTATTGATGGATTGGTATTGGTCGATCTTGAAAATGTAAAAGAAAATAAAGCCAAACGTTATTTACAATAACCAATAAAAAGTGAGTCCTTATATCTATAAAGTACTCTATTTATATTTAATTATTAATAAATACTTGCTCAAGTAAAGTTGTATAAATAGCTTCAATTTTAAGTAAATCACTAATAGATACATGTTCGTTAACTTGATGAATCGTATTGTTTCGTACACCACATTCAATGACTTGAGTATGGGGGCTGGCAAAAAATCGTCCATCTGATGTCCCGCCATCTGTACTTAGTAATGGGTGACTTGATGTGTTTTTATAAATAGCCTGCTCAATATGAGTAAGTAAACTCCATCCCGTATTATGGCTTGTGTAATAAGGCTCGCATGGGCGTTCCCACTCAATCGTAAAATGCTCAGCAAACTTGTTTAGGGTCTTCATTAATTGCGTTTTAACTGCTGCGCTACTGTAACCATGGCTATAACGTACATTAAATGTGATTTCACAATGACTTGGCACTAAATTATCGACCACATTATTTATGTTAATTCCAGTCACTTGCAGTGTGGTTTTTGAGCTAGCCACATCGAGTAACCAGGTCTGTTCACTCAAGCTATTTACTATTTTTGCAGCAATATGAGCAGCATTGAGTGTGTTTTGAGGATAAGCTACATGACCTGCCTTACCAGTAACTAAAATCCGAGCTGAAAGCGCACCACGACGGCCATTCTTAACGGTGTCACCAACTTGTGCCACACTTGTTGGCTCCCCCACAATACAGCCATCTAATATAACACCTTGCTTGGCAAGCTTATTAACTATTTCTTGAGTGCCAAATTCAGCCTCTCCCTCTTCATCTGACGTGATAAGCCAGTAAAGAGTCCCTGCTTTAGCTGATTTACTATCAATTAATTTTTTTGTGGCACTCAACATAGCAGCAACACCACCTTTCATATCGGCTGCTCCTCTACCGTATATTGCACCATTTAGCACTCGCCCTTCAAAAGGAGGACTTAGCCAACCGCTACTTGTTGCTGGTACTACATCAATGTGCCCTGAAAAAGCAACACATGGGCCTTCTTTGAATTTTATGCAGGCAACTAAATTAGTTACACCATTTATAGTAAATTGCTCGCAACTTAAACCTAAATCCACCAATTTATCTGCAAGCCAATCAATTGCACCCGCTTGATTAGGGGTTACTGATTCAAAGCGAATTAGTGTTTGTAAGTGCTTTACAACTTCTTTTTGAATATCCGTTGTTTTTGATTTTTTTTCAAATGCTTCTAAAAACATGGTAAACACACTTTATTATTTAATGTGCCTTTATTAAAACGTGAGTATATGACTAAGCGATGTCAGCCTTAATACATTCATATGACTGTTAATGGAATATATATGTCAATCGTTACAAAGACAGAACGACACTAAAATTAATCTAAATCAATAAAACAATTCACAAGGTTAAAATATTTTTTAAACTTTGATCTAGAACAGGTTTTCATTTTTATTGCTCGGTAATAATAGCGCCAATTAAACAGTAGTTCTTGGAGAACAACATGAAAACCCAAATTAGCATCGCATTATTAACCTCTTTATTAGCAATCTCTCCAGCTGCACACGCTAACTTTAGCGTAAATGTTGGCGCTATTAACGTAAATCCAGATAACAGTAGCTCAGCAATTAATGAGGCGCCGACACTGGGTCTTAAAGGTGATTCAGATACCCAACTAGGTATCACAGTAGATTATGCTTTTAACGATCAATGGGTGTTGGAACTGATAGCAGCAACACCGTTTTCACACGATGTGAATGGTGCCGGAGGCTTAGCTGGCAACAAAATTGCTGATATAAAACAACTTCCGCCGTCTTTAGTTGCGCAATATCACTTTTTAGATACCAGCTATGCGCTAAGACCTTTTATAGGCGTAGGCATAAACTACACTGCATTTTTTGATGAGCAACCTTCTCAAGCACTTAAAGCGACGCTGGGAACAGATGATGTAGAAGTAAAGCTAGATGATTCGTTTGGCTTTATGGCTCAGGTAGGTGCTAACTATAAAATTGATAAAAACTGGGGTTTACACGCTATGGTATCAATTATGGATATTGATACCGATGCCACTGTTTATGCAAATGGTGCAAAAGCACTTACATCAACTGTTGAGCTTGACCCCGTTGTTGCTATGTTCGGTGTTAGATACAGCTTTTAAAGCATATAAAAATAGTACGTAGTTAACCAATTACAATGTGTGTTAAAAGGCCGAAAGGCCTTTTTTTCATTTGGAGAGTATTAATTACCTTGGTAAGTTACTTAACTTTTTCTGCTCTAGCATTTCTTTCCAGTGCATTACTTCACTTGGCAATATAGGTGTTTGCCCATCAAAACCAGCAACCTCAAGCATTTCTTCAATACTTATAATACCCTTTTTACTTTTAAATACACCGCGTACATAAGCAATAGCATGTAGGCCTCGTTCTGAGTGAAACTTTTGCTCAATATAAAAGTATTTATGATCCCAGCCCACTAACTTGGTGCTTATTGTATATCGCTGCATAGGTTTAATATCGCGGATATAAGTTATGGCTGTTGCGTTAACAATGGGAAACCAACGACGCTTCATTATTTGCTTTAATAAGCCAACTCGTTCCGTCATCCAAGTTCGAGATAAGTCCATCATCGCAAGGTAACGTGAGTTTGTTAAATGTAAATTAATGTCACAATCAGTAGGTAAAGCTTTGTAATCAATATCTACCGTATCAAGTAAATTTTGATATTGCTTGTTACGTTTAATTTTAAAAAACAATAATAAAAGTCGAATATATAAGTTCACAAAAAAGGTCTTACCAGTTAAATTTATTCGAGTGTAGCATAGCCTCTTGCGAAGACGAATATTCTACTTTAATCTTAAATCATTATTATAATAAAAAGATAACTCATGAAATCAAAACGAAAAATTATCACTGCGCTAGCTTTATTAATACCTAGTTATAGTGCGTTTGCCGACTTTTCATTACCAGGTAAAGGCTCTGTTACTTACCCTACCGGTGTAGTTAAAGAGTTTAAATTTGGTTTTGAATGGCAACAAAAAGCTGAAAAATTCATTATTGGCTCTAAAAGTTACAATATGGAGCAGATCCCTAGTTCTTATTCAGTTGCTATAACGCTTTCAAAAGATGACAGCCAAGTATGGGTGCAAGAATTTAATAATGGGTTTATTAAAGAATTTGAATGGCAAATTGGCGAACATAGGATCACTTTAAAAAAGCAGCAATTTAGCGACCCCGTAAAAGGCGATTATGTTATTGAACTTAATGGCCGTAGCTATTTTTTCACTCGTAATAACGCCAGTATTGTAATGAACTTTAATGAAGAAGGTATTGAGACGATTGCAATTGATGGGGTTACAAAAAATATGGGGACTAAAAATTAGTCCCCATATTTTAATGTCTTTATGTTAATTACACTTTTACTGTTTTTCGGTTAATACCGTAATCACGTAACTTGTTAGCTACAGCGGTGTGACTTAGGCCCAATCGCTTAGCTAACTGGCGTGAGCTCGGATAAGCTGGGTAGAGTTTACGAAGTAAGGTCGCTTCAAAACGTTTAACCGCTTGATCTAACGAACCTTCAAAATCAGACTCTAAATACCCTAAATCGTGAGTAAAAGTGGGTAACTGTAAATGCTCTACGCGAAGCTCGCTATCATCTAGTAACGACACTGCACGGTAAATTGCATTTTCAAGCTGGCGAACATTTCCTGGCCACGGATACTCTTGTAAAAAGCTCAAACACTCTTGTGATAAAACAGGAATTGCATGACCATTTTGTTGCGCATATTTTTGAATAAAATGTTCTGCAAGTGGTCCTACATCTGCTTTTCTATCTCTTAGTGGCGCTATTTCTAAAGTAAGCACGTTTATACGGTAATATAAGTCTTCTCTAAAAACCCCTTCTTGTACCATTGCAGGTAAGTCTTTTTGAGTAGCAGCAACAATACGTACATTTACTTTAACTTCGTTCTCATCGCCTACTTTTCTAAACGTACCATCTTGTAAAAAACGCAGTAACTTAGTTTGTAGTTGAGTCGACATTTCGCCAACTTCATCTAAAAATACAGTTCCACCATCGGCTTGCTCTAATACACCGCGCTTTGGCGCTGCATTTTCTTCGTACCCGGCATAACCAAATAATTCAGACTCAGCAACATCATCAGGAAGAGAAGCACACGACAGAGCAATAAAAGGTTTAACAGAACGATTAGATGCGTAATGGCACGCTCTAGCTAATAACTCTTTACCTGTTCCTGTTTCACCAGTAATCAAAATAGGGGCTTCTAGTTGCGCCATTTTTCGGGCTTCGCGCACAACTCGGCGCATTGCCGTACTAAAGTTATGAATAGTGGCAAAGCTTTCTTGCCCGTAACGTCTAAACGCACTGACTTGCTGCCCTAAGCGACTTTGCGATTTAATATTAATAACCGCACCAGCAAGCACATCACCTTCACTGCCTTGAGGAACTGCAATTGGCAAAATGTCTGCAATAAAATCCTCACCAGCAACTTCAACTCGAGTGGTTTGTCCGAGTACTTCTTTACCTTCTAACCAGCGTGTAAAGTTAAAGCCTTTAAGCAGGTTATTAATATTTGCACCAATCACGTCTTTTTCAATTAGCTGTAAGTCTTTACATGCTGCATCATTACATAAACGTACCCAACCTTTGGCATCAATAGAGATAACACCATCAGGCAATGCACGTAGTAAAGTATTTAATTCGTTGTGTTCACGCTCAGATGGTAAGAATGCAGTGGTACGCACATCATGTACACCGTCGATTAAACGTATCGATGGCATAATTTTTTGGAATTGTTCAAATTCAATTTCGGGAAAACTAACGTACATACGACAATTTACAGAATCGACCTCAATTCCTTTTAAATCAACGCTGTAGTTAACTAATATATTAAGGATTTCTTGAGCAATACCAATTCGATCAGCACAGTGAATATCTAGACGCATACATCCTCAAAGAAGGAAAAACTATATTAGCCGAATAATACGCTAAGTCGCTTTGAGAAGGTAGTTTATTGTAAACATTTTTGGACAAAACAGCTTTTAAAGCCAAAGGGTGGGATTGTAATTAAACGAAGAAAAACAGCACTGATATTTATAATTAACTATACCAGTGCTGTTTATTAATTCTTATTATGAGACTACTTACCTTGTGGATAAGCTGACCAATCACCACCATCTAATTGTATAAATGGTCGTTGATTAACGTACATCATTATTGTGCCTTCATTTTCAGCAACTTTAGGTGCTTTAGGTAGGTTTTCAAGTAAATTAGCAACACTGTTATTCCCACCAAACACATCAGTTTGCAGCGCTTTACTTACCAGCTCTGAAAGCGCAAAGTAACTTGTTGAATCATCAACCACAATTTGCGAATAATTTTGTACGTCTGGGCCTATAAATTTAATCGCTACAGGTACAGACACAATTGCAGGACTAGGGATTTCACGTAAACCTGCAAATTGTACCTTATCACCTTTTAAATTAGCGCCATGCTCAGGCACTATCATCAACATCACATTGCGGCCGCGCTTTTCTAATTTTTTTACAAACTGGTTAATATCAGCAAACAAGTTTTTATGCCTGATTGGGTATGTCTCTTTACTATTCACCCTTGGTTGATTCTCTAGCTGATTACCGTCATGTAAACTTGTGGTGTTGTAGTACATTGCACAGGGTTTACAGTCCTCAGATTGCTCTAACCAACCATCCAGCACAGCTTCATCAGAGTATATAGGGCTATTATCAAATCCTCGAAGCGCCACTGGCATTGAATCAATATTAAATGGTGGGCTATCTAAGCCTCCGTACTTATTTATTAAGCCTTTAAACTCATCAAAATGTCCATCGTGATTCATCACAACGTTATTTTGATAACCTAGTTTCTCTAGGTTTTTAAATAAGTGGCATTGTTCAGGTGCCTCTTTAAATAATGCTGTTTGACTAGTTTGCCCACAACTGGCGCGCAGTAACCTTACCGCAGCCGGTCCGCTGTATGATGTAGCCGAGTTAAAGTCTGAAAACACTACATCAAAATCTTTATACATATCAGTAACACTTACACCAATGGCATTTAAATCAGCAACAGCCATTGAGCATATGTTCAAAATGATAACATCAAACAGTTCACCATTTACCTGGCTTGGAAAGTGACTCATTAATAAGCTTTGTTGTTGATAAAAATCAGCTAGTTTTTGATCAGGAGATTGTGATGCCTGAGTGATCACTTGTGTTTGGGGAGTACTTTGATTTTGTGTAACCGGCTCAGGATTAGCGACATTATTAACGAATTGTGTTTGAGAGTTATCTCCTTGCCATCCTACAACTAAAAGCCCAACAATAGTGACTGTTGTAAAACGTATCCATTGCGATGTGTACCAAAAACACACACTAATTACGAACAAAGCTAATAACATATCAATATTAATAACACGGCTTAATAACTCAATAAAGTAACCAAAACTAAAATCTTGAACGTTACCAGCTTGTTTAGTCAACCTGTTTATTGGCGGCAACCATGAGTCTTGGTAAAGTAATACAACTGCAAATACACCACCTAATAGATGTTTAACTTTTTCTATTAATGGTTTTTTAAATTTAATCGCAAGCAATGCAGCAAAAGCCGCATTGGTAAGTACGTTAAAATCAATTGCACCGTAATAAAACAGAGCAAACTTAACTAAAAAATAAAGGTTCCAAACCCCTAAACCTGATAATTTCACTTCTTATCCTTTTTTACTGTATTTGGTGTATAAGGCTCTAGTACTTCATGTTTAAAAGTAAGCTTATAATAATATTTTGTTATTTGAGATAAAATGTATTTGCCTAGTACACAAAGCACCGCACCAAGCACCATAGCAAGAAACACGGTAATTAGAAGCTGATTCATACTCATAAGTTATCTCTTAATTTCATTATGAAAGGCTTAGCATCTGGACGGCTTTTGTTAGAAAACTCTGGTGTTTTAATATTTTCAGTAACGCTGTTTGCTATATCAGGTGCAAATTTATAGCTATCATTCTCGGCAAGTTTTTGCGAGAAATCTACAACACTCTTACCTTTATAAAAACGCCTTAATTGTTTACATTCTTGCTGGATGTAAAAATGATCAGAAATTACATTTTGCTGTACAAAAAAATCGCTTGTTTTTAATTTAAACAAATGCTTAATCGCATTATCAACGTCATTCTCTCTACAAGCATGCAAATATAAATAAACTGTATTATCTGCAATACTAAATACATCACCTTCGCGTTTAATATGAAATAAATGCAAAGGGTGTATTGGGTCAATCCTTGGCAGTAGTTCTAACTTAACTAGCACACCACTTACGCCTAAGTTGACAGCTGAATCACTATGAACTTCTACTTGTTTTGTAAACTCAATGAAAGGTAGGTAACCTTTCGAAAAAGTGTTCTCGGTGTATTTTAAAACATCTTCAACAGAGGGAGGTAAAGGTCTTGAAAACTGAAAACCTTGAATAGATTGAATTTGTGAGAGCAACCTAGAAGGCTCTGAAAAGCTATACAAGATAAGGTTTACACCCAAGGTTAAAAATAAACACTCATCTTGATGGCGAATAACACCATCTACATTTTGAATAACAAGTTTTAACCAGCGCCCACAGTTTTTTCTGAGCTCAAAACATTGCTTACCTAACTGTGCTAAATCTGTGTAGCGCGTAACTGCAAAAATTAATGTGGCTGCTTCTACTTTTGGACCTTTATTAAATAGGTCATTATTATCTTTCACACTTTTATAGTGCATTGGTAATTTAGTACCTTCAGGTACAGCACTTTTCACGAGCCAAACGTCATCTTCATCGGAAAAGTCTGAACTTTTAGGTGCTTTGCTCTCGTTTATTATTCCCTTTTGAACAACAAACTGATTATTACTTAATAATAACGGGTAATGTTCACCAGCAATAACGCCCGTGCTATGGCGCCAATAATCATATTCAAGAACTCGCATTGCAGAATCATTATCAACAAAAACCAGTCCATCAAATACATTATTTAATCGTCTAATTAAAAAGCGGTAATTAGCAATATCAGGCCCAGATATTAAAAATAGTAATGTAGCCCCGGTACGACGGACAAAATCGTTGTACTCATTCATCATCAGTTTTAAGCTTTTTTCGCCAACACTGTTTAACTGTGTTGTATTAAAATGAACAAAAATAAGCGCTTCGTTTAGACGTTTATAAGCACTTATCTCTTTTATAATACCTGAATTGATTCGCTCAGTTGAATAGTGTTGTGTTTCTGGGGCCAACGAAAAAGGATGTACTCGATTATGTTCATAAGCATAATTCAACGATGCAGAAAAAGAAGAATCAAAAAATGATTCAGCCTCTTGAGAAACTATATATATATCATTAGCCAAACTTTGGTTAATTGAATGTAACGCTAATTCGATTGCAAAATTGTCTAAAGGGGCTAAAACAGCATAACTTGAAGCCGATTTTAACTCTTTTGCAGCAGGCTCTAATCCCGCTATGTTAAAGTTATGCACTTAAAATGCCCTATAAAAAATACTTTTTTACTAGTTTTAACCGTTATTCTATATATAATAGCCAAATATTGTCCACTTTTAATCAAAATAATTAAAGTAACTGTAAAGGTAATGATGAATAGCTTAACGTCTAAAAACTCACAAACGTTAACATCGAGTGACATAGAAAACCTTGCGCTGCGCTTCGGTGGTAAGAGTGATGACTACATAGAAATTGTAAACAAACAGCAAAATAATAATACAATTAATAAGTATGCATTACTTAAAGAAATAAACAACGAACTAAATACGTAAGCTAGTTCAATTAACGATAGGTAAACATCCGTTGCAAAGAGTTTTCATTAAAGGTATCAAAGGCGGTTTAGGCAGTACCTCTGTGGTTGCAAACCTAGCGTGCGTGCTAAAAAAATCTGACGTTGATGTTATTGCTATCGACCTAGATGCAAAAAGCGACTTAGGTTTACATTTTGGTTTGCCGTGGAAATACACCAAAGGCTGGAGTAATGAAGCTAGTTTTGAAGATGCTCTTGCGCATTTTCACCAAGATAACGATGGCATTATATTTTTACCATTTGGTGATAGCGATGACACCAGCATCGATAAAATTACTAAAATAGTCAATAAATGCAAAAATCTAAATTATAGCGATGAAGCTTGGATACTTTTTGATTGCCCTTCACATATTAATCTTTCTTACTACCCATTAGAAAAAAACGATATTGTTATTGAACTAGTGAATTGTGACGCCATTTGTCACAGCTTAATTTATAGACGCCTGCAAAACCTTAAGAATTCAGATACAACTTGGAAGCATTATTTTTTAGTTAACCGCTATAACTCCGCATCAACGCTAGAGTTTGACTTATTTTCCCTATGGCAATCAACGCTTCCGCTTATGGCTCCGTTTTTTATCAACAGTGACGAAGTAATCAAAGAGTCAACCGCATACAGAAATGTAGCACTTAATTGCGCGCCTTATAGTGTCGCAAACGATGATTTTGAAACGCTAGCCGGTTGGCTAGTTAGTAAAGCGAACTTATAAAATGAGTATTACACTATTTTATCAGCGCCCTATTCACAGCACTTTATACGTGCTGCTGAGCATTTTATTTACTGATAAGTTAGTTCGGTATATTTTATTTAAGTTTCATAGCTACTTTAATCAACATAAAGTAAATGTAATTGAAGCTTTCTTAATGCCTTTTATTACACTTTTAAGCTCGCTATTTATAAATATTAAACAGCATAAAATCAGCTTTGAGTTTACCCTTTATGACTACTACCCTCATTTAAGGTTGCCTTACCGGACTTATATTTACTCAAATATATTACGCTTTGTTATACAAAGTATTTTTTTAGTGTTTTTTAAAAACCAGCTTAAACCGAGCTCTGTAAAAGAAGATGCAGTTAATTATTTTTACGATGGCGTTAGCTATCTTTTAAGGCAATTGCGTTGGTTTGATTTAAAGTTAGGTAAATTATTAAAGCGCCTATTATCAAAAAACAAGAAAGGCCCTAAAAAGAGTGCTTTTAAAGCAATGGCTGATGCACGTGTATGGCAAAATAAATTAGTTAAGTATGTAATTCTCGCATTTATTTTATTTTTACTAGCAATATTCATTACAATTCCTTTTAGTTTGGAAGCTCAAGCCGTTTTTATAAGCTTTATTTTATTAGTTGCGTATGCACTTAAGCGAGTAAAAGGCCAAATGGCAACTATTGTTATGATAACCCTGTCAGTAACTACGTCTTCTCGTTACTTATGGTGGCGCTACACTGAGACTTTAAATTGGGACGATCCACTAGCACTCGCACTAGGTGCAGGCTTATTACTTGCTGAAACTTATGCCTGGCTTGTACTTATTTTAGGCTTTTTCCAAACAGTTAATCCACTTGAGCGAAAACCAGTCCCTTTACCTAAAGACACTGACCTATGGCCAACTGTTGATGTATACATCCCAACTTATAACGAGCCGTTAAGCGTTGTAAGGCCGACTACTCTAGCTGCTCTGAGCATCGATTGGCCTGCAGACAAGTTAAATGTTTATATATTAGATGATGGAAAGCGCCCTGAGTTTAAAGATTTTGCAGCCGAGATTGGAGTGGGTTATTTAGCACGTGCGGATAACAATCATGCTAAAGCCGGTAATATGAATAGCGCTATGCGTTATACCGATGGCGAATATATCGCAATTTTTGATTGTGACCACGTCCCTGCTCGCTCATTTTTACAAATGACAATGGGGCAGTTTTTAAAAGACAGTAAAGTGTGTTTAGTGCAAACACCTCATCACTTTTTCTCAGCCGATCCATTTGAGCGAAACCTTAACAACCACAGCCAAATCCCTAATGAGAACATGCTGTTTTATGGACTTATTCAAGACGGCAACGACATGTGGGATGCAACCTTCTTTTGTGGTTCTTGCGCTGTATTAAAACGAGCAGCACTTGATGATATTGGCGGCTTTGCGTTTGAAACAGTAACGGAAGATGCTCACACAGCACTTCGTATGCAGCGTGCTGGTTATAAAACAGCTTATATAAACATTCCACAAGCAGCAGGCCTTGCCACCGACAGTTTATCAGCGCATATAGGCCAACGTATTCGCTGGGCGCGTGGTATGGCGCAAATATTTAGACTTGATAACCCATTAATGGGCAAAGGTTTAAGCATTCCTCAACGATTATGCTATATAAACGCAATGCTGCACTTCCTTTCGGGTATTCCTCGTATTGTATTTTTAACAGCACCTTTAGCGCTAATATATTTTAATGCATACATAATTTATGCCCCATTTATAGCTATTTTTATCTATGTAGTGCCAACACTAATTCAAATAAAAGCGACTAACTCACGCATTCAAGGCAAGTATCGTTATTCCTTCTGGGGTGAAGTCTATGAGTCAGTACTTGCTTGGTACATATTAAAACCCACTACCGTTGCTTTATTTAATCCTAATAAAGGTAAATTTAACGTAACCGAAAAAGGTGGTTTAAATGATGAAGAACATTACGATTGGGGCATTTCTAAACCGTATTTAATTCTCTTACTTATTAACTTACTTGGAATAATAGTGGGTGTATTACGTCTGTTTTTAGGTGACTCAAGTCAGGTTGGTGTACTTATAATAAGTATGGGTTGGGCTTTTTATAATATTATTATTTTAGGTGCTGCTGTTGCAGTTGCTGCTGAAGCACGCCAAGTGAGGCACTCGCATCGTATTAAGGCAAACTTTCCTGCCGGCGTTCGTTTAGCAAATGGTCATACTTTAAAAGTAAAAATAACAGATTATTCAGATAACGGTGTAGGCATAGAGACTGAACACGCACATTTATGCCGCGTTAACGATAAAATTGAATTATTAATGAGTCGCGGTAACAAGCAATTTTCGTTTACAACTTATGTATGTAATACGCGTAGAAAACAAATTGGCCTTACACTTAAAGATTTATCTCTCGAAAAACAGAGAGCGTTTATACAATGTACCTTCTCAAGAGCAGATGCTTGGTTAGATTGGCAAAATAACTTTAGACATGACCGTCCATCGTATAGCTTCAAAGAAGTGCAAAAAACCAGTTTACGGGGCTTTAGTAATTTACTATTTCATGCTCCAAGAGCGTTACAACCAATTATTAAGTTTATGACTAATGCTGTCATTTACATAAATTCATTTACTCCAAAAAAACCGATAGTGCATAATAATCATGATTAAAAAGTTACTTAATACATTTCTAACATTGTTACTTATTAGTAGCGCATATAAAGTGCTCGCTATCGAGCCTATGCACGACAAAACTATGTTCGTAAATGGCTACCCTGAAAGCGCTCAGGTCTCTAGTTTACGTCTTAGTTTTGAAAAGTTAGGGTTCAACGACTATAAACTCGACGGTGTTAATAACAATTCTCGTGTCGATTTTACAAATAGAATCGACAAGTTAAGCACTAATTTAAAACTTAACTTTTCGTACACTAACTCACCTTCATTACTGGCTAATGTATCGCATTTAAAAGTTTACTTTAACGATAACCTAGTCACTGTATTGCCTATTAATGAACAACTAAGTGTTGTAAAAAATACGGTAAGTCACAGCCTAGATCTAAATGCTAAATATATTCAAGACTACAACCAAATCCGCTTTGAGTTAGTCGGTTACTATGACTTACGATGCCAAGATTACTTTAGCCGCTCAATCTGGACTGAAATAAACAAATCTAGCCATATTACGCTTGATCAAAAACAGTTAGCAATTGATAGCCGTCTTGAGTATTTACCAGAACCATTTTTTGATGCTAAAGATTACAATAAACTAAACTTACCTTTTGTATTTGCAAGCACACCTAATACACAAGCAATAGAAGCTGCAGCCACTTTATCTAGTTGGTTTGGCGCACAAGCTGACTGGCGTGGCGCTAACTTTCCAGTAGTTTTAAATAAAGCACCAGAGCAGCATAGTGTGGTGTTTATTACTAATGACTCAAAACCTGATTTTTTAAAAGATTACCCAGATGTTGAAAAGCCAACCGTTGAGCTAATTTCAAGCCCTATTCACAGATACAATAAAATGCTGTTAATTTTGGGGCGTGATGAAAAAGACTTAAAAACAGCGGTCACAGGTTTGGTATTTGGTCATAAAATTATGACTGGCCGAAGTGCAAGCATCGAAGCAATTAACAAACTCCCACTGCGTAAAGCTTATGATGCGCCGAGATGGCTAAGAAACGATCGTCCCGTGCACTTTGACGAGCTTATTGACTACCCAACTCAGTTACAAGCTGAGGGTCTTAACAACGGCCCTATAAAATTAAATGTTCGTTTTGCACCGGATTTATTTACTTGGCGTGAAAAAGGGATTCCTATTACTTTGCAATACCGTAATACCCCAGAGAGCGAAACATTAAATTCACGTTTGAACATGCTAATAAACCAAGAATTTATAAGTGGTTTTTTACTTGATAAAAAAGACACATCGTTAACTACCGCTAAAACGTTGCTGCCTTTAATTGCTAATACAGACACAACGCAAAGCGCTGAAGACTTTTCATTAGACGGTATTAATCTTGCCAGCCGAAATGAGTTAAATTTTGACTTTAGATTTGCAGTACTTAAAAAAGGCGAATGTGCCGTTGCTCCACCTGGTGGCGAGTACGGGGTAATTGATGGAAACTCTAACATTGATGTAAGTGGGTTTGATCATTACATGGCTTTACCTGATTTAAATGTATTTGCAAACAGCGGATTCCCATTTACAAAATACGCAGACTTACAACAAACTTTAGTATTGATAGATGAAGTTCCATCACCTAAAGCACTATCTGTATTGTTTAATTTAACAGGCCACTTTGGTGCTATTACAGGCTACCCCGCTCATAGAATAAGTGTTGCTCATTTAAACGAAGATGCCAACTTAGATGATAAAGACATCTTAGTAATCGCCAAACCTAATAGCATTGCTAATAACTTAGATGAAGATGCGCAAACCAATATCCTGCTTGATAATAATCAGCGCGCTATAAAACAAGCCATATACAATGGTGCTTACGATGAGCAGACAACAGATAAAGTCCAAGTAAGTATAAAAAGTAGTGGTGATATGGCCGTTATTACTGGCTTTCAATCACCGTTTGATTCAGAGCGTTCAATTGTATCGCTTAGTGCAACATCACAAAAAGCCTTTACTCTACTTGATGATGCGTTAATGAGTTCAGAAGCTCTTGCGCAAATTAAAGGCAGTGCTGCGGTCATAAATTCTCAAGGCATTAAGACAATTAAAACTGATGAACAATATTTTGTTGGTCACATTCCTGTGCATACCCTAATTTGGTTCCATTTATCGGATCACCCATTTGTACTGGCACTATTGTCTATTTTAACACTACTGCTGATCTCATTTATTATATGGCGATTACTACAAGCATTAACATACAAGCGCTTAGCTGAAGGAGATAAGTAATGAAGTCACTCATTAATGTATTTTTTACCGTGATTGCATTATTTACCTTTAATGCCAATGCACAAATAGAGCAATGCCAACCATGGGATGCATGGCAAACGTTTAAAAGTAACTTTATAAGCCAAGATGGTCGCGTTATTGATTTGGGGAGTGAGCAAAAAGTCACAACCTCTGAAGGCCAATCTTATGCCTTATTTTTTGCTGTTGTAGCAAATGACAAAGCAATGTTTGACTTAGTGCTTGATTGGACGCAAGAACATTTATCAGAAGGTGATTTAAGCACTCGTTTACCGGCATGGCAATGGGGTGTTAACAATCAAAATGTTGGCGGAATTTTAGATTCAAATCCAGCGTCTGATTCTGACTTATGGATAGCATACAGTTTATCGCAAGCTGCTATTCTTTGGGATGACCGCCGCTACAGCATATTAGCAGCCGTACTTGCGAAGCGGATAATGCGTGAAGAAACCGCCTATATTTCGGGCCTAGGTTTATCATTACTACCCGCCCCTACTGGTTTTGAATTTGATAATGAGCGTTTTAAGTTAAACCCAAGCTACTCACCGTTATTTATTTATCAGCAGTTTAAAAAGCTTTATCCACACTCGCCTTGGCATCAACTGCACGAAGGCTCAGCAAAGTTGATTTTAGATACAGCAAAGCAAGGTGTTAGCCCTGACTGGGTAATGTTTGATGCAAATAACGGCTTTTATTACGATAAAAAAACGAGCGATTTGGGCAGTTACAACGCTATTAGAGTATATTTATGGGCAAGTATGATGGCAGACAACGCACCTTATAAAAAAGAGCTATTAGCGCAATTTAACCCTTTTATAGAAACAATTAATAAACGTGGTTACGTGCCTTTAAATACTTTTGCTAAATCTGGAAAATCTGAAAAAAGAGGCCCTCTGGGCTTTAACTCAGCTTTATTACCTTTACTAGCGACTAATAACGATAATTCTACAGTAATGGCGATCCAGCAAAAACTAATGATTGATAAATCATTTACCCAGACTCGTTATTACGACAGCGTACTTAACTTATTTGGTACAAGTGCTTTAAATAAGCGTTTTTCAATTACAGCAGATGGGACGCTACAACCAGTATGGAGCACTGAATGCCGTTAAGGTTTGCCCTCGCTTGCACATTAGCGCTTAGCTCTGGATTAAGCGCTAACACAGTCAACGATATTGATACGCAATCTGTTGATTGGTTATTAAGCCAAATAGGTATTGGTGAAGCACAGCAAAATAAAAAACTAGTTGAAGATAGCTTGAGAAAGCTAGTCGCTATTGCCCCTGCCCGCATAGAAACACAGTGCGCGGTAGCGCGTTATGATTTTGCCAATGGCGAATCAGCGAAAGCCAACCAATTACTAAGTAAAATAGATAATGGGCTTACCAAACAAGCTCCGTGCGTTGAAAAGCTAAAAGTCCTTTCGCGTACTGAAGGAAAAGACAAATCTTCAATTCAGCAAGCTAAATTATTGGCTCGCGCGGGTCGTTATGAACAAGCTCGCGAAATCTATAATAATATTTTTAAAAACGTCTACCCTACATTAGATTACGAGCTTGAGCATTTAAGCTGGTATGGACAAGATAGCTCCCAATGGGAAAGTGTTAAAAAAGGCTATAATAAATTAGCTCAAAGCTACCCAAGTATTGCGCAGATAGAAATTGCTTATGCGCGTCACCTACTTAGGCGTAATCTTACAGATAAAAAAGCGATTGATATTTTAAGTAAATATGGTGCAGGCCCTACTTTTATTAATGAAGTAGAATATATTTGGCTTAGTGCTTTGCTAGAAATGCCCTTAACGGATGATACAGTTAAGCAGTATCAGCGCTATTTCACTCTTTATCCTTTTAGTAGTAAAGGTGAATTACAATACCAAGACTTTCTAAAAGATTATAAAAAACGTCAAACACTTCTTGCCGACCCCGCCTATCAACTTTGGGTAAGAGGCGATAAATTACTTGAGAAAAATAAACTTGCTGCCGCAGAGCCTTTACTTTTAAAAGCTTTAAGAGGCCGACCGCAAGACGGCGCTATAATGCGAAGCCTTGGCACACTCTATTTACGCCTTGGTGAAAACCAAATGTCGTATCAATATTTTACTCGTGCACAAAAGTACACAACTGAGTTCGCTGAACGTGAAACACTACAAGAATTAGCAAAAACAGCTAAGCTTTGGCTTTATATACGCGAAGCTAAAAATGCCATTAATAATAAAGAATTTAAAACGGCTAAGCTTAAGCTTGATTTAGCAGCCACCTTAGAACAAGAAACTAATACAGTAATATATAACAAAGGTTTATTACAATTTGCTCAAGGGCAATATTCACAGGCTGCACTTACATATCAAATTGTTTTAAGAAGTGATCCACTTAATAGCAGCGCTTTAATAGGCCTACTTGAAATAGCTGAATTAGAGCAGAATGAAAAAGCCCTAACCTCTTTTTATAACAGCTTATCGTTTAATCAAAAGAAACTAATTAAAGAATCTTATTCTGTATCTTTAAGCAGTCAGTACCGTGCAAAGGCAAATACGTTTGCACAGTCGGGAGATTTAGAGCAAGCCGAAAAAGTATTAAAAGACGCTATTGAAATAGCGCCAGAACAGCCTTGGTTATACTACGATTTAGCCTTTATATACCAACAAAAGGGGCTGACAGAAGAGGCCCGCGCTTTATTTAATAATGTGCTGTGGCAATTTCCGTTAAACCCTCAGATTCGTTACAGCCACGCGCTTTTTTTACGATCCCTTGATGATTATCAAGGTGCTATTAAAACCTTGCAGTACATTCCATTTAAATCCAGAGATAAAGACATTATTGCGCTTGAACAGCAGCTGCAACTTAATGACTCTTTGACACAAAGTGAGCGCCACCTTGATGCTAAAGATAAAGCCACTGCAATCTATCATTTAAGCAACCTAGAAGCACAAAATTTAACACCCGCTATGCAGGCAGAGTTATCGCGAAGCTGGTATCGAATTAATGAAAAAAAACACGCTATAAAACTTATAAACAAAGCACTGGAAGCTGAGCCTTCTCTTTCTGCTTATTGGCATACACTTTATGGTGAGTGGCTTTTAGAGCAAGGTGATGAAAATAAAACGAAGCAATGGTTTGAAAAGTACGTATTACCAGAGAGCGCAACTGAAAACGAAACAACTCAATATGTACAGCTACAAAATAGCTATATTACTCAGTATTACAATGGTAGTGATTTAATCGCTAAGCTTAACCAGCTGGATCAAAAATATAAAAATACTCCAGCAACAACTACTGCCCTTATTAATGCAAATTTAGCACTTGAACAACGCGAAGCGGCCGTTATTTTGTACCAGCAAAAAGTACAAAATAAACAAACCATTGAACCTCAAGCACTACTCGCTATTGCTAATGCATACATAGAACTTGGGGACGACTTTCAAGCAAAAGAAGTTACGCAAAAAGCGATTACGCAAACCACATCGCAAGAAGGTTATTTGCAACGCCAAATCATGTCATCTCTCAATGAGTTTAATTACTCAGGGGATGCACTTTACTTAGCTAAGCAACTTGTTGAAAAGTCACCCAACGATCAAGAACTACGTTATTTAGGCGCTCAAGTAGCCAGCAAATTCAACGAAACCGAACAAGCACAATCTTGGTACGCGCAAACCCTATTTCCTAATCGTACATTAAATGAAAAAGAGCTTTACGGAGCGCTTTCAAAAATAGATGAAAACGATGAATGGTATGTAAACGGTGCTAAAAGAGAGCTAATAAACGAGCAAAACAAAAACCAAGCATACATTGCTATTGGTGTTAACTTTAGTGGGCAAACAAGCACCGAAAGCGAAGCAACACTTGGTGCGGGCTTAGTCCCGATTGAGGCTTACTTTCCGCTTTGGCAAGGCCAAGGGTTTATTAAAGTAGACCCGACTACTATTAGCGCACAAACAACGCGCTTTGATGAGCAATTTGCTGGCAGCCGCTATGGACAAGGTGCACTGTGTATTTTTACCTGTTCAATCAATGAAGTAACACCACAGGAAAGTGGTGTAGATGTAGGTATTGGTTGGCAAAATGAAAACTGGCGTGTTGATGTAGGTACAACTCCACTTGGCTTTTTAATTGAAGATATTGTATGGGGTGTAAATTACGCAGACAGTTTTGGTGATTTTGGATACAGCCTAGAACTTGAAAAACGCCCAGTTACAAGCTCGGTACTTTCTTATGCAGGTCTTAAAGATGTAAAAACAGGTGAAGTTTGGGGTGGTGTACGCTCTACAGGCCTAACGGCTAATGTATCACACGACTTAGGCGGAAAATGGGGTTTTTGGTCAAGCGCCGACTTTACCCTATATAAAGGCCAAAATGTAAAAGACAACCAACGCTATCGTATGATGGGCGGTACTTATTACCGTGTAATTAGCAATCAAGAGCGTGAATTCACCGCAGGCGCTAGCTTATTACATTGGGCATACAAGTATAATTTAAGTGAAGAAACATGGGGTCATGGTGGTTATTACAGCCCACAAAACTATGTAGGTTTATCTGTGCCACTCACTTATGACGCGCGTTGGGGCGATGATTTTGTTTATCGATTAAAAACCGGTGTTTCCTACTCGCAAACAAAAACTCAATCTATTGATTTCTTCCCTAATGATGGCGATTTGCAAATAGCTGCATATGATAGAGAGTCAATAACAGGTGTTGATCCTGTATTTGAAGGTGAAACAAGTTCTGGTGTTTCATATAATCTTGAAGGTAGTTTTGAGTATAGAATAACGCCGAATTGGTTCTTTGGTGGTTACTTAGCCATCGATCGTTCTGACTTTTACGAACCAAATTTTGGCCAGCTTTATATACGTTACTACTTTAATCCTGTGTACGGAACACTTGAGTTTCCAGGCACCCCTATTGTTCCTTATGCTGAGTTTTAACTTGGCATAAGGTGATACACCGCGAACACTTCCCCTAGCACTAAGGTATATGTATACTTGAGCGCAATTGTAACTAGGATAAGGGTGTGTCTCTTACCTTGTGGTGTTACTGCCATATAGCAAATCATTATCTTAGCTACAAATAATATACTGATGGTCGAGCATTTTAGTGGTTACAAATTCTAAAATAGCTAAAGCAAAAAATTATAAGGCCATTACAACAATTCTTAAAGTTAGGAAGTAAATATGAGTTCAGCTCCAGATAGTGGTTGGTGTGGCCACCCTAAAGGACTTTCGACATTGTTCTTCACTGAAATGTGGGAACGAATGAGTTATTACGGTATGCGAGCTATGCTCGTATTATTCATGACAGCAAGCTTACAAGAAGAAGGCCTTGCCTTTACTGTTGCATCAGCTGCTGCAATTTATGGTTTGTATACGGGCGCAGTATACTTTTTAGGCTTACCTGGTGGTTGGCTAGCTGATAGATTGTTTGGTGGTCAAAAAGCAGTTTGGTATGGCGGTATAATCATTATGATTGGCCACATTATTTTGGCTATTCCACATGATTATTCTTTCTTCATTGGCTTAATATTTGTAGCAACAGGTACTGGTTTACTAAAACCAAATATCAGTGCAATGGTAGGCCAACTATACAGTGATACTGATGAGCGTCGTGATGGCGGTTACGCTCTTTATTACATGGGTATTAACATGGGTTCTTTAATAGGTTACTACGTATGTGGTTACTTTATGGAGAACGTAGGCTGGCACTGGGCATTTGGTGCGGCAGCTGTCGGTATGGCCATTGGTTTAGTTCAGTACAAACTCACACTTAATAACTTACCAGAGCATAGCTCTTTACCAGCAAATCCATTAGGTCCTAAAGGTACTTCACGTGCATGGATTGGTATTGCTGCATTTGTAATTGCAGCTGCTGCAGTTACTACGGCTGCAATGACCGGCGCAATTGTAATCAATCCAACAGTGGTTGCAGGTTACACAGCGATTGTATTTACTATTATCTTTTTTGTTTATTTTGGTGTTATTTACTTTACAGGTAAATTAACCGATGCCGAAAAACAAAGAATGTGGGCACTATTTTTAGTCTGTATTGCTTCTGCATGTTTTTGGTCTGGCTTTGAACAAGCCGGTTCTTCATTAAACCTATTTGCCCGTGATTACACCGACCGATTTATTGGTACTTTTGAAATCCCTACAACGTGGTTTCAATCATTAAACTCACTGTTTATTATTGCTTTATCGCCATTTTTTGCAGCGCTTTGGATTAACTTATCTAAAAGCTTAGTGTCACCTAGCTACAGCGTTAAATGTGCAATTGGCTTAATTATCATGGCATCTGGCTTTTTAGTTATGTTTATGGCGGCTCATTACGCAGCTGAAGGCCTAAAAGTAGCGCCTTACTGGCTTGTTACTACGTACTTTTTACATACAGTGGGTGAGCTTTGTTTAAGCCCTGTAGCGTTAAGTGCTGTAAGTAAGTTATCGCCTAGACGTTACACAGGTCAAATGATGGGTGTATTTGTATTAACTTACTCAATCGGTAATATTATTGCGGGTTTACTTGCTGGTAATTTCGATCCGAATAATGTTTCTGAAATTCCTAACTTATACTTACAAATTGCATTATTTAGCATTGGTGTTGGTGCTGTCTTAGTACTAATGACCTTTAAAGCTAAAGTATGGGAAAAACAAGGGTTAGAAGAGAAAGTCTCTTAATTGTTGTTTATTTTTAATATAACAACATAACCTAAACATTCCTCCATAGCTTCTATGGGGGAATTTTTTTATTCAACTTTGCCCTGCCCCCGTTAACTGATATTATGTCCTGATTGATTATTCAATAGACTCAGGGACAGCAGTATATGCATTCATTAAGATTATTACGTGCCACTCTAATAGCATTTCTCCTTATTTTTTTATCTGCCTGTGGTGGAGCCGAAGATCAAGTTACAGTAAATCCAAATGATCCTTTAGAACCTGAGTCTAGTGGCTTAATTATTACCAATGCTAATGGCTTACAAACGTCATTAGATGAAGGTAACTTTACTATCAATGCCCCTGGGGAAATAGTGGCTAACGATACTGAAATAACCTACGAAAAATTAGTCCTTGATGAGAATAATCAAGCTAAAAATATCATTTCAGATATACATACGCTTACCCCGAATACACTCCAACTTTCTAGCCCAATGACAATCACTATAAAAATACCTGACGACTATGTATTAGGCGGCCAATTAACTATTGCGCGTTTGAGCGGCGATTCTTGGTCAAGTATTACTAATTCAACGGTATCGCAAGGCTTTGTTAGCGCACAAGTAGACCAACTAGGTAGCTATGCAATAGAAATGCAACGTACTGTCGCGTTTTCTGATATTGGCCCAACCTGTGATGCAAATGCAACAGAGCAATCTGTAAGGTTTGTGCACGTTGCCGACATGCATTCTCGCTTTGGGTATCAGGAACAATATTTTAGCCGCATTAAAGCTTATTATAAAAAAGCGCTAAGCGAATCTCCGCATACATTATTTACCGATGGTGGTGATGATTACGAAAAAGGGACCGTTGCAGAGCAAATATCACAAGGCTTAGCCTCTGATGAAACCGTAAAGCTAATGGCTTTTGATTTACGTGTTTTAGGCAATCATGACTATGCATGGGGTCCTGAAAAGCTGCTTGAGTTTTCACAAGACGATAATGCCATTGTACTTGCAAGTAATACCCGATTTGAGGGAGAAAAAAATAAGAGTTTTGGCGGTGTCGACTTTGCTAAAGTACAGGTTGGCTGCATAACATTGGGTGTGTTTGGGATGACGTCAGTACCATGGGATGAACTTGACGAGCCAATTGAAGATGACCCTATTCCTGACTTTATAAAACAATTTAAAATGAGTTGGAAGTGGCAACAAATCGCACAAAGTATTGTAAGCCAATACAGCGGTGATGTTGATTACATGATAATGCTAAGCCACTTAGGTAAAGGAACTGACGTTGAGATAGCAACCAATGTGCCTGGTATAGATTTAGTGCTTGGTGGGCATACTCATGGTGGTGAAGACTTTATAGAGCTTGAAAATAATGCTTTAGTCATTCAACCAGAATTTTATGCTCGCGGAGTCACCGATTTAAATTTAGTATTTAATACTGCAGATAAAGCACTAAGTCGTTACGATTATCAACATGTAGATACGCGAACATCTATAGAACCTGACGAAGAAACCAAGCTAGCTATCGATGAAGTAATGGGCCGATATGCACCCGATGCTGATACAGAAATTGCCATTTCAGAAAACTACCCAAGTAGTTTTGAAGTTGCACAAATAGCAGCACTTGCAACTAAACATTCAAGCTCAATCAACGCAGCGCTGCTTAACCCTGAACTTGTACAAAAAAGATGGACGCCAGGCACTGTTACACAAGAAGATTTTCACAAAGCATTTTATGTTGAAAGACAGCCTTCAAACACACCTGGCTTTAATTCGCTGTATCAAGTAACCGTTACAGGCACTGATTTAAATACAATGATTGCCAGCCAACCCGATTGGTTTGTGTTAAAGCCAGAAGATATTCAAGTAACGACAAATTATAATGTCGCTTTATTTAAAGGTGCGGCACTTAATCCAGATTTATTTTTTAGCAGTGTTACTTTTAATGATGTAAAGCCAATTGCCGAAGCATGGTGGCTACTTGATCAATACGCGCGCTTTAGAACAACTCAATGTCTTCACCTTGATACAGACACACAGCTTAATGCTTGCCAAGATGTTGCAAATATAACAACTTGGAACTTTGACGATCCAACAAACCCACTAACTCCAGACTCAGGCCCATCTGTTTTAAGCTACTTTGACCCAGAAAATGACGGTTGGGGCCCAGAAGATACACGCTATGAGACAACCACTGATCTTAATATTGCCGATTTAACTGATGGTCCTTCTGGTGTAATGGCTTTTACTCGTCACTCTCCAACAGAAGGCCTATTAATTACGTTAAACACAGCTGCAAATGGTGATTTTAAGGATGACGGGTTAGTGTCTGACTACACAATAGTTATGGATATAAACTGGCCATTGGAAACAAACGACATTTACCGCGCAATAATCCAAGCAGATACCGAAAACTACGATACAGATGACGCAGATATATTTGCAAGCCCAGACGGTGGGTACGGTGAAGCAACCAGCAATAGTGGATACTTTGGCGATACTGAACCAGGTAACTGGCATCGTATTGCCTTTGTATTTTATGCCGCACCAACAAATGGCGTATTTGAAATATACGTAGATGGTGAACTCGAAGGCGTTAAAGAAGAAGGTGAGATAAACCGTCGATGGGCACTTGATAAAACAATCCTGTTATTTACAGATAACAACTACGAAACCCGACCTGGTTACTTAAATGCATTACTCTATGCTGGTCGTGCTATGACTCGCGGTGAAATTAAAAGTATGGGCGGCGCACAACAAAAGTTGTCCTTTGAGCAACCAACGCGAGTGTTAAATCAAACGATTGAACGTCACTATCAAGCTGCGCCAGCGATAAAAACAAACCAATGGATTGAGCAACGTAACAAGTTCTTTGGTAGCAACTCTAAAAGTGTAAATAATTAAATACAACTAAGCTTTTGCTTGTTCATTCTAAAAGGAGGCTTCACGCAAGTGAACTCTCCTTTTTGTTATTTAAAAACAACACATTAAGAATAAAAACCACTATTCAATCCTATGCCATATAACTTCATTTTATTTAACTGTATTACAAACACGTAACTTTATAATAACCGTCCTATAAAATTTACACATACACTACACACTAAATAGTGCCCCCCTCTTCCCCAAATCAAAAATCTGGTTGATTATCTACTGCAATATGACAACAACACATAATCGCAGTGCTTAATTGCGGGAGTAATAATAATGAGTGAAGTAAATAACTATTTAGGTTTAGTCGGTATTGAATTTACCGAGTACGCAACACCTGATGCTGATTATATGGATAAAGTATTTACTGATTTTGGCTTCTCTAAGCTTAAAAAATTCAAAGGTAAAGACATTGTTTATTACAACCAAAACGATATTCATTTTTTACTGAATAACGAGCGTGAAGGTTTTTCTGCAGAATTTGCTAAAAGCCATGGTCCTGCTATTTGTTCAATGGGTTGGCGTGTTGAGAATGCGCAAAAAGCATTTGAAACTGCTGTAGAGCGTGGTGCAAAACCAGCCACTGATTCAACACATAAAAACATGCCTTACCCTGCAATTTATGGCATTGGCGACAGCCTAATTTACTTTATTGAAAATTTTGGCGACAAAGGTACTATTTACGAAAGTGATTTTGAAGATTTAGAAACGCAAAATATTGTAGAAGATAAAGGCTTTATCCGAATCGATCATTTAACCAATAACGTTTATAAAGGCACCATGGAAAAATGGGCTAACTTTTATAAAGACGTATTTGGTTTTACTGAAGTACGCTACTTTGACATTAAAGGTCAAAAAACAGCGCTTATTTCGTATGCACTAAAATCACCTTGTGGCACCTTCTCTATTCCAATAAACGAAGGTAAAGGTAACGATAACAACCAAATTGATGAATACCTTGGTGAGTACAACGGCCCAGGCGTTCAACATTTAGCGTTTTTAACAGATGACCTAGTAAGTTCTCTTGATAAGCTTGATAAATCAACAATTGCAACGCTCGATATTATCCCAGAGTACTACGATACTATTTTTGACCGAGTACCTTGGGTTGCTGAAGATAAAGAAAAAATTCGTCAGCACCAGATACTCGTAGATAGCCAAAGTGAAAATTGTTATTTATTACAAATTTTCTCTAAAAACTTATTTGGTCCAATCTTTATAGAAATGATCCAACGCGTTGATGATGGTGGCTTTGGTGAAGGTAACTTCCAAGCATTATTTGAATCAATCGAACGCGACCAAGAGCGTCGCGGCGTTTTATAAAATATTTGAGTAAATTAAAAGCAGCGAACTTCGCTGCTTTTTGTCGTTTTAATATTTAAAAAGTATGGCGCCAAGTACAAGTATGATTAAATAAACTATACCTTGTCGCCATACAGTAAAATCCAAAGGAAATGTAATGAGCCTAATTAACGAAACCCACGATATTAATTTAACCAGCTGGGTAGAGTCAGCTAATGTTGATAATTGCGACTTCCCTATTCAAAACTTACCGTTTGCAGAGTTTCGCCGTAAAGGGTCTGATGAGGCCTTTCGTGGTGGTGTTGCAATTGGTGACCAAGTAATTGATTTAGCAAAACTGAGTAAATTAAATGTTTTAACAGGTGACGCTAAAACAGCCGCTGATGCAGCAAGTGAAGCAACTCTAAATACATTTATGGGTTTAGGGGGGCAGTATTGGTCAGCACTGCGTTTAGCGCTTTCAAAAGCACTACGAGCAGGCTCTGAGCACCAACAAGCGCTTAGCGATACGCTTGTAGCACAATCTGATATAGAGTTTTCTTTGCCTTGTCGTATCGGCGATTACACCGACTTTTACACTTCTATTTATCATGCTACTGCTGTGGGTAGTTTGTTTCGCCCTGATAACCCATTACTACCTAACTATAAATGGGTACCTATTGGTTATCATGGTCGTTCTTCATCTATTGACGTATCAGGTCAAACATTTCATCGCCCTAAAGGCCAAACTAAAGCGCCTGATGCAGAAGTGCCATCATTCGGTCCTTGTAAACGCCTTGATTACGAACTAGAGCTGGGTATTTACTTAGGTAAAGGCAATGCACTGGGCGATGCAATCGCTATCGAAAATGCTGAAAACCACGTATTTGGCTTTTGTGTATTTAACGATTGGTCAGCACGTGACTTGCAAGCGTGGGAATACCAACCGCTTGGTCCATTTTTAGCTAAAAACTTTGCTTCAACTGTATCGCCTTGGATTGTTACAACCGAAGCGCTAGCGCCTTATAGAACAAGCTGGACGCGTGATGAAAACGATCCACAGCCTATGGACTATTTAGAGTCAAAAGCGAATCGCGACCAAGGTGCTTTTGATATTCAAATGGATGTTAAAATCCAAACGCAAAAAATGCGTAGCGAAGGCCATAACCCAACGCGTGTATCAACATCTAGCTTTAAGCACTCTTACTGGACTGTGGCACAAATGGTTACTCACCACACAGTAAATGGCTGTAACTTTATGCCAGGTGACATGTTAGGTTCGGGCACTCAGTCTGGTCCAACGCACGAAGAAGCGGGTTCTTTACTTGAGCTTTCTCGTGGCGGTAAAGAAAAAATTACGCTAAGCAATGGCGAACAACGTAGCTTTTTAGAAGATGGCGATAACGTTATTATGCGCGGCTGGTGTGAAAAAGAAGGCTATGCACGCATAGGTTTTGGCTCTGTAGAGAGCACAGTACTGCCTACAAAGTAATACGAGTATTAAAAATAATTATTAAAAGGGCTGCTTACTAAAAGCAGCCCTTTTTTATTAATTTTTGAACAGTTACAATTTTTTTCTAGCTTTTTTAACTCAAATTGCTATCTTAATTCGGTTAATAGCCAGTGTTTATATGCCATGTCAGTATTTATAAAGTCTTTTTATCATAAATTTTTCCCAGCTCGTCAGCTACTTATTCGCCAAAATGGCGAAGTTAAGCATGTTGTTTTAGCCTCTTGGTTTCAACTTCTTGTAGCATCGCTTATTTTAGCCACTTTTATTTGGCTGAGTATTTCGAGCTTTCGTGTTTACACACAAACTAATAAAATATCTGATATAGAACAAAGTCAAATAAACAAGCAAACACTTTGGCAACAAAAAGTCAGTGAACAGCAAGCCCTGCAAGCAACGCAATTAGAACAACTTGCAATACTTGAGCAAAAGCAGGCGCTACTGCAAAGCATGATAGAGTCCCTTCCCGCTTCGATTAGCAAAGACGTTATTAAGCTTGATTCAGATCTTGACGTGCCAATCAATGAAAGCAGCAATGAATTTCACGAACCATTAGTCGATGAAAATCCAAAAAGTAAACAGGCGCAGTTAATAGCTCCAATTCCATTCTCAGCAAGAATTGCCAATTTGAATAATCACTATGAACAAAGTTTTAACTTTTTAGATAACCAAATTAGCGAACGTCACCAAGCTATTTTAGCTATGGTGAAAGGTGCAGGGATTGAGTCTGCGCTTGAGCAACATTTAATCTTAAGCGACCAAACAACCGCACAAGGTGGCCCACTTGATACATTTAACGAAACAAAAATCCCAAGCCACTTTTTAGCTATCGTTGATAAGTTATTAGCATTAAATAATTTAGAAAACTTTTTAACTGAGCTACCAAATACCCTGCCTTTAGCTAAAGCTAAATATTATATTTCAAGCAACTTTGGCCTCAGAAAAGATCCAATGAATAGCAATCATGCCTTTCATAAAGGAATAGATTTAGCCGGTTGGCATAAAACCGAAATATTTGCGCCAGCAGACGCTGTAGTGCTTCGTGCCGGTCGTAATGGTGGTTATGGTAACTTTATTGAGCTGGAGCATAAAAATGGCTTAGTGACACGATTTGGACACTTAAATAAAATTAAGGTGAAAAAAGGTCAGCAGATCACTAAACACGACATAATTGGTTTAATGGGCAGCACAGGTAGAAGCACAGGCACTCATTTACACTACGAAGTATTGCTTAACGGTAAACAAGTCAATCCTCTAAAAATAACAAAGGCGCTTTCTCGTGTTTGGTAGAAAAAAACAAAAAACAGTTAGCTCTAATTTAAAAAGAGTAAATCACACACCGTCTATTATTTCACAAGACGTCTGCCTTACAGGCACTTTAATTAGCCAGGGTGAAGTACAACTTGATGGCCGCATTGATGGTGACATAAAAGTGGAGCATTTAGTTATTGGTTCAACGGGTGTTGTTGAAGGTATTGTTGAAGCTAAAAGCGTCATTGTTAAAGGCAAAGTTATTGGCTCAATTAATGCCAGTGAAGTGAAAGTACAAAGCGGTGCGCATGTTCATGGCGATGTGTTTCACGATACATTGAGTATTGATGCAGGCGCAGTAATTGAAGGCAGTTTAAAGCAACGTTTTGAAAAAGAAGAGCCTGAACTAATTTCAAAAGAACTTAAACCTGCAAAAGAAGTTAAAGCATTGTTGAAGGAAGACGGCAGCGACTTATCGTTTGTAAATAAACAAGCCGCTGATAAAAGCTAAGTCAAATCAGCTTAACGTAAGTTACCTTTTTTCAGTAATGTACATTGTAATATCTGCAGTGAAAACAAGTTCATTGCGGGTGTTATAAAGCTTAACCGGTACTACTAAGTCCTCTTTATCAATCCACCTATGTGGTAAATCAATTTCCGCAATTGCAGTCACGTCAGTATCTACTTTTGCTAAGTAGCGGACAGTCATCCCTTTTGGGATCCAACGATGGGTTTTAACTGGCACTGTTGCATCGACCATCACACCCGCACACAACTCAGCTAAGTTACACTGCGCAATAGCATGAATAGTTCCAATATGATTATGAACGCTGCGACGATTTTTAACCACTGCGCTACAATGCCCTTCTCGAAGGTCAAGTACGTAAGGCTTCATCGAACCAAAGTATGGCGCTTTAAAACAAACAGCTTTAGTAAAAAGCCAATTCCCAAAAGGTAGACGCTTAAATTTATGCCATGTTTGTACAAGTGCAGATTTATTACTCATTATTATTTTTTCCATCAACAGTTACTTTTCTCAAATTAACACATCAGACCAGCTTTAAAAAGCGCATTTATACTGCCTTTTTAGCTTAATCTAATCAAATAATAATAATGACAATCTATGCAGGGGCCATAAGCCCTTTCTTTTTTACGAGTGCCCACCTAAAATACTCGGCAAAAGGAGACTCAATGCAAACACAGCCCGCTAAACCTAATATGACTTTATTACTTATCTTAGCGTTACTCGTTATATTTTGCCCTATGGCAATCGATATTTACTTACCCGCTTTTCCTACTATTGCAGAACAATTTGCAGTAACAGAACAACAAGTACAGCAAACCGTTGCTATTTTTATGCTAACAGTAGGTTTAGGCCAATTAATTGCAGGTCCTTTAGCTGATAAATTTGGCCGAAAGCCAGTGGCTATAGTGGGCATTAGTTTATATGCAGGCTCAGCATTACTTGCCTATTACTCACCATCTTTTGAAGTATTAATGATTGCACGTGCGCTTCAAGGTTTTGGAGCGTGTGCCACATTTGTTGTCGCATTTGCGATAGTGCGTGACAAATATGGTAGTGAACGAAGCGGGCAAATGATCACTTATCTTAACGGGATTGTGTGCTTTATTCCGGCAATGGCACCTATTTTAGGGGCCTGGCTTACCGTACAATTTGGCTGGCGTATGAACTTTATGTTTTTAACCGCGTTTGCCATTTTAGGCCTTATTGTTACTCTATTCTTTTTTAGAGAGACCCGTCCTGCTGATAGCCATTATCAGGGCCATATTTTAGATTTGCGTCGCTTTACACCGATTATTAAAACACCAATATTTTTGTTTAATAGTCTAATTTGTATGGTCGCCATGTCGGCTATATTAGTTTATGTAACGCTCGCACCAGGCTGGCTTATTACGCATTTAGGCGGCACAGTAGCCGACTTTACTTTTTGGTTTACGTTAAATGCCGTAATAAGTATTGTCGCAAGTTTTATATTACCAACGTACATTAAACGAAATAGCCAGCGCGCTTTGCGTGTCGGTGTGAGTGTACTGGTTTTTTCAGGCATTTTAATGCTAGCCCTTAGCGGTATAGAAACAGCATTTGCGCTTATGTTACCTATCTTAATTGCAGCATTAGGGTTTGCTTTAAGTTTAGGCTCTGCTGCAGGTATGTCCCTATCTAGCTTTCCTAAACAAGCAGGCACAGCCTCTGCATTACTTGGTGCTATGCAAATGAGTGGCGCGAGTATACTCGTTGTTTTAACCCAATATTTGGGGTTAAGTACACCGTGGTTAATTGCTTTTCATTTATTATTACTAGTTCCGCTTTGGATTATTTTAATGAGTAAAAAAGCACATACTTTACATCCAACTAAAAGCGCTCAATGATCAATCCTGATTTTTTAGTTTCATTTTTATTAGCCAGCTTTTTAATGGCAGTAGCGCCTGGGCCATCAAATGCATTTTTGATGGCACAAACATTTGCTAATGGACGAAGCGCTGGTATGCAAAGTGCTTTTGGTTTTGCATTAGGTGGGGTTGTTCATACGCTGTTTGCTGTTGTAGGCCTAAGCGCAGTACTAAAAGCTTCTCCTAGTGCCTATGCCGCAGTGCAATATGCAGGCGCAGCATACTTATGTTATTTAGGGCTTGTGATGATTAAAGGCACGTTAAAGCAGCAAGAGCTTGTATCTGAGGGCACGCAAACCGATAAACCGCATATAAATACCAGCAAAAAAAGTAACGTCATGTTTCAGGCCATGATGACTGAAGTACTGAACCCTAAAGTGGCGCTGTTTTTTATTGCATTTATTCCGCAATTTGTAGATCCAACACTTTCATCTGCTACTTTTCAGCTCGCTTTTTTTGGCTTACTTTACCCTCTTTTTGCTTTTCCGATTGACTGCACGTATATTTATTTTGGCGACAAAATTGCACAGTTTTTTAGACGTAACCCAAATAGCCAACTTTGGATTGATAGAATCACCGGCATTGTATTTATTGCCCTTGCTATCAATCTATTATTTTAACTAACCAAAACAGTGGTTAACTAATAAAAAGAATCAGCATGGAACAAAAAACACAATCTCTTCCCGCGCAAAAGAATATTGCTTTAGTTGCACACGACGGTAAAAAAGCAGCATTAAAAGTATGGTGTGAAAAGCACAAAGACATATTAAGCAAACACACTTTATATGGCACCGGTACTACGGGGCATTTAATCCAAAAGACCACAGGGCTTGATGTAGTTCAGCTTTTAAGTGGCCCAATGGGCGGCGATCAGCAACTAGGCGCTAAAATAGCGGAGCATGAAATACATGTTTTAATATTTTTTTGGGACCCATTAGCATCACAGCCTCACGACCCTGATGTTAAAGCACTGCTACGTTTAGCCGCTGTTTGGAATATTCCGGTGGCGTGTAATGAAGTAAGCGCCGATATGTTATTGAGCTCACCGCTTATGGACGTAGAGCTTGAGCGTACATTGCCAGATTACGAAAAATACCTCGCAACCCGACAAATAGATCTTTAAATTTTTAAGCTACTTATAAAGCATGCTGGCCCATTTAGTCAGGCCAGCGGTTACACTACCAAAGTGATCCCCGTTAACCATTTTTATATCACCTAAATGCTCACTTAAGGCTGCTTTGATCAATGGTGATTGTGCACTACCGCCTGTTAAGTAAATAATGTCTGGCGTGGTTGCAGCGTCGCTGATTGCTTGTTTTGCTAAAGTAACTATTTGACTAATACTACTCTCAACGGCAACACTTAAGTCACTCACCGATACATTTTTATTCAGCCCACTATCTAAAAAGCTTAAATCACAATCAAATGTACTTGCAGATGAAAGTGCTATTTTAGCCGATTCACCTTGTTGCACTAACTGATGG
The DNA here is from genome assembly GCF_015864775.1 of Pseudoalteromonas sp. NSLLW218. Classification (NCBI taxonomy): domain Bacteria; kingdom Pseudomonadati; phylum Pseudomonadota; class Gammaproteobacteria; order Alteromonadales; family Pseudoalteromonadaceae; genus Pseudoalteromonas; species Pseudoalteromonas sp. NSLLW218. The sequence continues at coordinate 224,052 of NZ_JADYWO010000005.1, read as the reverse complement.
CCTTGCTTGTTTTGCTGTAAATGTATTAAACGCTTATAAAGCTCTGGCGCACTTACATCACGTAATTGTGCATTCAGCTCTCGGGTATGGCTTTCACTATAGAATTGGCTTTGTAAGTTTACATCGTTAATTTTACACGCTTGCCAAAACGCTTGATTAGGCAAAGGCAAACCCGATTTAAACGTACTGCCTAAACCCAATAACGGCATTAAACCATGATAGCTCAATGCAATATCTAAATCATTTCCGCCAATACGTTTACCGCTGTGGGATAAAAAATCGCCATCGCGCTGGCTATTGCCTCTAAAGCTTGGGCCCATTTGTACAAACGAGCAGTCACTTGTACCACCACCAATATCAATAACAAGTACTTTTTGATCCTGAGTTAAATCACTCTCATAATCGATACCCGCAGCAAGTGGCTCATATAAAAACTCTACGTCTTTAAAACCAGCACGTTTAGCAGCGCGTTCTAAAATACCGACCGCTTGTTGATTTGATTGCTCACCACCCACAGCCTGAAAGTTTACTGGGCGACCAATCACTGTTTGCGTAAGTGTTTTACCTAGAGAGAGCTCAGCACGTTGCTTAATTTTTAAAATCATCGCGGTTGCAATATCTTCAAAAAAGTTAATTTGACCTTGCTTTAAACCTGTTGCGCCAAAAAATGATTTAGGGGACTTAACAAAGTAACCTTCTTCAGGAAACTGCACGTACTCGCTAATCGCTTCACGACCAATAAATAGGGTTTCATCTGAAGGTTGTAAATCAAGGTCTGACTTAATACGCGGTAAGGTATTTAATAATGCTTCGCGCTGAGTTAAAAAGTTATGTTCATGGTCTGTGCCGTGTAAATGCTTAGCAACAAAGTCAACAACCAAGGCACTGTGATGAGTGTAAAGTGTAGACGGTAGGTAATGTTTTCCTTGCTCTAGCGGTACTAATTGAACATTACCCTCGCTCATTACACCCATAGCACAATTAGAACTACCGTAATCAAAACCTACAAACATACTTCACCACACATTACCAAAAAGGCCGCGCAATTTAGCACACTTTGTAAAATTTATAAATGTTATAAACTGTCTCTGGCACGTAAAAAACTAGCGAAACGCGGTAAACCATTTTTTGTTAAACCATGAAATCGATATGTTACAGTGCTACCTATCTCGGGCGGGGCTGCGCGCTGTGCATCACTAAACCCAGTACCAATAGAAAATACCTGCCCTTGTACTGTTTTTACTCTTAATGCCCCTAACATACCTTGGTACTTGCCTTTACCTGGTAAATGCGCAACTACAATCGCTTCAGCATCTAAATAAGGCTTTAATTTTAGTAATGAATTGCTCCGTCCATTACTGTGCTTAGCACTAGCCAAATGAAGCATTACGCCCTCACCACCCTGTTTAGTTATGTTTTCAAAATACTCTGTAAGCTGCTCATTATTGGTAAAGCTATATTGAACTACAACACTAATATGCGGCGAGTTTAGGCTAGTAATGAGCTCATTATAGTTTTTATAGCGAGTGCTAAAAGGCAAGTTTTTATCTGGCATATCAAATACTTTATAAGTAATAGTTTGCCAATCATGATTATTAGGTTTTTTAGTTCTTACTATGCCACTAAGCACAGAAAAGTGCTTACGCTTGGTCCATAGCTCACCATCAAGCCATACATTTGGCAATGTGGCTGTAAACCAACTTGGCGAATTGATAATATTGCCCTTGCGAGTAACAAACTGCGTGCCAGTCCATATAGCTCTGACACCATCATATTTTTCACTGACTAAATATTTACTTACATCATAATGTTTAGTTTCGTCATATACTTTAGCCAGTAAAACAGAGGGTTGTGCTGCACTTATACATTGCGTAAAAAGTACAGCAACAATTAAAAGCAGATGTTTAAAAGTAAACATTGGCGCATCCAAGCAAGTAAAAGTTGGCTTAAACTATAGTTGAGATTGCGCCCATTGCCAAAACTCATCTAAGTTACTCATTTTATAAGTAGCTTGGCTAAAATCATGATCTTTAGTGTGGCTATTAGCAATAGCTACAACACGTAACAAGGCGTTGTTGGCCGCCGTAACGCCGGTAAATGTATCCTCAACAGCAATTGCATTGCCAGCTTGTATATTTATCTGCTTAAGCGCCAGTAAATATGGGTCTCCTGCTGGTTTAGGATTAGTTACATCATCTTTTGTTACCACCGTGTCAAACAGCTCATAAAACCCTAAACCTTTAAGTATTGGCATGGCTTCACTTTTAGCACTACCAGTTACTAGCGCCATTTTTAAGCCACTCGCTTTTACGGCTTTCAATGTTTGCTCTGTAAATGGCATGAGTGGCGGTAAATGTGTTATTACATATTCGCCAAATAGGCGGTATTTTTCATCCGCTAAAAACTGTGCACTTACCGATAAGTTATGCTCTTGCTTAATCTCTATTGCAGCTTCTAAAGTCGGGCGCCCCGAAAAACGCTGACAAAAATCATTTTCTAAATAACTAACACCATAAGGCTTAAGTAGTTTACTCCAACATACAAAATGCATGCTTTCTGAATCAACTAATGTGCCATCCATATCAAATAATACTGCCTGTAATGTCATCCTCATTCCTTATTCCTTATTTAACCTAAGCTAAATTTTGATAATAAAAAAGGCGCCTAAGCGCCTTTATTAAATTGTAGTTATTGCGTTAGACCAGCTGGTGGCTCACCAGTGGCTTCTTCACCCGTATCAACATCAACAAGCTCATAGCCACGCGTTTTACGCATAACTTTAAGTACAGGTTTTTCAAATGCTGTTTTTAAGCGTTCTGAGTCATCTTTCAATTCATCTAAGGTCGTACCAAAAGGGGCTGCGCCAGTTTCTGACCAGTTAGTTACTTTACCATTTAGGTTATATTCTACTTCGTGTATTTGATATTGCGCTGCTTCGTCTTTCGTTGCTTCACAAAAAATTACACGGTAATTCCAAAATCCAGCCATTTTCTTATCTCTTTAAATTAATTAACGCTACTTTACCAGCTTTATAAAAACATAAAAGCCTGCACAAGGCAGGCTTTTAAAAATTAATATAATTTAAGGTTATCTTTAGAAGAAGTTAACTTTAAATTCAGCACCAACATAACGCTCTTCGTTAACAATACCTGTATTGTTATTGAAATCTACTGCGCCAATAACTTGTTGCTCGTCAAATAAGTTACGAACAAAAGCAGCTACTTCGTATTCGTAATCGCCTTCAGACCATGTGTAACCTGTACGCAAACCTGTTTCAATAAGCTCTTTACCTTCAAACTCTACCGATTCGTAAAGGAACATATTGATTTTACTGCGATAAGAAATATCACCGCTTGCGAAGAAGTTACCATCGGCAAGTTCTTTAGTGTAGCGAAGCGTAAAGTTAGAGATCCACTCAGGCGCATGCGGTAAGCTATTACCATCAAGTACAGCAAGCCCAGAAGCATTAATTGGGTCAGTTACAGTACATTGTGCACAAACAGCTACAGCTAAATCGTTATCTTTGATTTCTGTTTTGTTATAGCTTAAGTTAAATGTTGCATTAAACTCATCACTCAATACCCACTGTGTATCTAGCTCAAAACCATAACCAGTCGTTTTATCAGCATTAACTAAACGGTTAAAGTTAGCACCACCGCCAACAGCTGTAAGCTGTTGGTCGTCCATAGTGTAATAAAACACAGTTGCGTTAACACGACCTTGGCCGTCTAGCACGTCTGACTTTATACCCGTTTCGTACGATGTTACAGTTTCTGATTCAGCTGTTGTTACATCATCACCAAACAAAATACGACCTTGTAAACTAGGTGCGCGGAAGCTATTGGCTACACGGCCGTACCAGTTAACATCATCGTTTACTTTATAATTTGCAGATAAATCCCAGCTAACATGGTCGTCACTAACATCACGCTCTACCAGTAATGCACCGCCGCCAATTGGGCTAAGTGTACGGTCTGCTACAAAATCTTTATCATCATCAGAGTAACGAAGTCCCGCTGTTACTTTTAAGTCATCTGAAAAAGTATAATCTACAGAACCAAATACAGCCCAAGCTGTAGTATCTTGCTGTTGGCGAACATAGCCATTTAAAGCACCAGCATCGGGTGTTGAGAATGTATCGTAGCTGTAGTTTTCAATAGTTAGTTCTTCATCGAAGTAAAAAACACCTACTTGATAATTTAAATCGCCATCAAAGTTACTAGATAAACGTAGCTCTTGCGTCAACTGGTCGTGATCTGGAATACCATCAGCACTTTCTGAAGAGAAAGGGATAAAACCAGGCCCCATGAAATCAGGAATATAAGAAGCACCGTAACCGCCGTCGATGTCAGCGCGAGAATAAATTTCAGCACTTTCCCATGCAGAAATTGAAGTGATTGTGTGGTTTTTAAGTTCCCACTCAAGCTTTAAGCTCGCACCTTCAGATTCTACTTGTTGAGTAGAGCGAGATGCCGCATCTTGATAAACAACATCACTTTCATAGTTATCTACTAGCTCGTTAGTACCCGTTTTAATTACATTTGCACGAAAGGCAATTGGCGAGCCATCTAAATCACGTGTGTGATAGTTTAATAAAGCAGTAAAATCATCGCCTTCATATAAAAATTGAACACGTGCCGCTTTTTCAGTGTAACCACCTTGCTCGTCTTTAGCTTCAAAGCCTGGAGCTTGGTTATCAATGTAATCGTCTTTATCTTGCCATAATAATGAAACACGAGCAGATAAACGGTCAGTTAAAGCACCACCTACAGCACCACTTGTATCAACAGCGCCACGGCTACCGTATGAAACAGAGCCATAACCATCAAATTCTTGGCTTGGTTTAACAGTATCAAACTTAACAAGGCCAGCCGGCGTGTTACGTCCAAATAAAGTTCCCTGCGGTCCACGTAATACTTCTACGCGTTCAACATCAAATACTGGGAAGCCTTTTAAAATTGCATTTTCTTGAACGACTTCATCAACAACAAGTGATACTGGTTGTGATGCATTCAGATCAAAATCGGTATTACCTAAACCACGAACGTAAAAGCGTGGGAATGAGCGACCAAATGAAGATTCAATTGATAAACTTGGGATTTTCGCATTTAAAAAGCGAATATCCATACCGGCAGAGCTGTATGCATCAAGATTATCACCTTGTAGAGCAGATACTGCTACTGGTACTTCTTGAGCGTTTTCTACACGTTTACGAGCTGTTACCTGAATAACTTCTAGTTGGTTACTTTTTTTAGCTGCTTCTTCAGCGGCTAAAGAAGAAAATGAAGTACCTGCTACTGCAGAGAACAACGTTGCATTGATTAGGGTGGCTAACGTAGATCTTTTCATTGCTTTCATGTTGGGTTTAACCTTTTTTGTGCACTCTTGTTCAACGGTTTTTTGTGTTGCGCTACTTATACCTTGAAGGTAAGTTGCGGGCTCGTTCAATTTTTCGCGACTTGCGTCATGCGCGCGGACCTTATTATCGAGAGTACAAAAACGATGCTATAAGGCTGAACGAACGATTAAGATTATATCATTTTGTAATAATTTTACTGCATAAATATTGACATAATTAGAAACTTTTTTGCAACATTTAACTACAAGATTACGCATTTTTATCACTATTTAGATGCAAAAACCTAATAGTGCGGACATATGTCCTTTGTTGGTTTTAATAAACTGGAGTAGGAAGAATGGATTGTTTTACATGTTAACCTAAAATAGAAACATCTACTTATATACAAATAAAGCCATCCAAAAATGACTTTAAATAGCTACTGTATTTGGATTATGAGCGCTTAAACGCAATTTCACCGTCGATATGAATGTCGCGCTGAGGGAAGGCAATCACTACATCATGCTTTTCAAATACAGCGTAAATACTAAAACGAATATCACTGCGCACTTTTCTAAGCATGGTTTCAGACTCGGCGCACACCCAAAAAATAGCATTAAATACGAGCGAGCTATCAGCAAAGTCATCAAATAATACCGACGACTTTGGATTAACCAATATTGCTTCATGGTCGTCAAGCACTTGTTGAATAAGCTTTTTAACCAGTATCACATCTGAACCGTATGCAACACCTACACTGACCGATGAGCGTGCATTGCCATCTATTAGCGTCCAATTTGTTACTGTATTTTCGAGCAATTGAGAATTAGGAATAAGCATATGTACGCCGTCATTTCGACGGATACGCGTTGAGCGAGTGTTAATTGTTTCTACTACGCCTTTTGCATTCCCTACCTCTAAAAAGTCACCAATACGTATTGGGCGTTCCCACATCAATATCCAGCCACTAATAAAGTTATTTATTATGTTTTGCGCACCAAAGCCTACACCAATGGCTATTGCACCCGACACAAAAGCAAACGCAGTCAGCGGTATGCTTAATACTTCTAAAGATGTAAAAATTAAAATTGCGATACTTAAAATAAAGTAGATACGTGTAAATAAATGCACGGCATCTTGGCTTAGTTTTTTTGCCAATAATGTTTTTGTTATTAGCTTGCCAATACGCGTCACAATAAACCAAATAGCGAAAAGTATTAAAGGCACTTTAATAATTTTTGCTACGGTAATGTGTACATCGCTGTAACTAAATACAACAAAGGCAAGAATTTGGTTTATGTGTTCTAACGTCATTTATTTTCCAAAACAAGCAAAGGAGCGCTTTAAATTAAAATCGCTATAAAGTGAAAGCGGTTCAGTGTTGGGTAAGTTTAGCAGTCATAATATAACTAAAACGCCAAGTTAATAAGTTCAATATGCTTTTTATGAACAATTTATTAACTCTTTATTGCACCGAGTGCTATATAAATAGTGTACAAGCACTGGAGATCACTATGTCACAACTAACTTTAAATCAAAGGTTGGCAACATTGCAGCCACAGGTAGACTTACATTTATTTGAAAGTAGTCTAGATTATCGAAATAAAATTTTGTGTCTTCTTGCGGAGCAAGAGCAAGCCTTGGCAACTATTAACAAAGAATTTGGCCAACAACAACCTAGCAGTTTTGGCTCTGAGAGAAAATTTGTACTTGGATATAACTAAGTAAACAATGGCTCGACCGCTTAATTAAGTAGCTCAAGTGTTTACTTTTAGAGCTACTTTTACCTACCTTAAAGCTAAATATTAGCTAATTTGCGTTCAAATCCCCCTTAATACCGATAAACTTTATTGTATAAACTCCAAAATTTGATAAGTTAACTAGGTTTTTCGACTCGCAAAGCCTATTCCGGCTAATCTTTTTATGGAGTTATTATGCGTAAAACCCTGATCGCCACTACTATTGCTAGTGCCTTAATATTATCGGCCTGTTCATCTAACGATACACAAAACATGGCAAAAGAAGGTGCAGCACAAGTGCAAGACATGAACGCAAACAATGTTTTATTTAAGCCAAGCCCATTACAATACATGGCACCAGAGTTTGATAAATTTGGTACAAAAGACTACGAAGCAGGCTTTGACGCTGGTATTGCGCAGCATACAGCGCAAGTCCAAGCGATTGCTAACAACCCTGCTCCTGCAACATTTAAAAATACCTTAGTTGAAATGGAATTGTCAGGCGAGCTATTAAATCGCGTATCGGCTGCGTTTTTCAATTTATCAGGCTTAATCTCAGATGACGAATACCAACGCATTAGCAAAAAAATGGCGCCGGTACTATCTGCTCACTCAGATGATATTTACCTAAATGGCGAGTTATTTAAGCGCGTACAAACAATTTACGACAATCAAGATAAATTAAATGCTGAAGATCAACGCCTAGTTGATTTTTACTACAAGCAGTTTGTAAAAGCGGGTGCTAAGTTAAACGACGCTGAAAAAGCTAAAATGCGTGAAATTAACTCAGAACTAGCTCAGCTATCTACTGAATTTTCACAAAACATTTTAAAATCGTTTAAAGAAGACGTTATTGTAGTTACAGATAAAAGTGAATTAGCAGGTCTTTCTGAAGGTGAAATTGCCGGTCTTGCAGCTTCAGCTAAAAAAGCAGGCAAAGACGGCTACATGATCACGCTTGTTAACACAACACAGCAGCCTATCTTAAGCAGCCTTGAAAACCGCGATCTACGTGAGCGTATTTTTAAAGCCTCTGCAAACCGCGCAGCAAAAACCAACGGTCCTATTATTATTAAAGAAACCAACCTACGTGCCCAAAAAGCAGAGCTTTTAGGCTATAAAGATTGGGCTTCTTATGTAATGACGTCGCGTATGGCACAAACAACTGAAAACGTTTACGGCATCCTTGATGACCTAGCGCCAAAAGCAGTTGAAAAAGCAAAAATTGAAGCGGCTGCTATTCAAAAAGTGATTAACGATTCAGGCGAAAGCTTTGAGCTTAAACCATGGGATTGGACTTTTTATGCTGAAAAAGTACGTGCAGAAAAGTACAACTTAGACCCAGCACTTGTTAAGCCATACTTTGAAATGCAGTCGGTTATTCACGATGGTTTATTCTTTGCGATGAACAAACTTTACGGTATTACGTTTAAAGAACGTAAAGACCTTCCTGTTTATCATGAAGATGTAACCGTATACGAAGTATTTAACGCTGATGGCAGCGCTATTGGTTTATTTTACTTAGACCCATATGCACGTGAAGGCAAACGTGGTGGTGCATGGATGAGCGCATACGTTAGCGAAAGTGGCTTAAAAGGCACTAAACCTGTTATTTACAATGCGCAAAACATTCCAAAGCCTGCAGAAGGTGAACCTACGCTAATGACGTTTGACGAAGTGTCTACTATGTTCCATGAATTTGGTCATGCTGCACACGGTTTATTCTCAGACGTAAAATACCCAAGCCTAGCGGGTACTGCAACGGCGCGTGACTTTGTTGAATTTCCGTCACAAGCAAATGAAGATTGGATGATTGAACCAACCGTTCTTGCTAACTATGCGAAACATTACAAAACAGGTGAGCCAATTCCACAAGCTTTACTTGATAAAGTACTTGAATCGCAAAAATTCAACCAAGGTTACGGCACTACTGAATATTTAGCCGCTGCCCTACTTGATATGGAATGGCATTCATTTGGTTCTGATAAGAAAATTACTGACGTTCAAAAGTTTGAGCAAGACGCATTAGAAAAGCATGGTATTGCATACTACCCTGTACCACCGCGTTATAAATCAAACTTCTTTAGCCACACATTTGCAGGTGGTTATTCAGCAGGTTACTACGCGTACCTGTGGACTGAAGTATTTGCAGCAGATGCCTTTGCACATATGGAAAACAATGGTGGCTTAACCCGTAAAAATGGTGACAAGTTCCGTAAAGAAATCCTATCTAAAGGTAACAGCCGCGACTTAATGCAAAGCTATATTGAGTTTAGAGGTCAAAAACCAACAACCGACGCACTACTTAAGCGCCGTGGTTTGGTTGAATAATTAATAGCTTAGTTGAGTAATTAATAACGTAGTTTATTAATTTTAGACTTTATAAAAGCCCGCTTGCGGGCTTTTATTGTTTATACATTAATTTATAACAGATAAACTGCTGCCATTAATTATTTAAAGACGACGGCTATGCGGTACTTATTTGCAGTAACTTTACTTTGGGCATTTTCATTTAGTTTAATTGGCGTGTATTTAGCCGGCCAAGTTGATGCTTGGTTTAGTGTGTTAATTCGCATAACACTAGCAACTCTCGTATTTTTACCATTTTTAAAGCTTAAACATACGCCTAAACCTTTAGCCTTAAAGCTTATGCTGATTGGCGCTATACAACTTGGTGTTATGTATAGCTTTTACTACCACTCATTTTTATTTTTAACCGTCCCAGAAGTACTACTATTTACAGTAATGACCCCTTTGTACATTACCTTGCTAAATGATGCATTGAACAGACGCTTTAACCCACGCTTTTTTATAGTCGCGCTTATTGCTGTAATCGGTGCAATTACCATTCGTTACGAAAACCTAAATAGCAATTTTATAATCGGCTTATTACTTGTTCAAGGCGCGAATATAAGTTTTGCTGTAGGCCAAGTTACCTACAAACGATTAATGAATAGCAATCAGCTTGACGATAAAACCGTATTTGGGTGGTTTTTTATAGGCGCACTTATTATTGCCACAATTTGTTATGCGTTATTTGGTAACTCAAACAAATTACCAACCACTTCCACCCAGTGGGGCATACTGATTTATTTAGGAGTCGTTGCATCAGGCCTTGGTTACTTTATGTGGAATAAAGGCGCAACACTCGTCAACGTTGGAGCTCTGGCAGTCATGAATAACTTACTAATCCCAGCTGGGATTATTGTTAACGTGCTTATTTGGAATAGAGATGCAGATATAGTTAGGTTAAGTATTGGGGCAGCTATAATGTTAGGTGCATTATTGGTGAATCAAATTATTAATAAAAAAGTAAATTAATAAGCTTGTAGCTAAATTGTCATTAATAATCATTAAGGTAGTAAAAATTTTACTTTTTAAGGATAAACAATGAAGCGTATTACCTTACTTACAAGCTGTATATTGTTAGCCACGCTTGCAGGCTGCGATGACGATGTAGAAATAGTAGAAAAAGAAGTCGTTGTTACCAACACCGAAGTTGAGATTATTGAAGTACCTACGCCTGTTATTGTAGAAGTACCAAGTGGTAGTGCGCCAGATATTCAACTAGGCACTCGCCCTTATTATCTAGTTAATGATATGAGCGACAGCGCTTTAAAAACACAATTAGAGTCGTGCAAAGAAGGTCCTTTTTATCGTACTGACTTTTCTATTGGTCATCGCGGTGCATCAATGCAATACCCTGAACACACTAAAGAAGCCTACATTGCTGCAGCCAGAATGGGCGCAGGCATTGTTGAATGCGATGTTACATTTACAAACGACAAAGAGCTTGTTTGTCGCCACTCTCAATGCGACTTACACACCACAACTAATATTTTAGCCATTCCTGAACTTGCAGCTAAATGTAGTGTCCCTTTTACATCCGCAGACCCTACTAATGGTATTGCCGCTTCAGCTAAGTGCTGTACCAGTGATATAAGCTTAGCGGAATTTTTAACGCTTGAAGGTAAAATGGATGGTGCAAACATTAATGCAACTACCATTGCTGATTACATGGATGGTACTCCAAATTGGCGCACTGATTTATATGCTACCCAAGGTACATTAATGACCCATAAGCAAAGCATTGCATTATTTAATGAGATGGGGGTAAAAATGACCCCAGAACTTAAATCGCCACAAGTAAGCATGCCATTTGATGGAATGACGCAAGAGCAATATGCGCAAAAAATGCTAGACGAGTACACACAAATGGGCGTGCCAGCCTCAAAAGTTTATCCGCAATCGTTTAACCTTGGTGACGTAAAATACTGGATTAACACTAACCCTGACTTTGCAGATAAAAGCGTATACCTAGATGGTCGCGACAGTGAAGCCGGATTTGATACAAGTAACCCACAAACATGGCAACCGGGTATGGATGAGTTAGTGGCTGATGGCGTTAAAATTTTAGCCCCTCCAATTTGGATGATGCTAACAATAGATAACGAAAGCAATATTGTGCCATCACAATACGCAATTGACGCTAAAGCAGCAGGTTTAGAGCTTATTGCATGGAGCCTTGAGCGCTCAGGTCCGCTTAATGAAGGTGGTGGTTATTACTATCAATCAATTGCTGATGTTATAGATAACGATGGCGATATGATGACGGTCGTTGATGTGCTCGCACAAGACGTGGGGGTAATGGCTATATTTTCAGATTGGCCGGCTACCGTAAGTTATTACGCTAGTTGTAATAAAATGCCTGCAAGTATTTAATACCAATCTGCTTATATATGGGGTCTATTTAACGTTAAGAAAATTACGCTAGAACTAGGCAAAAATTTTTTTATCTAGTTGTTCTAAATAAAAAATTTTTAACGACGTTATAGTGAAATTTAACTCGTTAAATTGATCAAAGATTTATGCAGGTTGGTATAAATACTCAACAACAAAAGTCGTTTATTTTATCGCGCTCAGTTACCATATCATTATATATAATTTTATTTAACTGAGCGCTTTTATGATAATTCAACAACATAATGCAGACTTGCCAACACCTACAGGTTTAATGCGAACAACAGTATATCGCCCTCAGGCGCAAGGACAGTTCCCTGCTATTATTTTTTATTCTGAAATATTTCAGCAAACTGCACCTATTGCTCGCAGCGCAGCTATTTTAGCAAGCCATGGTTTTGTCGTGTTAGTACCGGAAGTGTTTCATGAGTTAAATCCTATAGGCACTGTGCTTGCTTATGATGATACAGGTAAAGACAAAGGCAATGCCGACAAGTGGGCAAAGCCACTTGAGCACCACGACAGCGACACACAAACTATGATCGACTTCATTAGATTGCAAAGCTATTGCACAGGCACCGTCGGCGCAATGGGCGTATGTATTGGAGGGCATTTAGCTTACAGAGCGGCACTAAACCCTGAAATTAAAGCGGCTTTTTGCTTATACGCGACTGATATTCACAGCGACACATTGCCTGCACAAGCTGGAAACAACTCATTTGAACGCATGGCTGATATACAAGCCGAAATTCACTTTATATGGGGTAAACAAGACCCGCATGTGCCAAAGGAAGGCCGCACTAAAATATACCAGCAATGCGTAAGCACTGGCATTAATTACCAATGGCAAGAAGTTAATGCCCAGCATGCCTTTATGCGTGATGAAGGTGAGCGATACGATGCAGCCCTTGCAATTAATATGTATCAACAAGCGGTGGCATTATTTAGCCGTACTTTATAAGTATTTTATAAATGCTTTAAAAACGAAATAATTAAACACTTTTCAGCATACCTAAAGCGGTATGCTGTTTTACAAAATAGGCTTTTAAGTAATCAATAAATAATCGTAGTTTTTTAGAGCCCGCAGCTCCTGGCGGAAATACACCATAAAGCTCTATATCTTTACTTTTATAATCAGCTAGCACTATTTCAAGTAATCCTGCTTGTACTTTAGGCCACGCATCGTAAAGCGGAATACGCCCAATGCCATGCCCTGCTTCTACAAAGGCAGTACGTGCAGCTGCGTTATTAGTACTTAACCCGCCTTGCATTGTAATATCGTGTGTTTTACCATCTTTTGAAAGCGTTAAGGTTTTACTTCCTAGCTGATAAACCACCCATTGATGATCTGCCAATTCTAAAGGGGTTTTAGGCTTCCCAAAATGTGTAAAATAATCTGGTGCACCACAAATGCAGGTACTCATTGTTGTAAGCTTGGTTGCTTGCAAGTTCGAATCGCTAAGTGCCACGCCTCTAATTGCAAAATCGAACCCATTTTTAATAATATCAACCACATCGTCAGTAAGCTGTAAATCTATTTGAATTTTAGGGTATTGGCGCTTAAACGTATTTATTGCGGGCACAATTAGCTGCATTCCCACATTTACAGGGCAGCTAATTTTAAGTAAACCTTGTGGCTCACTCTTTATATTTTCTATTTGTTGGTTAGCCGCATTAGCTTGTTCGGTAATTATTCTACAACGTTCATAGTAAGCAATGCCCGCCTCAGTGAGTGCCATGGTACGAGTTGATCGATTTAATAAAGTAACTTCAAGCTGAGTTTCTAACTTTTTTAAATGATAACTTGCTACGGCTCGCGTAAGCCCTAACTGTTTAGCGGCAGCGGTTAAACTGCCTTGCTCTACAATTTGCGCAAATACGACCATGCTCTTTAACTGCTCAAACGACACCTTCATGTGTGCTCCGTAGCGTGTTTTAAATTCAACCCACTTATTGTATCAATTATTAAACCAATAAAGTTAAATTTATCATCGTTGTTTAAAGCTCTGTTAGTGCATATAGTAATTGGTAAGCAAGATAAACTAATTCAAATCATCAGAAGGAATATATTCAATGTCTAAAAAAATACTTATGGTTCTTACATCTCACGCAGAACTTGGTAACACTGGCGAAAAAACAGGTTTTTGGGTAGAAGAATTTGCAGCCCCTTATTATGCATTTGTTGATGCAGGCGTTGAAGTAACATTAGCGTCTCCAGCTGGTGGTCAACCACCAATTGATCCGACAAGTACACTTTCTGATTTTCAAACAGATGCAACTAAACGTTACGACGCCGATAGCGCAGCACAAACACTTATGGCAAACACTAAAGTGTTGAGTGAAGTAAAATCTAGCGATTTTGACGCTGTATTTTACCCAGGCGGTCACGGTCCATTATGGGACTTGGTTGACAACACTGATTCAATCTCACTTATCGAAAGCTTTGTAAAAGAGCAAAAGCCTGTTGCTGCGGTATGTCATGCAAGTGCTGCATTTTTAAATGTTAAAGATGCTGATGGCAATGCATTAGTAGCGGGTAAAAAAGTAACTGGTTTTACTAACTCTGAAGAAGCTGCAGTGCAACTTACCGATATCGTGCCATTTTTAGTTGAAGATGAGCTAATCAAAAAAGGCGGCGATTATCAAAAAACTGACGACTGGGGTGTATTAGCGCTAGTAGATGGTTTAGTAATTACCGGCCAAAACCCAGCAAGCTCTGAACTAGCAGCCAAAAAACTATTAACTAAATTAGGTTAATAGTGAGTAATAATTAAAATTAAGCACAGCATTTTATGCTGTGCTTTTTTAATTGCTTTTCATTAGCAAATACAATTCCTATACTGGCAACTCTTAAAGTCAATTAGGGTAATTATATGGCAACCAAGCCAACCACACTGTCATTACTAACTAGTACCCGCTTCGCAATTTTCAGTATTGTTGTTATTTGCTTCGTACTACAAGTGATTAATAGTCTACCTGACATAAACCTAAATGGTTTAGGCATATATCCACGCAGTATCCAAGGGTTAATTGGCATACTATGCGCACCTTTTTTACATGGTAGCTGGTGGCACTTCGCCAGTAATATGATCCCATTTGTAGTGTTAAGTTGGCTAATTTGCCAGTACAGCGTAAAACGTTTTTATAACGTATTTATTTTTACCGCTCTAGTTGGTGGGCTGTTAGTTTGGGCATTTGGGCGCGGTAACATACATGTTGGTTTAAGCGGTGTTATATATGGTTTGTGGGGTTTTATCCTATGCTACGGCTTAGTAAGACGCTCATTAAAATCAATTATAATTGCTGTTGTAGTGGCTGTACTTTATAGCGGTTTTATATGGGGTGTTTTACCTCAGCGCTATCATGTATCGTTTGAAAGCCATTTATTTGGAGCGCTAAGCGGATTGTTTTTAGGTTATAGATTAGCAAAAGCCGATAAATTAAAAGGTCGGTAAATTAAATATTAGGGCCTTTAATTAATTTTTTATGGCCACATTTACCATATATGTATTTCATCTAACAGAGGTTATTTATGAGTGATAAAAACGAATACACGCCCCCAAAAGTATGGACGTGGGAAAGTGAAAGTGGCGGTAAGTTTGCCAGCATTAACCGCCCAATTGCAGGCGCGACTCATGACAAAACCCTACCTATTGGTGAGCACGCATTTCAGCTTTATTCTCTTGCGACACCTAATGGCCAAAAAGCTACAATCATGTTTGAAGAGCTTTTACAGCTTGGTTGCACCGATGCAGACTATGACGCATATTTAATAAACATAGGTGATGGCGATCAGTTTGGATCTGACTTTGTTGATATTAATCCAAACTCAAAAATCCCAGCGCTAATGGATCATTCAACCACGCCACCTACTCGCATCTTTGAATCAGGTTCTATTTTACAGTATTTGGCTGAAAAATTTGATGTACTCATCCCTAAAGATTTAAAAGCTAAAACAGAGTGTCGTAACTGGCTATTTTGGCAAATGGGCTCAGCACCTTACTTAGGTGGTGGGTTTGGCCATTTTTATAGCTACGCACCAAGTAAAATGCAATACCCTATTGACCGCTTTACAATGGAAACTAAACGCCAACTTGACGTGTTAAATCGCCATTTAAGCGAAAATGAATACATGGCAGGTGATGAATACTCAATTGCCGATATTGCAATTTGGCCTTGGTATGGCTCGCTTGTTTTAGGCGATTTATATGATGCAGCTGAATTTTTAGATGTTGCCTCATACACTCATGTTGTTCGTTGGGCAAAACAAGTTGCTGATCGCCCTGCTGTAAAGCGCGGCCGCCGCGTAAATCGCACATGGGGCCCTGAAGAAGAGCAAATGGCAGAGCGCCATAACGATAGCGATTTCGAAGGTTAAATCTATAGAACAGCGAGTAAAGTTCTTAAGACTTTAACCTGCTTGATAATTTTAAGGCTCAAAATAAATATTTATTTTGAGCCTTTTTACTTTTTAAACTTTTTTTATCCCTTCCGTAAACTATATTTACTTTTACACTAAAGTTTTATTTAGCTGCGTAAAAGCTTATTAAGCTCTTTGTATTACCAGTATTGCATTGGTGGAATTTGCTAAATGGTTTACTTAATTCCCTAGGGGTTGTTTTTGAAAAAGGTTTTAATTAATGCCATATAACAATTTAAGTAATAATGAGCGAAAAGAAGCGCTCAAAATTTTATACTCAAATGCTATTTCCGGAATTGCAGTCTCTGTATTAGTCAGCGTTGCTTTGGTATTTGCTTTTGATATAAATAATGAGGAAGCAAACCACGATAAAATAGTATGGTTAGGCATAATGATGTGCGTACTTACTTTACGAATTATTGATTTGGGTCTTTTTTTTAAAGATCAAAATTCTAGCCAACCTTACAATACACATTGTTATTTAAATCGCTTTGCTATTGGTTGTATATCAACAGCCGTATCTTGGTGTGGCTATGCTCTTTGGTTTCACAGCACTTCATCTACGGTGGAAGTTACTACGACCATTGCTATTTTATCAGCGCTTGCCGGTGGCTCTGCAAATTTACTTTCTGGCAGTCGTTTTACCGCTGTTTTATACAGTTTTACTTTATTGGCGCCCTACTCTTTTTTGCTAACGCTTTCAAACAATCACTACCAACACGTATTGGGGCTGTTAGGTTTAACTTTTGCCACCATTATGATTGCTTCATCTTACAAATCAGCCACATTTACACACAGTGCAATCAAGCTCAAAAACCAAAACAGAGAGCTACTTAATGAAATGGAAAACAAGGTAGAGCAACGCACTGAAGAAATTTACCACCTGTCTAATACCGATCCACTCACAAATTTATTAAACCGAACCGCATTTTTAAAAAATGCAAACAAACAACTAGCAGATAACCCTAAAGAACCCTTTGCTTTATTATTTGTAGATTTAGATGGCTTTAAACAAATAAATGATTCATTGGGGCATAAAGTAGGCGACAAAGTATTAAAAGAAATAGCACTGAGAATTAGTAATATATGTAACCAACAACTTTTTAAATGTCGATGGGGCGGAGATGAGTTTTTAATTTTAGCAACCTATCAAAATCAAGCTGAGCTTATCGAATTTGCTAATAAAGTACTTAAAAGTATTAGTGCCGAGCATGAAACATATAAATATCAAAAGTGGATATCAGCAACGATGGGGATTGCCATTTATCCAGAACACGGGAGTGATTTAAATACTTTAATTCGCTCTGCTGATACTGCTATGTATCACCAAAAACGCATTGCTAAAGGTAATATCAATATTTATAACGATTCACTCAAATTAAAACAAGAAAGAGAGTATCTTTTAAGTCAACGCTTAGCCAGTGCGATAGAAGAAAATAGTTTAAGGCTAGTATTTCAACCAATTGTAGATAGTAAAACATCAAAAGTAACCTCTTTCGAATCATTATTACGCTGGCAATTAGACGGTGAAAATATTTTCCCTGATGAGTTTATAACTATTGCCGAGCAATACGGTTTAATAACTCAATTAGGCCTTTGGGTAATTGATCAAGCCTGCATACAAGCTAAAAAGTTTAGCCATTTACAACCCCAAATTGCAGTAAGCGTGAACGTATCGGTTATTCAACTGCAAGATCCTGATTTTGTAACTAAGGTATTAAAAATAGTAAACAATTACCAAGTAGAGCCTAAAAACCTACACATTGAAATTACCGAATCAGTATTTGCCGAGGATAAACTCACATTTTTAACAGCCGTTAAAGCACTACAAAAACAAGGTTTTTGTATTTCAATTGATGATTTTGGAACTGGCTATTCATCACTATCAAGCATGCTTGATATTGGTGTAGATATAGTAAAAATAGACAGAAGTTTTATTCAAAATATGGATAAAAGAGGGTTAAGTATTATTCATGCAATTGTACAAATGGCCTCATCTTTAGATTTTACGGTTGTTGCCGAAGGCGTTGAAACTATTGAACAAGCAAACACGCTTACTAATATTGGTGTATCTCACCTGCAAGGTTATTACTTTTCAAAACCAATGGAAGTAAATTTTGTAGATGCCTATTTAAATGAGCAAAATAAACAGTGTAGTTAACAGCCAAAACCCGCTAAAAGCGCTTAACTGCCATATTAGTTTTGCGCTACCTTTCTTATTAGGACTTGTTTATCTTTCGAGGTTAAATTTACAGCAGACTGTTTGGTATTTAGGCAAGGCAGAGCCTATGTAGTGTGGTACTTCCCCATAAATAGGCGATAACGTAGCATAAATGCCAAACATGCGCTGCCCGAATGGCTCTGCCTAGGGGAGATTGACTCTTTGTTATTAGGTTACAAACCTCACGCCGCGATTAAATCTTCCTTGGGTTGAACAAATTTCAATCCTGAAAGTTCAACAAGCCCTCCTTAAAACATAATCTTACAATTACTTACACCCGATACATAGTTATTAGCGTAGGCTAAATATAAACCAACTTACATAAGTGTATTACGTTTAAATTTACGCTAATTAGCAAATCACCAGCGCGAGACCCTACGTTAAGTTGTGCGCTGATGTTGCTTATATAAGTGAATAATAAAAATGTAACGATACAACTAAATATAAAAAAGGAATTTGCATGATAAAACCACTTTGCTATTCACTCATCACTTTAATTACCCCCATTAGCGCTATAGCTCAAACAATGGCAATAAAAACAACGGATGAATTAGTATCAACCGATTCAGAGATTTTATTTGCATATAATAAAGAATCAAAACAATTAGAAGCCATCAATTTACTCACATCACTAAGTAGTGAACTTGCTTTACCAAAAAATGCCATCGGGTTTGATGTGGCAACACTTGCTAACATTACGAATAAACAAGCACTCGTACTAACAAGCGATGGCGTATACAAAGCCCAAGCTGGTAAACCTACACTGTTGTTTAATTATGAGTCGGTTCTAAATCAATTAAAAATAGATAAATTTGAAAAAGTAGACTTTGTTTTCGATGCTAACAATGACGGTCTAAGTGATATTTTCATTCCTGGGTTAGCAAGCAGTACTTTATACATTCAAAATAAAGATGGCAGCTTTAAGCCTAACCAATTTAAGCAAACGCCTAAGTATGAAGGCCACTTTTCAGGAAAAGGGCTTTCTCTAGAAGTTAATATTAACAATAAACCTGTCGTTATCGATTTTAACCACGACGGATTAAACGACCTGGTTTTTTCAAATGACTTTGGAGCAGATGTACTACTTGCTAATTCAGAGGGCTTTGAGCAAAAGCTCACCTCAATTAATTTTAACATCGAGTTAGGCGAGCTAAGCAATGGCGAAACTCGCAAAATTAAGCAAATTATTGATATTAATAACGACGGATTTCTAGATTTTACAACTAGGCAGTTTAAACCTACGCAAGGTATGGATTCGTTAGATATAAAAATAGCGCACACTTTGTACCTAGGAAGTGCTAAAGGGTTTAGTAATACGCCCATTCCCTTATTTGAAACACAAGGCCCTAGCGAGTTATTACTCAAAACAGATTTTAATAATGATGGTTTAATTGATTTACAAAAAATGGATTTAGATATTGGCTTAGGTACTATTGCGTCTATGGCATTAGGCGGCGGCAGTACTGATGTAGATGTAGAAATGAATCTTTATAAGCAGCAACCTGATGGCTCATTTGCCAATAAATCGAGTATCGAACTTGATTTAGAAATGGAAGTGGGAATGAATGGCGATGACTCCGAACCAGCACTCTATTTAGGTGATATTAACGGCGACAGCTATATTGATGCAGTATACAAATACAGTAAAAAAACACTGTATATTTATTATGGTGAGCAAGACTCACTGCTAAATGATAAGCGTAAAAAATTAAAGTTAACGCTGCCTAAGAATAATAAAGATATTCTTTTGGTAGATATAAACCAAGACGGTAAAAAAGATTTTGTATTTAAATTTACCGAAGAAGATGGCACCAGCAAAATAGAAACGCGTTTAAATTAAGCCATTAAAAAAGCCCAACAGAATTAACCGTTGGGCTTTGGACTTAAGACTTTCGAGTAACAGTCAGCTTTACTCTAAGTTATAACACCTAAGCAGTTACATTTAGCAGTGAATCGCCTTCACTTAAACCAAACTTCTCTTGCACTGATGCAAGGATTGATTCTTTATCTTCATCTGACAACTGGCTTGAATACTCAGTTAATAGCTCATCTAAGTAGCTTACTACTTCGTCTGTATCTACTGATTCTAATGAGTTTTGTGTCGGTGGCGGCGGTCTTTGACCTTCCACTCGTCCTGCATCACCTATACTTTTAGCATCAAACTCAAGTTCGCTCATTAAATCAGCAAGCTCTTTTGTTGGCTCAATACCTTGTTCTTTAAATGCCGCTTGAATACTTTGCGCGTCTTCTGCGCTTAAGTTTTCTGCATTAAACTCTGCAAGCGTTTCTTTAACAAAATCGCTTTGCTCTGTTGTTAATTTTGAAGCTTGGCTGCTTTGTTGCGATATGAAACTCGCAGAACTACCACTAATACTATTAATCATTTTATTATCCTTTCAACGTTCACGACGAGGTGGTTTATGTTCGCTAAGTTCTTGCTCACTAATTTCACCATTACCATCAGCATCTATAGAATCAAAAATTGTTTGTGCATCGCCGTGCGGCGGTTTTTTTGCACTAAACTCTTCAAAGCTGATTACGCCATCACCATCAGTATCAATAGCTGAAAAGTCAGGTTTTTCAGGAGGATTGTCACCGCCTCGAGCAGCTACATTAGCTGAAAAAGCAATAGATAATATTGCCACAGTGGCAAGAGTTGAAAAATGCTTCATAGTAATAACCTCGTATTTAAGAATTAAACTAAGCTTACGCTTTAAAAACGCAAACAATGTGCAAATAATGAGGAAGTAATAAATTATTTTAATAAAAAATAGTAATCTAAATACTTATTTAAAAAGTTCTGGTTGATTGCTTTGCAATCAATATATAAGCTAATAAAATAATACGATTAATTACTCTCAGGCAGTAGTGTTACTGCCCTTAATTCTCAAAGCTGATATACTGCTTGAGCCAATTAAACAAACAAATACAGAGCACTTTCATAAATAATGATTAATAACCAACCCTACTTAGCAGGCAATCTGTGAAAATACCTAAACGCCTACAACCCCTTGTTGATGATGGCCTTATTGACGAAGTTATAAGCCGACTAATGAGCGGTAAAGAAGCCGATGTATTTATTGTCCGCTGTGGTGAGCACATTCGCTGTGCGAAAGTGTATAAAGACGCGGTTAAGCGTAGCTTTAAAAAAGCGGCACAATACCAAGAAGGCCGAAAAGTACGTGGTGGACGCCAAGCGCGTGCTATGGGTAAACGCTCTAGCTATGGCCGCCAATTGGAAGAAGAAATTTGGCAAAATGCCGAAGTTGATGCGTTATCTCGTTTAGCTGGCGCAGGTGTACGTGTTCCTGACACTTACTTTTGTATTGATGGCGTGCTGCTTATGGAACTTGTGTCGGACGAGGACGGTAACGTAGCCCCTCAACTTGGGCATGTCGTTTTTAGTGAAGAGCAAGCGATTGAGCAGTATAAACTCATGATACATTACATTAAGCTTATGCTTTGTGCAGGTATAATACACGGTGATTTATCCGAATTTAATGTACTTGTAGATAATAACGGCCCTGTAATTATAGATTTACCGCAGGCAGTTAATGCTTCAGCAAATAACAGTGCGCAAGCTATGTTTGCACGTGATGTAAATAACATCCGCCGCTACTATGGTGAATTTGCGCCAAGCATACTAAAAACTCAATACGCTAAAGAAATGTGGGCACTATTTGAAGAGGCCAACTTAACGCCTAATTCAACGCTTACAGGTGAATTTGAAGACAGCGACGAACTTGCTGATGTAGATTCTATTCTTGATGAAATTCAGGCAGCAGAATACGAAGAGTTTGACCGTTTAGAGCGAATTAAAAATGCTGACGATGATGAGTAACTCATCGTCATAGCTCATTCTACTTTACTGTGGATGCACAAATCGGTAGCCAACCCCATAAACAGACTGGATAACACTTTCAGTTTGTGTCACTTCATCTAGTTTTTTACGCAACTTTTTAATATGGCTATCAATAGTACGGTGGCTCACAATACGCTGATCGGCATACATAGTATCCATCAAACTATCACGCGAATAAATACGATTTGGGTTGTTAAACAAAGGTTTAAATAGCTGAAATTCAAAGTTTGTCAGCTCTATACTGCTTGATTTGTATTTTACGCTGTAGCTGCTCTCGTCAAGCTTCATTGTTGACTCTGTAACATCACTTGCGTTATTTAATCGCCTTAAAATAGCTTTTACGCGTGCCACCAGCTCAGCATAACTAAACGGCTTACAAATATAATCATCTGCACCTAATTCAAGCCCAAGTAATCTATCTATTTCTTCTACCTTTGCCGATACCATAATAATAGGCACGTTTGAAAAGCGCCTGATTGCTTTACACAGTTCAATACCACTTTGACCTGGTAACATTATGTCTAGCAAAATTACACTCGGCCTGTTAATTTCAAGCCAAGGTAATACATCATTCCCGTGATGTATTTGATGAGTAATAAAGTGATGGCTACTTAAAAAGTCACTCATTAAGTTAGCTAGCTTTACTTCATCTTCCACAATCAGTATTTGTTCACTCATAGGCATCTCTGTAAGTAACCTCAACTTTATTTTTATAAACTAAATAGTTGGCAATCTAATAATAATAGCTAGGCCGCCTAAACTGGCTTTTTCTGCAGCTATCTCACCTTTATGACCTTTAACTATATGCTGGCAAATAGATAAACCTAAGCCAGAACCGCCCTCTTGGCGATTACGCGAACTATCTACTCGGTATAAATACTCAAATAAATGCGATAAATGCGACTGCTCTACACCTACGCCATTATCTTCGATTATAAGCTCTAAATAAGTTTGCCCTTTAATACTTATATTGCTAGCCGTTAATGAAATAGTTGTACATTGTGCATAGTGTACTGCGTTCATTAAAATATTATCGAGTAGCTGCAAAAGGCGTGTTTTGTCTGCTTGTACAGTTATGTGTTTAGCGCTATTTAATAGATAAAGTTTTATACCATGTTGTTCAAGCACAACCTGATATTTCTGCTCAATAGTATTTAATAATAACGCCATGTCAGTAGGTTGCATAGTGTAGTGCATACCTCCTAACTCTGCGCTATTGAGCATATGCAAGTCGTCTATTAAGCGTTTTAAATGCAAGGCTTCATCGTTAGCCGAACTTATATTTTTTGCGTTCGGTTCTCGTATGCCAAGTAGCATAGCTTCAAGCTCACCGAGTAAAATGCTCATTGGCGTCCTAAGCTCATGGGAAATATTAGCAAGCCAACGTTTACGCACTTGCTCGTCTTTGGCGAGTGTAAATGCAAGGGTATTAAAATCTTCGCTTAATTGGCCTAATTCATCTTTTCGCTCAAGCGTAAGTTTGGTCTCGTAATTACCTTGCGTTAAGCGATGCATACCGTTAGCAATTTGCTTTACTGGACTAACTAAGTGGCGAGATAATAAAAAGGTAACCAGTAATGTTAGCAGTACCGCAGCTAAAGCAATAAACCATAAGTAGTTAGTTTGCTGCTGTAAAAAATCAAGTTCGTAGCCATCAACCAAGCTATCTCTTTTAGAAACAGCTAAGTAACCTACTATTTTATCGTTAACTATAATTGGGGTTGTTATATATTTTAAATCGTTGAGGTATTTTCCCACTAATCGCTGTTTATTTTCGTCAAGCAAAGCGTAGTGAGCAATATTTTCTGGCGGTGGGCGACGATCCTCTCCTAAACGCATATGATCTGGCGGCGGTCGTCGCATCACTCGCCCACGCGGACCAGGCCCTTCTTGGGGTCTAGGTAAAAATTGGCTACTTTCTAACTGCGCTTCAACACGTTTTCTAAAATTTTCGCCACTGCCGACAACACGTTCCCATGAGGGTGTCTGTTCGTACTGCTTTGCTAGTTGCACAACAAGTGGTTCAAGCGCTTTCACCTCTTTTGCATTAACAAAATCAATTACGCCTTGCCCTATACTCCACTGTATAAGTACCACCAGCCCTGCAATAACACTAAAAGTAAAACTAAATAGTATTAAAAAAAGTTTATTATGAATTTTCATTAATGCGTATTTTCAACCTTGCTAGGAAAGCTTTCAAATCGGTATGTTATAAACTCTTTGGTTTGATCGTTAACATACAATGTAGCAACTATTTTTTTGCCTTGGGCGGTCCAATACATATGACCATGATTATTTAAAGTAACCGATACGGTATTTATACCACTTTTAAATAAGTTAGCAGGTAAATGCAATGCATGTCCGTAAATTCGCTGTATTTTAACCCCATTTATATATAAATGAGCATGACCTTGTAAAAAACCAGTATCATCGTTTGTAGTCACGCTCATCATTTGTTGCATGTTCATTGCGCCCTCAGGCGGCACAGACAAGTCATAGCGCTGAGTATCTAAAATTAAGTTATAACCCGACATACTATCTTTTAATAACTTAAGGCTTAATGCCGGAATTGTCGTATCACTTGGCACTGCTATAGGCATATGGCTATGATCCATCATTTCCTGCTGCGCAAAGAGCTTAAAGCTCAATAGTGCAGCAGAAGTTAGGATCAATGCGTATTTAAAATAACGCATAGTTACTCCTTACACTCCCGGTGGTGGACCCATTGTTTCGCCCGTATCACAGCGACCAATTGAATTATCAGCTAATTGACCTTTAAAACGCGGGCCAATTTGATAAGGGAAAGAAGGCTGTAATTTACCATCGCTGTCTAACGTAAGTGTTATATGGTAGTGATAACCCTTGCCATCATTTGTATTATGTCCGTTATGCTCATCTAACTGCGCACCGGTTACTGTTTTTTGTGCGTAGTAATAATCTTCAAAGTAATACCCATCGTCAGCATTTAATGTATTACCAGAGAGCGTAGTCACTTCTGCACCAATAGCAGGGCCTGCATCACTTGTTTGTGTGCCTAGGCTAACGTCATATTGATCTACTAAAGTACAGCTTCGCTCGCCCTCAGTACCGCAACCACCTTCGCTTGTAGATGCGCCGTAATCACGCATTTCCCAGCCGCTTAATGCAAGTTGGCCGTTACTTTCATAAGGACCGTAAAGTGGATAGCCATCAGCTGCAAACCCATAAATAGGTGAATGCGCATCGCCATCATCTTCAAGTAGATTAGCTAAGCAACTCGTATAAAAGTGATGATGATATTCACCGTTAGCTGCATGCCCGCCACACACATCAACATCATATTGCTCAGCAATGGGCGCTAATGTATACCAGATATTATTACCGTAACTCATACCATCGCCCCAGTTAAATATACTGGTGCCATTAACCATTAAGCCAACGGTGCCTAAACCTGTTTCACAAGTTTCAGTCTCAGATAAATCGGTAGGTGTTATCGGAAAATACGCCTCAACCGCTTGTTCTGTTGGGCAACCTGGTCCTGGAGGCCAATAACCTGCGCCGCCTGTGTCATCACAGTTTTCAGTGCTGCTGTTATAGCCAATATCTTCACCAAACGAAATAGTTTGACCTACTGCCGCTGAGGTTACACCGTTATAAAAATCAGTAGCTGCACGCGGACGGTTATTTAACGCATCTACTTGGTCTTGTGTAAGCGTTACGTCATATTTAGGAATGTCAGTTGTTTGCACATACATGTATTCAACGTCAGCATCATCTTGTGTAACGCTAACAACTTCAACTAATTGAACATCTTCAACCACTGCACCATTATTTTGTATGTAAGTAGAGGTTGTATCGTTGTTGATCAACCAGCTGGTAAGTTTTGCACTATTATCAACTGCGCCGCTATCAGAGCCTGATGAAGCAACAACATTAATTATAATTGTATCTACAACTACATCGTTTGTTCCGTCATCTGCACTGATTTCAAATACAAGTGCTTCATCGGTTAATACCTCTGGGGCAACAAACTCTGTAGACGTTGCTGTACTTGAAGATAAGCTAACGGTAGTGCCTGATGTTTGTGACCAACTAACCGATACTTCACCATCATCTTCAACTGTTGAACTTAAATAAACGGTATCACCCGCATTAACAGTTTGGTCAATACCGGCGTCAACCGTTGGAGCACTATTACTGGCTGTATCGCCGTCTGTTGTAGTACTTGTTGAATCGCTATTACATGCGCTTAAAGCGATACAAAGCGCACTTAACGCAAATAGCTTAGTTATATCAGAGGTTTTTATTTTAAGAAGTGTTTTCAATGCTTGAACCTTTACTTTAACGTTTAATAAAACAAAGTTAACAAGTAAAAGTGCAAGCAATGTGCACAAACTAAGGAAAGTTATGATCAAAAAAGACAACCTAAGTTGTCTTTTTGCTATTTAACTGGAGTCTGGCTATTTATTATTTTTCAAATGTTTATCAAAAAAGTCTAAAAATGCCTGAAGAGTTTTAACTCTGTGTTCTTGATAAGATAAGTAATGGTCACCATCTTCAAGCTCAATATAAGTAACATCTTTTCCTTCATCATCAAGTTCATCCTGCATTTCTCTACTATGATAAACAGGTACAACACTGTCATCAGTTCCGTGCACAAGTAGTATTGGTCTTGTTATTTTTTTAGCAAAATTCACCGGAGAATTAGCTTCTAGCAAATCATCATCAGTTCCAAACTGCTTTCTAACAATATTTTTGTTTGTAAAGTATCGTGCTTTACTCACTAAATACTCTAAATCACTGACTCCAGCAAAGCTAGCCGCACATTTAAACGTTTCTGGATGCTTAATTACAGCCATTAACGCTGCATAACCACCATAACTAGCACCACCTATACAAATGTTATCAGCTTGCGCTATCCCTTGGTCAATTAACCAGTTTGCACCGTCTTGCAAGTCATCTTGCATAGCTAAACCGAAACCTTGAATTGACTGCATTAAAAAGTCGTACCCATAGCCGCTTGAACCACGGAAGTTAGGCTGTAAAACAGCATATCCGTTATAGGCTAATAAAGCTGTCCAGTAATCAAAGTTGGCATAGTCTCTTGCCATAGGGCCGCCATGTGGAAATATAATTGTTGGTAACTTATCACCATCTTTATATTCTACAGGTAGAGTTAGATAGCCTTCTATTTTTAAGCCATCTCTTGCCTTATAGCTAATGCGTTTTTTTCCTCTGTATACAGAAGCATCTATTTTCGGGTAAACATCAGCGATTGCACTCACCTGCTTTTTAACTCTATCCCCAAATAGATAACTACCAGAGGTTTTGTCTGAACTGATATAAAGTATATATTTTTGCTGATCTTTACTGGTACTTACAATGTCTAATTTATATTCATCTTTAGGGAGCGATACGCGTAAAGATCGATGTAATTTATCTAAGTCTTTATCCCAATATTTAATACCATCATCTAAATGGGAATCAGTAAAGCCTGCAACTTCGCCAGTTTGTTGTGAATAAAAAATAGCCCCATCAAAATCATATTTACTATTACTGTAAATTAGCTCGCGAGCTTTAGTCGTTAAATTGAGTTTAAATAATGCATCGCGTCCTTCATGTAACGCAGTGATATATAAAAAATTAGAGTCTTTATCAAACCCTAATATAGAAATACTTTGCTTACTAAAAACCTCATAATCAAATAAAGTTTCCCACGACTGTTTATTCTCATCAAAATAATCGTAAGTAAATTGCGTATCGTCCATTTTTTTTGCAATACGAACTTTACCTTGCCTGTCGGCAAACCAAGTAACTACATTACTGCGTGGCCTTTGTATTTGGGTCTTACGTAATGTGGTTAAATCTAACTCATAAACTGCTGGGGTATTTGCTATTTTAAAATCCCCCTCGACCAAAATTTTATTTTCTTTTTCAGGTAAAAAACTAACAATTCGGTCTGAATATTGTGGCTGGATCTCATCTCGTACTGTATTGGCTTTAAAAGCTAATTTAAGGCCTTTATCATTTTTAAAGTTATACGCATACATAAGCGTTGATGTATATTTAACTCCGCCAAATTGATACTTTATATAACGAGCACCAAGCAATAATACGTCATCATTTGCCCAGTTATACCAATCAAAAAACACTGTATGGTTATTTGAGTTTATAATTGGTGTAGTAACCCCCGTCTCCAAGTTTTTAACCATTAAGATTAAAGTCCCTTGATGGTTTCTTACAAAAGCGAGGTTCTTACCATTGGGGGATAGCTTAACTTGGCTAAAATCTTTTAAGCCGGCAAAAACTTCTATAGGTAATTTTTTATCTTGTGTGGCAACAGAGCCAAAACTTTGCAAAGCAATTAACAAAGTTAAAATGAACTTAAACATTCGTAAATCCTTTTGTTATTATGTTCCTAAGTAAACTATTATTTCACAACTGTGGCCTTTTAAGCAAAAACTTGTCTTTAGTGGTTGCATAGTAATCCCCACCCATTCGACCTACCGCATCTAAAAGTGTTGGGTCAATATAACCATCGACAAACACTTCATCGTCAACACAAATGCCCACTATATCTAGTAGCATCATTTGCCCGCCACCTGGCTCGCTTGAAATAGTAATCACTTCACGTAGCTTACACTCATAGCGTACTTTTGAATCAGCAACACTCGGCACTGCAACCATTTGGCTATCAATTTTAGTTATATTTGCAGCATCAAATTCACTCTCATCACTAGGGTAATTAGCACAGCTTTGATTCATTTTTTCAACCTGCTGATGGCTCACAATGTTAATTACACATTCTTTAGTCGCTAATAAGTTAATTAATGTATCTTTGATTGCTTTATCGCGTGGATTTACTTGCGTCACACTCAATACTGGTGGGTTACAACTCGCTACTGTAAAAAATGAGTAAGGGGCAATATTAGCCACACCGTCGCTACTTAATGTGCTTATCCATGCAATTGGGCGAGGACTAATCCCGCCAACTAAATACGAATAAACATTAAGCTCTTTATTTACAGTTAAATCTAAAAACATGTTTTTCCTTTTTAATATCTAAAACTAAGTCGTAATTTGAATTAGTTACGTATGAGATACGTCAGTTTAGTAACAAACTAAATATATTTTACATTTAAAGCAATACACAAATTATATGAAAATAAACATCGTGTGGTTTAAACGTGATTTACGTCTTAGCGATCATCAACCATTAAAAAATGCATTTAGTAATGGCTTACCTACCCTATTACTTTATAACTTTGAGCCATTACTGCTTGAAGATGCGCATTACAATGAGCGACATTGGCGTTTTGTATATCAATCTATAGTTGAGTTAAACAATCAGCTTGCTCGTTTTAATGCCTGTGTTTATATATTTAATTTAAATATGAACGATTTACTTGAATCGTTAAAGGCACAGTTTGAAATAATAAATATTTTTAGTCATCAAGAAATAGGCTTAAACAACACCTTTGAGCGCGATAAGGCAATAAAAGCCTGGTGCCAGCATAATCACATTAACTGGCTAGAGTCGCAAACAGGCGCGGTTATTCGCGGCAAAAAAAATCGTAATAATTGGAATGAACGCTGGCAGCAAACAATGCAAGCACCTATTGCTGTTCCTAATTGGAAGAGTATAAAAACAATTACCCTCAATAACTACCAAGCACCTGAGCTGCCAAGCGCTTACACGCAAGATCACGACAGCTTTCAACAAGGCGGCCCGTTGCATGCACGCCAAGTAATGCAGAGCTTTTTTGCCGAGCGCGGTAAAGGTTATCAAAAAGGAATATCGAGCCCAAGTTTAAGCCAAACCCATTGCTCTCGGCTTTCGCCTTATTTAGCGTGGGGGAACATTAGCCTTAGGCAAGTGTATCAAATGGCAATTGATGAATATCACTCAAAGCACCCCGATAAAAGAGGCTGGAAGCGCCCACTTGCTGCGTTTGTATCGCGCTTGCATTGGCACTGCCACTTTATGCAAAAGTTTGAAAGCGAATCCTCTATGGAATTTTTAGCCCTTAATTCGGGTTATCACGTATTTCCGTATCGCGATGATGAACATGTTAAAAACGATATTGGACGCTGGGCGCAAGGTCAAACAGGTATTCCCATTATTGACGCTTGCATGCGCTGCTTAAAAGCCACCGGTTATATAAACTTTAGAATGCGCGCCATGCTTGTAAGCTTTGTAACCCATCATTTAAATATAAGTTGGCAGCAAGCAAGCTTTCCACTCGCTAATTACTTTTTAGATTTTGAGCCCGGAATTCACTACCCGCAAATTCAAATGCAAGCCTCGGTAACAGGCATTAACACCATTAGGCACTATAACCCAATTAAGCAGTCAGAAGATCAAGACCCAACAGGCTCGTTTATTAAAAAGTGGTGCCCAGAGCTTGAAAAACTCCCTATTGAATATTTACATCAGCCTTGGGAGCAAACTCCAATGGAAGCACTCTTTAACGACTTTAAGTTAGGAGAGGATTATCCCGAACCCATGCTTGATTTAACCACTGCTTCAAAAGAAGCACGCGAACGCTTATGGCAATATCGTGAGCGAGCCGATGTTAAACGCGCCATAGGGAAAATTCTTAGGAGGCACGTAGCAATTACACCAAAAACAAGCCAAGTAAAAAATAAAAACAACAGTAAGACTAAGTAAGCATGACGCATAAAAAACTAAACTTACCTCAAAAAATATGCCCTCTTTGTAATAAACCTTTTACGTGGCGTAAAAAATGGCAACGCGACTGGGATAACGTTATTTACTGTTCAGAGCGCTGCAGACGTAATAAATAAGAGTAACAATTAACTGGCGTCTATTTTGCAACATCATCAGTAATTAGTGCTTTTAAGGCTTTGTATAAGTTTATTTTGTAAATAACGCTTAACTAACCTGAAAAGCTTACACCCAAGCAAGGAGAAGATGATGACTATTAAAAAAACGGCAAGTTCTACATGGTCTGGCGACATTAAAACAGGCAAAGGTAGTATATCAACTCAAAGTGGCGCGCTTAACAAACAACCTTACGGTTTTAATACCCGCTTTGAAGATAAGGCAGGCTCAAATCCTGAAGAATTAGTAGGTGCAGCGCACAGTGCATGTTTTAGTATGGCGCTTTCGCTTGCATTAGGTGATGCAGGCTTTACTGCAGACAAAATTGATACTAAAGCCACTGTAAGCCTTGATGAAGTAGATGATGGTTTTTCGGTGACGCATATTGCCCTTGAAGTAAAAGCGCGTATTGATGATATTCAAAGTGAGCAGTTCCAAGCCTTATGCGAGCAAACCAAAAAGAACTGTCCTATTTCCAAGCTCTTAAATACTGAAATATCACTAGATGCGACACTTCAATCAGCATTTTAACTATTTAGACTTAACTATTACAGTCCCTTACTAAACAAGCCAAGTAAATATTTACTTGGCTTTTTTATTATAAAGAAGTATCTCTAAGGCGTGTTGTTCTTTGGTGGTTGAATTTACAGCAGTGTGCTTGATATTTAGGCTAGGCAGAGCCTATGTTGTGTGGTTATTCCCCATTAATAGATGATAACGCAGCATAGATGCCAAACATGCGCTGCCCTTTGGGTTCTTTCTAGGGACGATTGACTCTTTGTTGCCTACATGGATGTAGGTAAGGGGCGTGAGCAGGACGCGGAAGCTTTGCTCGGTTTTTACTTATTCTTACATGGATGTAAGCCAGTAGAATAAAGCAGGAGCAGTTATCGAGCCCACTAGGTTACAAACCTCACGCCGCGATTAAATCGCCCCTAGATTGAATAAATTTTAATCCACAAAAATCAACACGCCCTAGGTTTATTCCTACTCAAAGCACTTACTACTAGCCCAATTCCCATCCCAAGCGCTGGCCATACTACCCAGATATAACTAGGCGAAGTTAGTAAATTTATAACGCTTAGCAAAGTTAAAATAAGTAAATATGCTTTAATTTTTTTGCCTATTGTAATTGTATTGCTCATTTATATTCTCCAAGTAATGTATGTCGCTATTATTATTTTAATAAGCAACGTACACACCTGCCAAATGTCACTAAGTGATCTGACATTAGTCATTATTTTTCATTTAATTACATAGTTATTTATTACGTATAAAAACATAAAAAACAATACTTTAATCTATTTGTGTTAGAATCTAATCTCAACTAACCTAAACAAATATGCATAAGAGGATGAGCTAAATGAGCGAAAAATCAAAAGATTGCGAAAAAGTGACGTGTAGTAACTGTGCTGACGCTAACGATCTCGAATTTGATTTTTCTATGGCTTTTCAACCGATTATAAACTGTAAAACTAATCTCATTTACGGCTATGAAGCGCTGGTTAGAGGTTTAAATGGCGAGTCTGCCTATTCAATTATTTCAAAAGTGAATGAAGACAACCGCTATGCATTTGATCAGCTTTGCCGTATTAAAGCCATTCAACTAGCTTCAAAGCTAGGCATAACATCAGTGCTAAGTATTAATTTTTTACCTAATGCTATTTATAAACCAGAACGATGTATACGCACCACACTAGAAGCTGCAAAAAAGTATAACTTTCCAATTCAAAATATTATGTTTGAATTTACTGAAGTAGAAAAAATAGAAGACACCGCACATATTAAACGCGTTGTTGATTACTACCAGTCTCTCGGATTTAAAACAGCTACCGATGATTTTGGTGCAGGTTATTCTGGTTTAAATCTACTGGCTGACTTTCAAACAGATATTATCAAGCTTGATATGGCGCTAATACGCGATATAAGCAACGATAAAAAGCGACAATTAATAGTAACTCATTGCTTAAATATGTTTCGCGACTTAAACATTACCGCACTGGCTGAAGGAATTGAAACAGTAGAAGAATATACGTGGCTAAAAAACGCAGGTGTTGAGCTTATGCAAGGGTATTTATTTGCCAAACCAAGCTTCGAAAACTTGCCTGAGGTAACCTACGTTTTTAATTAGAAAAATCTACAATATTCAAACACTTTATTACAATCATTTAATTGCCTTATAAAACTGCATTAATATAATACCCATTCTAGTAACAAGTTTACTCAATTATAAGAAGGGATACTTATGCGCTTTTTAATGCCACTCACTTTACTCACACTTAGCTGCACAGCGTCTGCAAACGCTGAGCAGTCAGAATCAAAACAATGGTTTAACTCTATAAACTACGCAAAAATTGATTCTGATTATTACAGCGATGATGTGTATGGGCTATCAACTCACTATTACTTTGAGGAACAGCAAAACTCTGGTGTTTGGGATGATTATGGCTACTTGGATACAGATAGCAATATAGGCTTAAATTATTTTAATTCAGGTGGTTACAGTGGGAAAGGTATTTTTGGAGAAGGCTTTTACGGCAATGCTTTTGCAACTTTTGAACTACCTAACATTGGCGATGCCGACAACTATTCGCTTGGTTTAGGTTACTTGTTTGCTGATTCACTAAAAGTATCTGTACGTATGTTAGATTATGAATATAGCGATACAGTTTATTTGTTTAAAGCTCAGTATAATCATGAGATTAACGACACCGACTACATTGGTTTTACTGTTGAAACAGATGATGAAACAGAGTCGTGGGATCTATCATCACGTTACTTTGCCCACCTTTATGATGACAGCTATTTTGCTATAAATGTTGACTATCTAGATGTTGGCGACGACTCAGTTTTTAATGTACTCGCAAACTATTACTTCAATAAACATGTTGCAGTCGGTATTGGCTCAAACGATTCTGATTTAGTGATTGAAGGTAAGTACTTTATCAATGATAGCTACTACTTTACAGCTAATTACACTGATAATGATAACTACGATGTATACAACCTTAGCTTTGTAGCCCAATTTTAATAAGTACAAAAAAGCCGCCTTACTGGGGTCACTTCAGTCAAACAAGGCGGCTTTTACTAAACAACTATAACTTACATATTACCCAGCTCTATCATCATCGCTGTATACATACGCAAATTAAGCTCTAGTTGCTCAAGTGTCATAAATTCATGCTCTGAGTGACCTGTGTAGCGCTTACCTGGCATTGAAGGACCAAACGATACCGCGTTATCAAACAGCTTTGCATTAGTCCCACCACCAATCGATACAAAGTCAGCTTTTTCGTCACCCGTAAAATGCTTGAAAATATCAAGTAGCTTTTGCGCATGCGGCGCACCATCTAGTAGCATTGGAGTGCCAATAATTGTTTCTATGTTAGCAAGCGTTACATTGTTAGCAGCCTGCCAATTCGCGAGTGCATCATCAATTTGCTTTTGCAGTACAGCTTCGTCTTTACCCATAGGGCGACGTGCATTTACAGCAAGTGTTAGCGCATTACCATCGCGCTCAATAACTGTTGGTGCAACCGTCATCGGGCCCATAAAGTCGTGCTTATAGGCTATTTCGCCAAATTGTTTACCGTGAATGTCTAAACCAATTAACTGGTTTACAAAGTCGATTAGCTCGCCGTCGCTATTATTTTCAAGCTCCACGCCTTTAAATAATTCAGCCAAATACGCAATGGCATTTATACCTGACTCTGGCTCTGATGAATGTGCCGACATACCTTTAACACTTATTGCTAAGCCATTGCTTTTTTCACTAAAGTTAAATTCAACTTTATCTAATGTTTTAGCTTTTGCCTTTAATGTATCAATAAGTACCGCGTCTGCATTGTGCAGAACTAAGCTTGCATCTTCTGGGATTTGGCTTCTAAATGCACCGCCAGTAACATCACTTACATACACACCCGTCTGTGGTGATGTTGCATTAAAAGTAGGTGCAATTAAACTCCAGCCTTTCTCAGCAACGACTACAGGGTATGACGCATCAATCGTAACTGCATATTTTGGCTGCTCGTACGTTTTCATAAACTCTGTAAGCGGACCCCAATCAGACTCCTCAGCAAGATAAATCATTAGCTCAATACGATTATTAAGCGTTATGCCTTTATCTTTAATTGCTTTCATGGCGTAAAGCGCTGTCGCTATTGCGCCTTTGTCGTCCTCAGTACCACGGCCAACTAATTTACCTGGCTCAGACGTATCAATAATAAAAGGACTTTGTTTCCATTTGCTGGCATTAGCCGGTTGCACGTCGCCGTGCGTTACTACCGTTACTTTTTCGCTTTGCTCGCCCATACCTATTAATACGGTGTAACCTAAATCTTGATAGTCAAAACCAAGCTCTGCGGCTTTCATTTTTAACAGTGCTTTAAAGCCAATAAAATCGGGATTTTGAGGAGCTGTAATGTCGCTTTTATTAACCGTCGGAAAAGCCACTAAGTTAGTTAGTGTGTGTATTTGAGCATTTTGGTAGGTATTTACTGCGTAATCGGCAACGCTATCAATATTTTTATTTAACTGCGCATGAGCACCAAACGCAAATAAAGCAATACTGGCTAAAGCTAACTTTTTCAAAACAATTCCCATTTAATTAATAACTAAGAGCGGTAATTATAACGCTATGAAGCGCTTACTTATAGCTCTTTACGCTAAACACACAGGTAACTTAAGCTGAATATTTATATAGCAGCTTTTATAGGGTGGTTGTATAATGCGCGACTTAAAATTAACAGGGCATTTAATTGTGAACCGTCGTAAAAAAATCGTCACTAAATTTCAAAAGAAAGATAAACGCACTAACGCTAAACTACACAAAAGCAACAAACCTGGTTATGTATCAAAAGCTGAGCGCGAAAAGCTAGCTGAGCAAGAAAATAATGAGCCACAGGTAATCCAAGAGTAACTTTACGTTACCTGTTGCTTTGATAATTTAAAGTGGCAAAAGTACCGACCACTTACATAACATACCACTGCCGTGGCAACTATAAGTTCAAACGTAGCTAAGTAATTAACTGTATCTACATATGGCATTGCGAGGTTTATACTTTGCATCCAGTCTTTCATTTTAAATAATGCAGTTGCCCCAATAACCATTGGAAATGTAAAAGCAGCGTAGTTCGGCGTAAAAGGTCTGCGTAATAACTTTATAAATAACACATAAACAATCAGTGTTTTTATTATCGCTAATATAAATAATGCGCCCACTATAACAAGTGATGGATTAGCTACAATATGAAAATACCCCGCTAATGTTAAACTGGCAGGCGCCGCTAAAATGGCAAGTGTTGGCTGTATTTTGTAGTCACTTTTTAAGGCTAATAAAAAACGATAAAACATAATTGGCAGCATTATGGCGTACGTTGATATACCAATAACTAACGCACTATAAGCTAACCACGCTAATGTCGGATTACCCGAAAAAGTAACATCTGCAATAATGATCCCCACTGGTGGCACAAACCAACTGGGCGCCATATCTTCAAAATCAAACTTTTTTGCCCGCTGGTATAAAAAGCTCACCAAAAATGTGAGATGCAGCACAAAAGCTAAAACCCACATAATATCACCAGCTAATGGGTTGAATTGCCCAACTGAGTTTGAAATAACAAGATTAGCCATTGCAAATGTAGGGATCACACTTCCTGCAACTGGGTGTGCTAAATCGGCTTTTAATAAATGAGGGTGTAGTAAAAACTTAGCAGCCAAAAGTAAAACTAATACGCCAGCTAGTACCGCTCCCAAAAATTGCCCTTGGGAGTTTAAATTAAAAACGTTTTCCCATGTCCATCCCATACTAGCAATACCCAAAGCTAAACCGGCCATGGCTGTTGGCGCACCCATCACTTTATTTTTAAATTGCTTAAACACTGTATTTCCTAATTATTGGGTGATGAACAAGTTACTGCTTTTTACAGCATTGCCTTATAATAACGCTGTAAAATTAGTACAAGCGTGCTTAATAGAACGCTTTTTGCGTACAAACATTTCATAAAATAAGTTTACGGCTTACGTATTAGTTATTAGTTATTAGTTATTAGTTATTAGTTATTAAAGCGCAAAAAAAGCCATAACGTGGTTATGGCTTTTGCTTTATTTTAAATTTGAATATGACGTTAATTAAAACGCGTAGCTAACACTTACATTAAATGAACGCCCCTGCCCTGCAAGTTGTTCAAACCCGTTGCTACTATCTTGTTTAAGTGCCGCAATACTTACACCACCTAGAGGGAGCTGGTAATACTCATCAAACACATTACTCACTTCTGCGCTTAGCGTTAATGCATCCCATGTGGCTTTAGAGCTTAAATTAACCAAGCTGTAGCTGTCTGTTTGGTTTTCAAAACGATTATTATCTACACGGCTTTTAGTATCTACCCACTGCCAAGATAATGCATTTTCAAATCGACCTATTTGCTGGCTAATACCTAGCTGGGTTTGCAGTGGTTTAATTTGATAAAGCGGCTGGTTAGTATCGTCGCGCTTGCCTCTCGTATTAGTAACATTAGCGTGTAACTGCCAGTTACCTAAGTCCTTAGATTCATAAATGTTGGCTGTTAAATCTATTTTTGCACCATACAAAATGGCATCTACATTAGTGAACTGAAAAATGTTACGCGCCGTGTTGTCCAAGTCATAACTATTGAAGCTTCTTACAATATCAGCATCAATATAGTCGCTCACATCGGTATACCACACATTGGTACTTAATCGCCAACGGTCATCTTTAGCCGATTTAATATAAGTAGCACTTATTGTATGCGCAGTTTCAACGTCTAAATCAGGGTTACCAATATAACCATTACCATCGCCATACCAACCAATCATGGTGGTAGCCATGGTACTTACACCCCAACTGTATCGCTCGTATAAATTAGGCGCTCGGTTTTTACGGGCAAGACCAAATTGCAGCTCATCATAATTTGTTATTTGGTAGTTAATTAATAAGTTAGCATCAACTATGGTGTCGGTTTTATCTCTGTCGCCAGCATTAAATGTCTTAGCTGCAACAGCATTATTTATAGAAGTATCCATAACCATACCGCCCATGCTCATCATACTCATACCATCGTTGTATGATTGAACCTCTCCAACGTGGGTATTAATACTTTCAATACGTATACCTGCGTTTAACCATAACTTTGTATTTACTTGGCTCTCAAATTCTGCAAATGCCGCTATCCGCTCTCGTTTACCGTTGTTTATATTTACGTAATCGTTGGGACCCATCATGGTTGAGCCTTCAATACCTGGCCACCAATCATCAACGCTGTAATTGTAATATTCTTGGCCGAGTAAAATACTGCTGTTTTTATCTAGCGCAATACGCCATTTTAACTGCGTACTTATATCTTGTGCATCAGTTTTCATTGGCATCATGCCTGTTTTTTCTTCACTGAAAAAACCCATTTCGTGCTTTACGCTATGCCAGTTAACTTGCCCTTCAAGCTCGCTGTTTTCAAAGGAGCGTTTGTATTGAGCTATTGCACCGTAACTGGTGTTATCGGTCATATCCATATACTGATTTGCAAATCCCTGATACGGGATTTTTTGATGGGTTAGCTTTATAACTAATTGTTGTTTATCATCGCGTATAGCTGCGGTTAAACTGTGATTTTGTGCTCGGTACAATGTATCAAGCACTACATCGCCGTTACCGTCTTCATAGCTATCTGCGTCACTAAACGAACCTTGATAATTAAGGCTAAACGTATCACTTGCTAAACGTGCACCCACGCCAAGTTTACGTCCGTTATCAACGCTACTGTACTTTGCTGACACATAACCTGAGTGCCAACCTAATTCATTGCTATCGCTATACTGTGGTGAAATAGAATTAACGCTTATTACACCGGCAATATTATCGCCGCCCGCGCTTACAGGCGATACGCCTGCTACCACATTGTAAGACGTAATTTGATTAGCCGAGATATACGAAAGTGGCGGGTTCATATGATTAGCGCATGCAGCGGTAACATCTGCGCCATCAATCAACACTTTAACTCTGTCGCCCATTAAACCATTTAAAACAGGGAGGTTAGATACGCCGCCCGCTGCTGAAAAATCGACACCTAAATCACTTAATAATGATTCTGACGAGCCCAGTGCTAAATGTTTATTTTGAGCATGTCCGTGTACTTCAATAACTTCTAAAGACGTATCGTCGGCAAATGCAAAAGGTGATAAGACACCACTAATAAAAAGTGCGACAGGGGTAAGTAAGTAAATTTTTTGAGTTTTGCTTTTATAAACCATTTTTAATTTATGCCACTGTAATAATTGGCGTAATTATAGTGTGAACTGCAAAAGCAAAAGCGCGACATATTGTCGCACTTTATCTATTTAGAATGTTGTTAGGTGTGTTTAATCTACAAGATCATATAATAAATTAAGTATTTAACTTTGCTACAGTTTGAGAAACTATATCAGCTCCGCGCTCAATCTCTTTAATAACTTCTGACACATTAGCAATAAGCTCTCGCCCTTGCTCTGAAGAGTCTGAAACTGACGTTATTTGCTTTGATATATCGTTGGTTAACTCTTGGTTATTTTTAACAACCGTTGCTATTTCATTAGTTGAACTACTCGTACTAGCTGCCAGCTGCCTTACTTCATCAGCTACTACGGCAAAACCTCGGCCATAGTCACCAGCACGCGCTGCTTCTATTGCGGCATTAAGTGCCAGTAAATTAGTTTGATCGGCAATGCTGCTAATTGTAGAAACAATGGAACCTATTACAGCGGATTGTTCATTAAGGTTTTTAATTAAATCTACCGATTTAAGTACTTGGCTTACAATCGCGTCGGAGTTTGAGACAGAGCTTTGTAATATTTCAGAGCCTTTTTTAGCAGTTTGCGCAGTAGATACCGCCGATTCATATGCTATTGCAGCAGCTTCAGTTACAGCACTATTATTTTTAATACGGGCAGTGATATTCGACGCAAACTTAATTATTTTAATTACATTACCTTTGCTATCTAAAATTGGGTTATAAGTTGCTTCTAACCAAATTTCTGAACCATCGGCGGCAATACGTTTAAACTTCCCTGACTTAAATTGCCCCTGCGCTAACTCACTCCAAAAAAGTGGATTTTTCTCATAAAATACTTCCGTACAAAACATTTTATGATGCTTACCTACTATATCTTTTAAGCTATATCCGATTGTCGTTAAAAAGTTTTGATTTGCGCTTAAAATATTACCCTCTGGGGTAAACTCTATGGTGGCTAAAGCTTTGTCGAGTGCATTTGCAATAGCTTCTTGCGCTTTTCTTTGTATGTAACTATTTGTAATATCAGAGGCTATTTTAATAACTTTGGTAACTACGCCGCGCTCTTCTACCGGGAAGTAAGTTGCTTCAAGCCAAAGTTTATCGCCATTCGCTTTATATCTTAGAAACGCTCCTGCTTTAGAGTCACCAGCCTTTAATTCTTGCCAAAACTTACTGTATTCGTGTGAGCTGGCATACTCACTTTCGCAAAACATACGATGATGCTTACCTATTATTTTCTCTTTACTGTAACCAATGGTTTTTAAAAACAATTGGTTTGCGTCTAATATTATTCCTTCAGGTGTAAATTCTATATAAGCTACATGCTTATTAATTGCAGATAATACAGACTGCTTTTGAATTAATTGAAGCTCCATTTCTTCAATTTTTGCGTTTCTTTTAGAAATACCAAACATATAAAAACCTTAAGGAGTAAATTAGGACAAACATTAGCAAATCAATGTGATATCAATATGTAACTATACTGTAAATATAAGCTTTAAATAGCCTTTCTGCTAATATTTAATACCTTATAGGCACCTGCTTTATAAATAGTTTTTTTATTTTATAAATATTAAGTAGTGTTTTCTTCTAATTAACATTTTAAAAACCTAACAAAACCACTAATTTATGCATGACTCTGTACTTTTTTTAACTTAAAATAACGCTCTCACAGACTACCCTCTCACACCAAAATTTAAGCATACATATAATATTTTCTATTCAGAATTTATTGTGCAGTTTCATTTTTAAATTAAACCTAAGGGATCATCTATGACATCAGATGTAACGTCGGCATCTAGTCAACTTAACAGAACTGCTATTTTACTCGTATTAGCGCTTGGCACATTTATTTTAGGATTATCTGAATTTTCGATGATGCCTATGCTGCCATTAATTAGCGAAACATTTGGCTCAACGCCATCACAAAGTGGTTATGCAATTAGTGCTTATGCCATTGGTGTTGTAGTGGGGGCGCCTATTTTAATGCTAACAACTGCTAATATGAGAAAGCGCAAAGCATTGCTCATTTTTATAAGCTTAATGTTTGTCTCAAATGGGCTCAGTGCAATGGCAACCTCGCTTGAGCAGTTGGTTATATTTAGATTTTTAAGTGGCTTACCTCATGGTGCATATTTTGGCGCGGCTATTTTATTAGCATCTGATATTGCCCCTAAAGGTAAACGTGCTAGCTTTATGTCAAAGGTGTTTATGGGTTTAACTGTGGCTACTATTGTTGGTGTGCCTGTTGTAACACTTGTGGGTCAAAACCTTAGTTGGCGGTATTGTTTAGCCGGCGCTGCAGTGCTTGCATTTATTGCTTTTATTTTTGTTTATAAAGTGGTGCCTAATATTGATAACGCTAAGCCTTCTAACTTACTAAATGAGTTTGGCGTCCTTAAAAACAAGCTGGTTTGGTCTATTTTGGGTATTGTAATTATTGGCTTTGGCGGGGTGTTTTGTATTTATACTTACATTGCCGACACCATATTAGTGGTAACAAAAACAGCCCCATATACTATTTCTATCGCAATGGTAATGTTTGGTATTGGTTGTACGCTCGGTAACTATGTACTGGGTAAAGCTGCCGATAAATCAGCAATTAAAACGACTGGCCTTGCGCTTGTATGTACCATTGTATTTGCCTTCGCTTATGTAACGGCAAGCCATAATATTTGGGCTCTTTACGCGGTGATCTTCTTTATTGGTTGCAGTGTGGGCTTAGCTACGCTGATTCAAACGCTTTTAATGGACGTTGCACCCGAAGGCCACGCTATGATTGGTGCCTTAGTACAGTGCGCATTTAATACTGCCAATGCTATAGGCCCTTGGGTCGGTGGAATTGCAATAGCACAGGGTGCTGCACCTAATCAAACAGGTTACGTAGCAGCTGCATTATTTTTAGGTGGTTTGGGTATGTGGCTACTAAGTTACTTACAACTAAATAAACAGCAACCAACAGCGCAAGCTACTAATTAACTTGAGTTCAGATTACTTTGAAATACAAAAAGAGCCGCTAATTAGCGGCTCTCTTTATATTTTCGCTACAACTAAGCGTTTAACGATGCCATATCAATAACAAAACGGTATCGTACGTCAGACTTTTCCATACGCTCGTATGCAGTGTTAATTTCGTCAATGTTGATCATTTCGCACTCAGGTAGTACGTTGTTTTCACCACAAAAGTCGAGCATTTGTTGTGTTTCTGCAATACCACCAATAAGTGAGCCTGCAATACGACGGCGACCCATTAATAATGGCACCGTGCTTAGCTCATCTACAGGACCAACTTGGCCAACAATAACTAAAGTACCATCTACGTCAAGTAGCGGTGTGTATATAGATAAATCATGCTTCACAGGCACGGTATCTATAATGACATCAAAGGCAGATTGCGATTCTTTCATTTCGTCATCATTAGATGACACTAAGTAGTGCTGAGCACCTAATTTAACCGCATCCTCTTTTTTAGACTCACTACGGCCAATTACCGTAACGCTTGCGCCCATTGCAACTGCATTTTTAACGGCCATATGACCAAGTCCGCCTAGACCGACAACACCAACACGGCTACCTTTTTTTACGCCCCATTTATGAAGTGGCGAGTAAGTAGTAATACCTGCACAAAGTAGCGGTGCTACGCGAGAAAGGTCTAAATTTTTTGGCACAGAAAGTACGAATTCTTCGCGTACAACAACATGTTTAGAATACCCACCTTGGGTCATTTCACCACTAATACGGTCTTTACCTGCGTAAGTACCAATCATGCCTTCGCGACAAAATTGCTCTTCGTCATTATCACATTGGTCGCAGCTTTGGCACGAATCAACCATACAACCAACAGCAACCGTGTCGCCTTGCTTATACTTTTTAACGTCGCTACCTACCGACATAACTTTACCGACAATTTCATGCCCAGGTACCAACGGGTAGTCACTGCCACCCCAATCATTTCGTACGGCGTGTAAATCTGAATGGCACACACCACAGTATAAAATTTCAATTTCTACATCGTTATTTCGTAAATCGCGGCGCTCAAAAGAAAACTCTGTTAATTCAGAACCTTGGCTTTTTGCTGCATACCCTACTGTTTTCATAATAACTCCATAGTGGTTAAAAATTTAAATCATCAACAGCATAGTGCATAGCCCGTGAATAGAACCTGACAATATAAAATAGGCACAAAAAAAGCCCAACAATGTTGGGCTTTAGTACACTAATAACCTAATACAGGTTAAGTCGTTTTATTTTTCAAGTAAGGTATTTAGTTCATTAATAATTGAATGAATGCGCTCTGCATTTTTTCCTAAATCACTGCGCCCTACACGCGACTTACTACGAATATCAACAAAACGTTGGCTGCCTTCATCTTTAATACGAATGACCACATCGTCTTTAAAACCAAACCATGTTGTTGTATCAGTAGCCTCTACAATACCTGTAGCCGTATTTGCACTTACTACAGCAAAACCAAGGTTTTTAACTGCTTGTTCGCTTGCTGTCATTAAATCGGCTTTTGATTGTGCAAAGCTTAACGTTGCCAGTTCAGGGTATGCTTTGCGTTGCTGCACTGCTATTTCTTCACCCGCGTATTCTACTGGGTTAGATGCATTTGCACGTAGTGGCGCAATTGCTACAAATTTTGGTGGGTTAACTAAATCAGTTGAAATGTCATGAATTGCCGGTACCCCTTCAGCCTTGTTCATCATATTAAGTGGCATAGCAATAGCCACAACCGAAAACACAAGTGCAATAACACCACTACTTAGCGTTAATGTTTTACGCATAAATAACACTTGTACTATAAGTAATACCAAAGCAGCGCCACCAGCGTAAACGCCATATTTAAAACCCGTAAACGCAACGCCTAATTCTACAATACCAAATTTATACAAAGGCCCTGGCAGTAGTACGAGTAAAAAAGCGATTAAACTAACTAAGCTCACTAAAACTTTCATTTTACAATTCCTTTATTGTGTGTGATTTTTATTATTGAAACAGATAAGCACTATTAACCAGTAGCTTATACTACTAACAAGCGCTTTTAGATTACTATTAGCGACTAATTACACAAAAAAGTCCAATGTTGTGTAATCAAAGTTACTTAAATTAGGAAAAATATCAACAAGCTCAGAGCTTGGCACACCAAACCACTGGGCTAATGTGGCAAAGTACTGCTCATTAGCAACACTAGGAATTAAACGCCCGCCACCGGTATCTTGTGGCCCATCCAAATGTTGCGTTAGTAGCTCGCCATATATATTGCCACCTTTTACTGCGCCGCCCATTACTATTTGGTTTCCTGCCCAACCATGGTCAGTACCATCGCCATTTGAGGTCAACGTGCGACCAAAATCAGA
This sequence comes from Pseudoalteromonas sp. NSLLW218, assembly GCF_015864775.1. Lineage (NCBI taxonomy): Bacteria > Pseudomonadati > Pseudomonadota > Gammaproteobacteria > Alteromonadales > Pseudoalteromonadaceae > Pseudoalteromonas > Pseudoalteromonas sp. NSLLW218. Next base: position 179,263 of record NZ_JADYWO010000005.1, on the reverse strand, counting down.
CATAGTAAACGCAGTCACTTTATCAGCCATATCAAGCTCTTTCATTGCGCTATCAAATTCACTTAATCCTTGAGCTAACGTATTTAATAAAGCAGGGTGCGTTGTTAATTGGTTGTCGTGCGTATCATACCCCCCCATAGAAACAAAAAACACTTGGCGCTGAGTACTCAATTTTGCCTGTACGCTAATTGTTTTCGCGACTGCTGCGAATTGCTCACTAAGGCTATTATCGCTAAATGGGGTAATAAATGCAGGCGCGCTTTCCAAGGCGCTGTTCATTGCTTGAGTGTTATTTATCGCACTTGTTAAACCATTAGCATAAGCAGTACTTAACGGATGCCCTGTATTACCTAGTAAGCGATTCATAATAGCGGTTACGTGCTCGCTTCGAGGTTGATACCCTCCAAACGCGTTGATATTACTAATGCCGCTTTTGTTAAGCGCAAATGCACTCGTTGTACTTCCCGTTTGCCATAGATTAGTACCGTCGAGTGATACATTAGCTGCAAACTCATCTTGTAACTCTAAACGTTCTAAAAGTCGTGCGCCCCAACCACTGTTAAGTGATTGTTTTTCTCTACCATACATCCACGCAGCCTGCTGATCGTTATGCGAAAACAAATGCTTAGGTAAGCCTACTGTTTTATTTTTATAGTCACTCAATGTCGTGGGAGCGAGTAAAGTACCTACCCCGCCTATAAATGCTAAATTTTGAGATTCAAATACACTTTGTATAGGTTCAAGTGAAGGGTGAATACCGACTCCACCGGCAAACTGGCTTTTAATACTTAACTCAAGTGGGCTCTCTACCGCTAGGTTCTGCCTGCTTTGCTCGTAAACACTACGTTGCTCGCCTTCAAGCGGAACGAGCATATTTAACGAATCATTCCCTCCGTATAAATAAACACACACTAATGCTTTGTAATCACCTAGTTCAACAGCATTAGTCGCTCCAGTTAACGCTTGTAATTGCAGGCTTGTTAACGCGGCGGCCGATACGCTGCCTTTTACACATAACGACAAAAACTCTCTTCTATTAATGCTCATTATGCGCTCCTAATACTGCACGTTAAATTCAGGTGAAATAGCAATCATATATAATAAATACGAAACCCGTTCACGGTATTGCTCTTCATTAAAATAGGCATCTAAATCAAATAATGCTTGGCGTGTGTCACTGCTCATTGCGCCTGCAAAATATAGCGTGTTGTACTGAGTTAATAGCGCGCTAACACCGTTTTTCTCTAAAACATTCATGTCGTCTTGAACATAAACATAAATACCATTTGAATTTAAATCACTGTGCGCTTCTGCGGTACTCCACACTAAACTTGCGTAAAGCGCGTTCATGGTGCCAATCAGTGTTGCATCGTTTGCTATTTGTAATTCTGGCGCAACAATACCTTCATTTCGTAAAGCTGCGGTTTGATAATCAGGCCTAAAAAAGTTAAATACCGAAGCCGACTGCATGGGCCCTTGCCCGTAGCTATTTATTAAATTCCATGTTTTATAATAACCCGCTGGCGATTTAGCATCGAGGTTTCGCCAAAACTGTACAGTCTTTAAAATAGGCTCTTTAATTTTACCTTGGTAATTAAGCACTGAGCCAAAATGCCGCGCTTCATCATCTAAATAAATAGCCTTTACTACCGCCGCTAAATCGCCGCGTACACCAGCACCGTTATCAATAAATACATTAGCTACTCGCTCAACGTATTGAGGTGTTGGATTTGACGTAATTAATCGCTGAATAAGCTGTTTGCTAATAAACGGCGCAACATTTTGATGGTTAAATAAGTTATCAAGCGCTATATGCAATGACTCTTCTGCTGCATAACCTTGTGGTATAACCTCGCCATTTAGTAAGGTTTTTTGTTTACTAGAGTGGTACTCGTCAAACGCTTCCATTGGCTTAATATAATCACGACTTTTACGCTTAAATGTTTCACTATCGGCAAACGTCCAACCTGTAAATACGCGTGCAAAACCCTCTATTTCGTCCTGCCCGTAAGTGGCAATAGTATTCCCTTGGGCATCAAGCTTGGCGCTACCATCTAGGTTTAGCTCTTCAAGGCCAATAGTAAATAATTGCATTACTTCACGTGCGTAATTTTCGTCTGGGCGAATATTAAGTGCATCGTCTGCTTTTTCGTTCCCCAAATGGCTTAAATAAGTTCCCATAATAGGCGAAAGCGTGACATCTTGGAGTAAGTCACGATAATTACCAAAAGCATGCTTTAGTAGCAAATCGTAATAAGTGATCATGCCCTCAGGTTGGCCTCTTAAGGCACTGTTTTCATCCGACACTACTAATATTTCACTTAACGCAAATGCAACACGTTGACGAAGTTGATCGTCACTTTGCATTGCTGCCTTCCACCATGCGTCTATGCGGCTTATGTATTTAAAGTCGTCATCGTCATTTAGCTTTACTAAATAATCACGGTGATAATTAATAGGTAGCGCTATTTGTTTATCAAGCCATTGCTGCTCGCTTAATCCTTGTGCGCTTTGTATTTCACTAAGCTTAGGCCCCATTGTTGCTTGGTGTAGTAATCGTGCGGCGCTAATGTCATCCATATTATTACGTGCAGTAAAGCTTAGCGTTTTTACACTGCTTGCCCCTTCGTTATCGGTTGCAGTTACCGAAAAAGCATAATCAACAGGCTTATAACTTTGCGCATTTAGCAGTGTTACTGAGGTAGTTGCGGCCTCTAGAGGTCCATTAATTAGTTGAGGCCCTTGCGTTTGTTGCCATACAACCGATGTAATAGTGCCGTCTTTATCACTGGCTGTTGCTGTTAGCTCAATTGTTTGGCCTTTACTTAATTCACTAGGAATATCAGCGACTGACAAAATGGGGATTTTATTTCCGTTAACGGTTGGCGTATCATCGGAGCCTGAACCACCGCAAGCGCTTAGTATAAAAACCGAGCTTGCGATAAGAGCAAATTTATAATGCATGTAAAGTCGTCATCATTTGTTAATTAAAGTACGTTAGTGTGTACCGAGTTTGATGCATTTATTGAAACACAAAATTTACAATTTAACTCTTTATTTTTTGTAACCGAATCATGAACGCCCCATTAATAATGCACCAGCTGCAGGGGTAAACAGCCAGAGCTTTATTATTTATGAAAACAGAAATTCGCTATTGTTTTGAATCTTCACAAGTTGCTAACCGGTTTTTACACGAGCTGAAAGACTGGCCGGTTAACAATGTAAAAACACGACTTTTTAATGGCGGCGATAGTGTAAAAGTGACATACGAATACGACGAAAGTGGTTTTGACTACACCTCAGCAGAGCTCGACGACCTAGCAGAAAAGCATGGCGGTAAAGAAGTTTAAATTAAGTGATAACAATAACTAAAGGCAATCTAATGAAAAATAAAGTGTTAAGTTTATTTACAATAATATGTTTAGCTTTTAGCTTATTAAGCCATGCAGAACCGATTAAAACAAAACCTTTTAGTATTGGTGAAACCTTTACCTTTAAATCAACCACGCTTGAGCAGCAACGCACTATAAACGTTTACATGCCTAATAGTTATGAGCAATCAAGCGATAAGCATTACCCTGTTATTTACTTACTCGATGGCTCAAAAGATGAAGACTTTATTCATATTGCAGGACTTGTACAATTTGCTTCTTTTCCGTGGATAAACCATATACCCGAAGCCATTGTTGTGGGTATAGCAAATATCGATCGTAAACACGATTTTACATCACCGAGTAATAATGCCCTCGATTTAAAAGACTTGCCAACGCACGGTGGCTCAAAAAAGTTTATTAGTTTTATAAACGACGAACTACGGCCACTGATCAATAAAACATACCGTACCAACTCAACAAGTACTTTAATTGGTCAATCGTTAGGTGGTTTACTAGCCACCGAAATTTTATTTAATCATCCTGCAATGTTTAATCATTACGTAATAATTAGCCCCAGCTTATGGTGGGCCGATAATGAATTACTGAATGGCCCTTTTGAGCCAACTGCCTTTCCTCAATCGGTTTATATTGGAGTAGGTAAAGAGGGCGAATTAATGGAAGGTTTAGCAAAGCAATTACATAAAAAAGTAGCGCCTATTCTGAGTAGTAAAAGCCAAGTGCAATTTGGCTATTTTGAAAACCTAGATCACACTGAAACACTACATTTAGCTGTATACGACGCTTTTAAAAAAATGAACTATCATCCCGAATAGTTAAGTATAAATAGTTAAATATAAATAATTTCATATAAAAACGCCAATAATGCACTGCATCATTGGCGTAAAATTATATTGTAACTAACAAAATAATTTTACTCTTCTACAGAAAATTCAACTTTTGATGGAGACGAACTCGCAAGATCCAGTACTTCATAATAATTTAAGCCATCAATTTTTTTACCAATAATAAAGTAATTCACTTCATTCATCATGGTAGGGTCGCCTATTATATCTTCTGCGCTTTGCACGTCAGAAAACTGAATTGCGATTAAAGCGCCTAAAAAGCGCATTGAATCTTGAGTTTTTAATGCCTTTAAAACTTTATTAACTCCTGCCTGAGTTGATTCAGGCGTAGATCCATCAAACCTAAAATCACTTTTTGTACTAGCACATGCACTGAGCATTAATATTGATAGTGCGATAAGTAAACGTTTCATAAATATATCCTTATTAATTATTCTTTTATAGGTACACTATATTAATGTGCTCAATAATAAAACAAATAACTTTAAGTAACTAACATCTACATTTTGCTTTTCACTCTGTTCGTTGCAACGCTGTTGGCAGGGTCGTCCGGCCAAAAATGCTTAGGGTAACGCCCTTTCATTTCCTTTTGCACATCGCGGTAACTGCTAGCCCAAAAGTGCGCTAAATCTTGAGTAAGTTGCAGTGAGCGTTTACCCGGCGATAGCAACTCCATAAGTAGTGGCAGTTTACCGTTGGCAAGCATAGGCGTGCTGGTCAAGCCATAAACTTCTTGCATACGAACGCTTAGCTTTGCAGGGCCATCTAGCTGATAATTAATTCTTATATTTGAGCCACTCGGTACCGTTAATCTAAGTGGTAATAACGCTTTTAACGCTGTTTGCTGCGGCCAATCAAAACAGTTTTGTAATGCTTCAAAGTAGTTAAACTTTTTAAGCTGCGTGAGCGTTTTAATATCTTCTAAAAATACGCCTAGCCACTGCGCTGCATTTTGAATAAGTTGTTGCTCGTTTATTTGCGGGAATTTATCGGGCATTAAATTACTTGCTAAGCTCATACGTATCAGCAATTGCTGCGCATCAGGTTGCTCGTTAAATAATGCAAAACCATGTTTAGCAAATAAGTTAAGCCACGCTTTAGCACGCTCGCCCTTATCTAGTTTTTGTTTACTAGGCTGGCTAGTGAGCGTTATAGCACCAAGCTTTACTTCATCTTGATGAATAAAACGTGCTGATTTTTCATCAAATTCACAACGAGTAAGGTCACTAAATAAATGCGGTAAAAATTCTTGTAGCTCAAATGGGTTAAGCGCGGTGGCGGCAAATATACGCCCACCTTTGTGCCCGCCCATAGTTGCTATGGCTAGGTAGTCGTCGTTGTGCCAGTAATCGGTATTTAACTCAGCACCTGCACCATTGGCAAGTAGGTAACCATTACCGCGTTTTTTAGCAATACGATCGGGGTAAGCGAGTGCCACAAGCAAACTTATATAATGCGTATTTAATTCGCTAGTTTCGTCTTTTACTTTTAAGCGGCTTTGCCAATACTTTAACTGTTGTTTAAATACCGGATGCGGACGTTGCTGTTGGCTATGCAGCGCTAAACTCAACTCGTTTGCACTATTTACTCGGCTCTCAAGTAATGCCACTAAATAAATAGCGAGCCTAAAAACACCAGGGAGTTGTTCATCAAGTATTTGTGCTTTTAATAGCATATGCGCCAAACGAATATCAGCGCCAAAACCTAACATTTTACTGCCAAGCGGTGTGAGCTTACCTTTGCTATCAATAGCTTCAAGCATGTTAAGTAAATTACTTGCTTGCTCGCCTTGTTGCTCCGTGGGCTTATCAAGTAGGGTTAACTCATCAATACTGGCTCCCCACTGCTTTGCCTCAAGCATAAGTTGGCTTATGTCTGATGTGAGTATTTCGGGATTGTCGTGGCTATTACGTCGCTCAAAGGTTTGCTTTGAGCCAAGCCTATATACAATACCCGGCTCTATTCGCCCCGCACGCCCAGCACGCTGCACAGCAGACGAGCGCGATATACTTTGTGTTGTGAGCTCAGTAACCCCTGTTTTTAAATTAAAGGTGGCTGCACGGCGCTTGCCGCTGTCAATTACAATGCGTATACCTTCAATAGTTAAACTGGTTTCGGCTACATTGGTGGTAAGCACTACTTTGCGCATGCCATTTGGTGCTGGAGCAATCGCAGCTTGCTGATTGGCTTTATCTTGCTCGCCAAATAACGTTGCAACTTGGCAGTTACTGGGTAAATCGCTAAGTGCTTGCTGCACGCGTAGTATCTCAAATTGCCCAGGTAAAAATACCAACGCACTGCCTGTTTGCTCATTAAGTGCTTGTTTTATTATGGTAGGAATTGCATCAAGCCAACGGCTTTCATCTTTTATGGGTATGTATACTTCGTCTATTGGGTAGCTGCGACCGCTCGATTGAATTACAGGGCAATCAAAAAACGCAGTGTAACGCTCGGTATCAAGAGTTGCCGACATAAGCATGATGGTTAAATCTTCACGCAGTGCACTTTGGGTCTCGAGCGCAAAGGCAAGTGAGGTATCGGCTGCAATTGAACGTTCATGAAATTCATCAAATATAAGTAAATCTATATCGCTTAATTCGGGATCGTGTTGCAGCATGCGCGTTAGCATGCCTTCGGTGACTATTTCGAGGCGCGTATTAGCGCTTACTTTACTCTCGCCCCTAATCCGCAAGCCCACACTTTGCCCAACACTCTCGTTTTGGCACTTTGCTAGGTAACTGGCAATATTACGTGCAGCTAAACGACGAGGCTCTAGCATTACAATACGTTTAAAATACCCATCGCGCATAAGTTGCAGCGGCAACCACGTAGATTTACCCGCACCAGGCGGTGCTTGTAATAACGTAATAGGATTACGTTGTAATGTAGTAACGAGTTGTTGATATATGTCTTGAACCGGCAGCACAGCTATTTACCCTAAATTACTTTGCAGGCATTGTAGCAAAAACCAAAAATAAACGCGCCGCTAAAGCTATGTGGTTATAAAGGGCATCATAATCAGAAATAATTACAGACCGCTCTGTATATTTTTTAAGGATGTGCTCACAGCATTAATCATTACTTGCTCAATAAAAACATAACAATATGATTATAAATGAAAAATAAAAATTTAACTTATTGGTACACGCTTTGCTCCTTTTATACTGAACGTTAATTAAATCTAAGTAAGGAGAAACTTATGAACAGCGATCGTATGAAAGGTAATTGGAACGAACTTAAAGGTAAGGCTCAACAAAAATGGGGCGATCTTACTAACGACGATTTAGACAAAATTGAAGGTAGCCGTACAGAGCTAGTTGGTAAAATCCAACAGCAGTATGGTAAATCTAAAGAAGAAGCAGAGCGTGAAGTTGATGAGTTTGAAAAAACTCACTAATCGCTAACTTCTAAAAAAACCGCCAAATGGCGGTTTTTTTGTTTAACGGCTTAAATAAAAGTACGTTATTTACGCTTTTAACTGATCACCTATTGGTAACTGCCTAATGCGCTTTCCACACGCTGCAAAAATAGCGTTACACAATGCTGGCGCATAAACTGGTGTAGATGGCTCGCCTACCCCTGCTGGTGGTGCATCACTTTGTACAATTTCAACGTCAATCTCAAGAGGTGAGTCGCTCATACGCGGTACGCGATAATCATGAAAGTTACTTTGCTGTACGCGGCCTTTATCAAAGGTAATACCATCGCTAATTGCAGTTGTAATACCGTAAATAGAGCCACCTTGGGTTTGGTTTTTAACGGTGTCGGTGTTTACAACCGTACCCGCGTCAATGGCGACCCACGATTTAATTACTTTTAAATCACCGGCATCCGATACTTCTACTTCAACTACCGTCGCTACGTAAGTTAAAAAGCTTCTATGAGCTGCTATACCTAAACCTCGCCCTTTAGGAAGTTCTCGACCCCATTTACTCATGTCAGCTACTTTTTCAATAACATGGCGCAGTCTGCCAATATCTAAAGGATAAACCGCTTTATCACCACCGTAATTATCGTATGTGGCATTTTGCTCAGTTACATCAACAATACGACTCGGACCTATAGTGTCTAGTAAATAGTCTTTTTGGTCGCGACCGGCTTTATGCGCTGCTTCGCCAATAAATGACTGAATAGCAAAGGCATGAAAAATGTTCGATACAGAACGCATCCAACCAATTCGTGCTTTGGCTTGCGCATCACCGTTTTCTAACTTCATATTAGGTGTGTTAATTGGGTTATCGGTAAACCCTAAGCGCAGTTCAAAGCTTCCTGGCGTAGTCGCCCCTTCCGAAAAGGTAGAGGTGATCGGTGAAAATGCGGTGCGGTGCAAATACGATTCTATTGCGCCATTTTTATCTAGCGATGCTTCAATATGCTGAGCCGAAACAGCATGGTAAAAGCCATGTTGTATGTCGTCTTCACGCGTCCACTGCACACGAATAGGTTTGCCTACTTTCATTGAAAGATAAGCTGCTTCTGCTGAAAAGTCAGGTTTTGACTTACGCCCAAAGCCGCCGCCGAGCATAGTAACGTGAACATTAATTTTGCTCTCATCCATGCCAAGCATTGCAGCCACTGTTTTCATATCGGCTTGTGGATTTTGCGTAGCAGCCCATATATCAATACTGTCTTTGTTGTACAGAGCTGTTGCACAAGGCGGCTCCATTGGGGCTTGAGCAAGGTGCGGCGCGTAATAATCAGCTACCAATTTATTGCTCGATTTAGCCAACACGCCCATGGCATCGCCTTTATCACGTATGTTTGCCTGTGGAGTTTGTACTGTTTTTAATAATGACTTTTTAAATTCTTTTGAATTGTAATCGCCATTTTTGCCATCATCCCACACGACTTTTAATGCTTTACGCCCTTGCCATGCAGCCCATGTGTTTTTAGCTATAATCGCAATGCCACCTTTTGGCTGAAACTGCGGTGCGCCTTTTGGTGCAGGTATTTCAATAACATCTATAACGCCGTTTATCGCTTTTGTAGCACTGGCATCAAACGATTCAACCACACCACCTACTACCGGCGGGCGTTCAATTATAGCCACCAGCGCTTGTGGTTCGCGTACATCGGCTGCAAATATAGCTTTGCCTGTTACTAAGTCGGCTAAATCTATGTGCGCCATGCCGGTATTAATATAGCGCCATTCTTTGCGTGTTTTAAGTGTTAGTTTGTCAGCTTCTGGTGGCGTTATTGTAAGCGCTAAGTCGATTAAATCTTTATAAGTAAGCGATTTACCTGAGCTGTGTGTAACAACGTGTTGATTAGCAGTACAGGTTTGTGGCTCAACTTTCCAATACTTAGCAGCAGCATGCTGCATCATGTAACGCACACTTGCGCCCATTTCACGCAGGCGCTGCATGTTGTAGCGGATACTGCGCGAGCCATCGGTATTTTGATCGCCGTATTTAGGGTCGCCCTTCCCCTGAATAACAATAACCTTATCCCACGCGGCTTCCATTTCATCGGCAACTATTTGTGCAATCGCGGTGCGAATTTGTTGACCCATTTCAGAGCGATGACACGTTATTTCAACCATGCCGTCTGGGCGCAGTGCAATAAATAAGTTTGCGCGTTTTGCAAGCTCAGATGGCTGTTCTAACACACCCGCAAATGCTCTTGGCGCACTGCCTACAAAATAAGTACCGAGTACTAACGCACCTATTGCACTGGTTTTTAAAAATTGACGGCGGTTTAAATCAAAGTATTTGTTATCTTGGCTCATACTTCTTCCCCTTGCTCATTTGGGTCAAAATACTGCACGCCCGCAATAGTTTTAGCGGCTGATTTAATTGCTTTATGAATGCGCGGATATGTACCACAACGGCAAATGTTTCCCGACATGTTACTTACTATTTCATCATCGGTTGGGTTTGGATTGGCAGCTAATAAACTCGCCGCTTGCATCATTTGGCCACATTGGCAAAAACCACATTGCGGTACTTTATGCTCAACCCATGCTTGTTGCACTGGATGGTCGCCATCTTCACTTAGCCCTTCAATCGTAGTAATTGAAAGACCCGCTACTGCCGCTACAGGTAATACACACGAGCGCTGAGCTACCCCATCAATATGCACAGTACACGCACCGCACTGAGCCATACCACAGCCAAATTTAGGGCCGGTTAAATTCAATTCGTCTCGGAGATACCATAATACTGGCGTTGACGGATCGCCAGAAAACTCATGTTTATTACCATTAATGGTAAGCGTGATCATACTAAACTCCTTGGCAAAGCGCTTTACAGGAGGGTTCCTTGTCGCGCGAGAACTATTTTTAATTACTTACTATTTTATACTTACTACTTTTAGCCTACCACTTAGATCTGTTTTATAAAAATACTAATTATTAGAACGTTTAAACCACATTGAAATTATTAACGCCTGATTATTAGTATTATGACTAGGCTCTGCTGAACTTTGTGGATTAAAATTTGTTCTAACTAGAGGCAATTTAATCACGGTGGGAGGTTTGTAAGCTCCCCCTATGCAGAACCCTTGGGGCAGCGCATGTTAAACCTCGAAAGATAAACAGGCCCTAAATAAAAGTTTAAAAAGACTATTAATAAGAAAAAACCGCCATTTGGCGGTTTTAGATAGTGTAAATAAGCTTCTAACTATTAATTAAAACGGCGTCTACCAAATAAAACCACTGATAGCAGCGCAAGTAAGTAATAAATACTGCCACCAGAGCTAGAGCCTGAATCAGATGAAGGAGTCGCTACCGCAGCAGCTTGCTTACCTTCAACGTTTATAGTCACGGTTTGAACTGCTGAACTATCAAATTTATCTTTAGCTACATAACTAAACGTTACTACATGATCGGATTCGCTCGTAGGAGTTAGTTTAAACAATCCAGTATCAGGCTCAAATGTTAAAGTTCCTGAGTTTGGCTCAGTTACCACTTCAAATTCAAGTGTATCATTGTCGCTATCTAATGCTGAAAAGCGACCATTCACTTCACTCTTGTAAGAGGTGTTATATGTTACATTTTGAGCTTGTGGGGCTGTATTTGTTAGTTCAATAACAACATTATGAAGCTCAGATTCAACTAAAGAATCCTTCACTGTAAAGCTAACTGATACTGGCTCAACCGAGTCACCACTTGGTGAAAAGGTCACGCTACCTAAAGCAGAGTCCATCAACTGAATTTGCCCATGAGCAGGCGAATTTTTAATTTGAAATACTAATGGCTCAGCGTCTTCATCCACACCTTCTAGGTTAAAGTTAAGCGGTGTATTCCAATGAGTTTGCAGTGTCATATTATTTGCTGTGGGTGCTGTATTTTTTAGCTTTAACGTCAAGCTTGATAAAGCTGAACGGGAACGATCTTTTACTGTGTAGTAACTAAGCTCGTCAATGCCTACAGCGCCCGATGGTATATAAGTTAATAGACCCGCCTGTCTGTCGGTAAATTCGACCCTACCCAGAGTTGGCCTCTTATTTAAAACTACATAATCAATATCACCTGATACAGGTAAGTCTATTTGTATGCTTGATAAAACATGTTCGGAGTAACTTACTGCTTCAGGCTTAGCTAAAGGCTCAGTAACTTGATTAGAAAACACCTCCAATGACCGACCCGCCAACAAGGTATAATCAACATTATTATACGTAGACGTTGCTAACCAACTGTCATTATTATTACGCTCAACAGTGTATGAAACCACATTGTTATCTAGGTTATATTCACCAAACTGATCTGAACACGAATACTGCACAAACCCAGCTCTTACAGACACAATGTTATTTAAAGAGTTTTGGCACACTTTACTAATTAATGTTGTCTGCCCATTTAAAGCCACTTTATAAAGTGAGCCATTATAGGTAGATGCAACTAAAGTTTCTTCTCCATTAATTACAGTATTAACCAAACCGTTAAAGCTTTGTTCTAAAGCAACTTTAGAGATAGTGTTTTCAGAGTAGTCATAACTGATGAGGTAATCACTAACAAGACTAACCACATCTATATTTTCGTTATTAAGGAAGCTTCCCGTTACTATTGAACTCATGCCACCCCAATAAAACCCTAAGCGAGGCGATGTTTTTAATAACTCTCCAGTTTGCCCATTTAATACTTTAAAAAAGGTACCTTCGCTCCCTGTATGCTCAGCACCATTACCTACTATTATTTCCAGCTTGCCATCATTATTAATATCAAACGTTGTTAAGGTACTAATGTAGTCCCCGTCGCCAAGATATGTTTGAAATAGCTCTTCACCCGTTTCAGGTGAAAACACCTGCACATTCGCATCGTATATAGCAGAGCTGCCAGCAATAATATAATTCTTACCATCATCAAACAGCTGAGCAGTAGCAACTAAATTGTTATTATCCCAATCGTTATTAACGTTTATGTTTGTAAGGATTTTTTCATTAGTTTGTGTATCTACAATATGCAAAGCGTTACTGTCACGCTCGGAATAAAGTATATCTAAGCTTCCGTTATTATTAATATCAGCAAGTGCTAACGCTTTATTTGAGTAATACTTAATGCCTTTAGCCCACTGCTGCGATTTATCATCGGTGTTGTGAATATAAAAACCATCTTCACCTGACGAAGAATAACCTGAGCCCCAAGCAATATTTTGCTTACCATCACCGTTAAGGTCATCTACAACAATGCCCGACACACCATGCTCTGGATTATTAATACTCCAAAACTCAACGCCTGTTGTGAGTGAAAGCGCGTATAAACTTCCCCACTGACCATCGCCGTAAACTAAATCGTCGGTACCATCGTTATCAATGTCTGCAACTATTACCTTATCAATATCTAAGTCGCTTTGAGCTGTCCATAAAATGCTTTCAGTGCTTGGGCTTAGCATTTCTATGCTGTACCAACTTTGCCCATTAATCACTTCATCTAAGCCATCGTTATTAATATCAACAGCAATTAAATGCTCGCCATTAAGACTCACACTAAGTTGTTTATGCAGTAAAAGCTCTGAATTTTCGAATCTATAAACCGCACCATCACTAAATAAAACTTCTTTTGCATTAGCCTCAGTAAACGAGCCTGTCACAAAATTTTGTGGTACGTTTTCAAGTACCGCAATTTCAGACAAATCGAGCGAGTTAAGTACAAAAAGCTTACTACTTTGATAAACAAAAAGCTCATCTTGCCCATCGTTGTTTATATCAAACTTATCTGCTGCTCTTGGGTAATAAAACTCTTTACTTAGCTCTATCTCTTGAGTGACTAAATTAACTTTATGTACTGCGTTATTTTCTAAAACATATAAGTAGTATGTATCTGCCACTATATCTTTAATTAGCGTGGTATCTTCAATATAGTCATCAAAGTCGTAGCGACCAGTTACTTCATACGCACCTTTTACATATTCTATAATATTAAAATTGCTCTCTTGGGCGGATATAATATGCTTACTACCCACACCCGACAGAGGTGCAACGTACAAGCCTTTGCGGCCTGTTGAGTTACCTAGCGAAAATTCACGAAATACACTACTAAGCTCTATGCTTTCCTCGTCTGAGGCAGTTTGAGTAAGGCTATTATTTTTTATAATTGGCGCGAATTGAGGTTTTTTAGATAAACTTTCAAAATGAGCTTTATCAAAATTTATTTTTTGATCGTTAATTAAAACAGCATCACCGTAAGTATTTTCTTGAGTGTTTTTTATAGGTTGTGCATGAGTATTGGCATTCACTGAATACGCGCTCATCATGAGCAACGTAAGGCAAGATAGTTTAATCAATTCCATAATCCTTTGTATTTCTTTATTTAATCACGTCACTACAACTGCAACGTTCCATTAACACGGCATTATATAGAGTACCAACCGGAAATAAAGAGGCGATTAACAAAGTTTTACAAAGAGATAGAAGAAATAAAGTAATAACATTTAACTTGCAGCTAAAACTACTTTTATAAAAATTTTAGCCGCATACTTACTAATAAAAAGCGATTATTGAGTGCTTATAACATCTTCAGACAACAACCTCTCATCGTCTTTATAAACTTCAAGCCAACCTGGCGGTGATGTATCGCAGCCAATAATAGTTACTTGTAGCACATAACTATAGCGACCATTTTTAAAGGTATAATGATGATTCCCACCGCTACCTTCAAATGTAATATCGCCATTTAGTAAAACCATATCAGGCTTGTCGCTTGGTTTTTTATTAATACCCCACACTGCATACCGATAATTGTGATCGCCTAAATCATCAACTCGAATATGGTAGCTAGACGTTTTCCAATCGAGTACTGGCTTTTCAAAAGTATTAATACTTGCGTGCAAGGATTGCTTACCTTGTTCGATTAAGCTTTTAGCAAGTGCCTGCTCTTTGGCATTTTGTGTATTTATTGCAATAATTTTACCTTCGGTATCTACCCACATAACGCCGTTATTTAGCATAATGCCACGCCAACCGACACTGTCCCAATCAGTTTTAATGTTTGAACTGGCAATAACTGCCGCTAGCTCATCATTAAATACTTCATCAAAGCGGTTAATAAACTCAGCTTCATTTTTAATGTCAGGTATCGGGTATCGTCGTTTCAGCGGGTAACGAACAAGTGCTGCAATTGCGGCTTTGTCATTAGCTTCAAATGCAGCAATAACAGGTGAAGTGAACTCGTGATATTTTTGCTCAAGAGCAAATGTGCTAGATGTGAAAAGTAGAGATAGGCACAGTAGGATGTGGTTTAGATATTTCATTTATAGTCCTATATTTAAAGTAATCAGAAATGTATGCAACAAATTTATGAGATAAAATTATAAAGTGGATAATTCCTACCGATGTTATAGATGAACATATTTAATATAAAAACCAATAAATTCATAATGATAAATTGATTTAGGTTCTTTGATTTTATTATTTGGAGGCCCTACGCCAAATAGCTATCCATTGTTTAGTAGACCTAAACAAGTCAGGTAATTACCTAAGTTTTACCACCTATTATTTGGTTGTTTGATGTTAATCTAAAATATAATTAACCACTATTTAAATATGTATTTGCATTAATGTGGAATAGTTTTCGACATTACTAAATGCGACTTAATGAATAAAAGCGAGCAATATATGGATTGGCTTAATAATAAGAAATTGGAAGTGAAACAAAAGCATCATTATATATGGGCCAATTACATGAAGCATTGGTCTACAAACGGTCGAGACATATATTACACAAAGAAAAAAGGAGGAGTAGCTCTAGACAGCATAAAAAGTGTGGCAATGGAAAAGTATTTCTATCGTGTTAATACATTAACAGAAAAACACGTTTACCTAATTGAAAAACTCATAGCTATGAGTAATGATATGGAATTAAAAAAGCACCATGAAAAAGTCCTTAAAAGCTATTTAGACACACAAAAAATGTATAAATATTATACGTCTTTGGATATTGAAAGCGAATATGGTGATAAATTATTTAATGCCGCTAAAAATAACTCGATCGAAGATAGGCACTCGCAACTTGAACGCGATGCCTTAAGTGTTTCAAATAAACTTAGAAATTTAGATGTAAACACCTTAAAGAACATTGATCAAATGACAGATTTTTTATTATTTTTAGGGCATCAATTAACTAGAACCAAAGCTTTTAAAGAAACATTTATTAAATCTTTTGCTAAGAATTGCGACCCTCAAATAGCTGAACTAATGGAGGAAAGCTGGTGGTTTATTTCTTTTCTTTATGGCACTAATCTAGGGAAAAGCTTGTGTATTAATAGAAGTTACTGCTATCAATCAATTTTAGAGAATAATACTAGCATCCCATTTATTACAGCTGACGCGCCTGTTGTAAACATCCATCCCAGACTTGATATGGATACATCACCATTAAAACACGAAACTGAGTATTTTTACCCTCTATCACCTACTAAAGCATATTTTATAGGGTGGTCAGACAGATTTGTAAACAGCACAAGCTTAGTTAACGAGTCATTTGTGAAAGAAGTTAATAAAAAAATGGCTGAGGGTGCTCATTTTCATATTATTTCAAACAAGGCTGAAGTATTGAAGCTATATAAGCGTTAATTCGGTAGGGAGCGGAAATACCGAAGTTAAATCTTATTAACTTTTCGTAACCATAGAGCTCTAATTTTAAAACAAAAAAACGAGCCTAACTTGGCTCGTTTTTTACTAATAGCTGTTCCCAGCTCTATTTACTCCGGATCATACCCCAAGTTAGGCGATAGCCATCTTTCAGCCTCTGCAAGCGTCATATTAGTTCGCTTAGCGTAATCTTCAACTTGGTCTTTTTGTACCGCCGCTACTGCGTAGTATTTTGCTTCGGGGTGTGAGAAGTACCAACCTGAAACAGCAGCACCTGGCCACATGGCATACGAGCTAGTTAGCTGCATGCCAATGCGCTTTTCGGTGTCGAGCAACTGCCAAATTTTCTTTTTCTCGGTGTGCTCAGGACACGCAGGGTAACCTGGCGCTGGGCGAATACCTTGGTAGTTTTCGCGTATTAGCTCATCGTTTGCTAGGTTTTCGTCTGGTGCAAAACCCCAATACTCTTTACGTACTTTTTCGTGTAAGTATTCTGCAAACGCTTCGGCGAGCCTGTCGGCAACCGCTTTAATCATTATTTTGTTGTAATCGTCTTGCTGTGCGTCAAACGCATTTGCTAAGTCGTCTTCTTCTAAACCGCCCGTTACTGCAAACGCGCCAAAATAGTCTGGTGTGCCTTTGGGTGCTATGTAGTCGGCTAGGCAGTAGTTAGCAAAGTCGGTTTTTTCGGTTTGCTGACGTAAATGGCACGAAGTAGTTAATACTTCTTTGCGTGTTTCGTCGGTGTATATTTTTATGTCGTCCCCAACGCGGTTTGCTGGGAATAAACCAATTACGCCAAGTGGTTGCAAACTGCCTGCTTTTTCAAGGTCATCTAACATATCGTTAGCGTCTTTAAATAAGCTCTGCGCTTGCTCGCCTACTACTTCGTCGTCCATTATGCGCGGGTATTTACCGGCAATTGACCACGTCATAAAGTATGGCGTCCAATCTATGTATTTACGTAAAGTCGCGATGGATACGTTTTTAAATTCAGTCACACCCAGCTTTTTAGGCACTGGTGGCGTGTAGTTGTCCCAATCAAGTTGTGCAGCGTTATCGCGGGCACGCCCAATGGTAACCGGCTTAGAGCGTGGTTTTTTCCGCGCTTGCTGCTCGCGCACTTTTACATATTCAGCTTTAGTTTTAGCTAAAAAGTCAGGTTTAATATCTTTTGATAATAAGTTTGAAACCACACCAACCGCACGACTGGCGTTATTTACATACACAACGCCTTTGTCATATTGCGGCTCAATTTTTACTGCGGTATGCGCTTTAGAAGTAGTAGCGCCACCAATTAACAGCGGCAGTTCAAAACCACGGCGTTTCATTTCTTTTGCTACGTGTACCATTTCGTCAAGCGATGGGGTAATTAAGCCCGACAACCCAATAATATCGGCTTTTTCGTCGATGGCGGTTTGTAGTATTTTATCAGCCGGTACCATTACACCTAAGTCGATTACTTCATAGTTATTACATTGCAGTACAACACCCACAATATTTTTACCTATGTCGTGTACGTCACCTTTTACGGTCGCCATCACTATTTTACCGTTAGTTGAGCCTTCTTCTTTTTCAAGCTCAATGTATGGGTCTAGGTAGGCTACGGCTCGCTTCATTACGCGCGCCGATTTAACAACTTGTGGTAAAAACATTTTACCTGCGCCAAATAAGTCGCCTACTACGTTCATACCGTCCATTAACGGCCCTTCAATTACGTGAATAGGTTTAGCTGCTTCAGCGCGGCATTCTTCGGTATCTTCATCTATAAAGGTAGTAATACCTTTAACAAGCGCGTGCTCAAGGCGTTTTGCAACAGGCCATGTGCGCCACTCTAAATCTTCTACTCGCTCGGCTTGCGCCATACCCGAGTATTTTGGTGCAAGCTCTACTAAACGCTCGCCTGCGCCAGAGTCGGTGTTAAGTATTACGTCTGTAACGGCTTTACGTAACTCTTCTGGTATATCATCGTAAACGGCGAGTTGCCCCGCATTTACAATACCCATGTCCATACCAGCTTGAATGGCATGATATAAAAACACCGAGTGAATAGCTTCACGTACAGGGTTATTACCCCTAAACGAAAACGATACATTTGATACACCGCCCGACACTTTACAGTGCGGCAAATTTTGCTTAATGCGGCGTGTACCTTCAATAAATTCTACGGCGTAGTTGTCGTGCTCTTCAATACCGGTGGCTACGGCAAATATATTAGGGTCGAAAATAATATCTTCTGGCGCAAAGCCAATGTCTTCTACCAATATTTTATAACTGCGCGCACATATTGCGAACTTACGGTCTGCCGTGTCGGCTTGCCCGTCGGTATCAAACGCCATTACAACAGCGGCTGCACCAAAGCGTTTTATTATTTTAGCTTGGCGAATAAACGGCTCTTCGCCCTCTTTTAACGATATTGAGTTAACAATTGCCTTGCCTTGAATACACTTTAAGCCGGCTTCTATTACTTCCCACTTTGAGGAGTCGACCATAATTGGTACGCGTGAAATATCAGGCTCTGAGGCTATTAAGTTTAAAAACTTAACCATGGCGGCTTTTGAATCCAACATGGCTTCGTCCATGTTTATATCAATAACCTGTGCGCCGTTTTCTACTTGTTCACGTGCAACTGTTAACGCTGCTTCAAAATCTTCTTCCATGATTAGGCGTTTAAACATAGCCGAACCAGTTACATTGGTACGCTCACCAACATTGGTAAATACTGCTATTTGCTGTGTCATGCTGGCTCCTTAATTTAAGTTACAGGCTTCAAGGCCCGATAAACGCATGCGTACTTCAAGCTCTGGCAATTGGCGAGGCTTAACGCCTTCAAGCCCTTTTGCAAACGCGCGAATATGCGCAGGTGTTGTACCGCAGCATCCGCCTACTATATTAATAAAGCCCGATTTACCCCAGTCAATAATCTCGGTTGCCATTTCAGGCGCTTCTAAGTCGTATTCACCAAACTCATTAGGCAAGCCCGCATTAGGGTGTACCGATGTAAATGTTTCGCACACGCGCGACAACTCTTCTACGTATTGACGCAGTAAATCAGGACCAAGCGCGCAGTTTAAACCAATCGAAATAGGCTTAATATGGCGAATAGAATTATAAAATGCTTCGGTTGTTTGCCCTGAAAGCGTACGGCCTGAGGCGTCGGTAATAGTCCCCGAAATCATAACTGGCAATGTGCGCCCTGCTTGCTCAAAAGCTTCTTCTACGCCAAACGAGGCGGCTTTTGCATTAAGGGTGTCGAATATAGTTTCGATTAATATTAAATCGGCGCCGCCTTCCATTAATGCAAGGGTAGACTCCACATACGCAGTAACCAACTTATCAAAGGTGACATTTCGATAACCCGGATCGTTTACGTCTGGCGAAATTGAGCACGTTTTCGATGTCGGCCCTAAAACACCGGCTACATAACGCGGTTTTTCTGGCGTTTTAGCCGTAAATTCATCGCAAATTGCGCGTGCTAATTTAGCTGACTCTACGTTTATTTCGCGGCTTAGGCTCGCCATATCGTAATCTTCCATCGAAATAGTGGTCGAGTTAAACGTGTTGGTTTCGATAATATCGGCGCCCGCTGATAAAAAACCACGATGAATATCAGTGATTAAGTCGGGCTTGGTTAGGCTTAATAAATCGTTATTGCCTTTAATTAATACATGCCAGTCTTTAAAACGCTCGCCGCGATAGTCTTCTTCTTCTAGCTTATGATCTTGGATCATTGTGCCCATAGCACCATCTAAAATTAAAATGCGTTCTTTTAATGCTGCACTTATTTCGGCGTGTTTATTATTTGTAGGCGCGTTATTCGGCATAGTTGTTAGTCCTCACATCTTGGCTAACTAAATTAATATCATACGGTGTGGTTTGGTACACGTAGTAATTTAACCAGTTCGAAAAAAGTAAAAAAGCATGGCTTTGCCACGTTTTTGAAGGTTGTTTGGTTGCATCGTCATCTGGAAAGTAATTTTCGGGTTTTGGTGCATTAGGACTTTTTTTACAATCGCGCTCGTATTCTGCTTTTAGCGAGTCGGCGTCGTACTCAGGGTGACCAGTTATAAACACTTGGCTACCCGATTTATTTTTAAGTAAGTAAGCCCCTACTCGCTCAGAACCTGCCAGTACTACTAGCTCATCGCAGGCGTTTATTTTATTTATATCAATGTGGCCATAACGTGAGTGCGGTACCAAAAAGGTGTCGTCGAATCCGCGAGTCAGTGCACCGTGATCAAAATAACATTGGTGGGTAAATACGCCACACAGTTTTTCGTCTTTTAAATCGCGCTTTAAATTGTAGCGATGATATAGCGCTGCATGTGCTGCCCAACACGAAAATAACGTAGAGGTAACGTGCTGCTCGGCCCAATCAATAATGACCTTTAGCTCATCCCAATACGCTACATCGTCGTATTCTAAATGGGCGAGTGGCGCACCAGTTACTATTAGCGCATCGTAATTGTTGTCTTTTACTTCTGAAAAATAACGATAAAAGGTATCAAGGTGCTCTTCTGAATTACTGCTACTGCGGTGAGTGTCGAGGCGTAGTAACTCTACGTTCACTTGCAAAGGCGAGTTGGCAAGCAAGCGAATAAACTGAACTTCGGTTTCTACTTTATTAGGCATTAAGTTTAAAATAGCCAAACGCATTGGGCGTATTTCTTGCGTTTTTGCACGTGTTTTTGGCATTACAAATACGTTTTCTTGACGTAAACGTGCAATGGCCGGCAACTCGTCTTTTACTGTAATTGGCATACTTTACTCCTGCTCATAAAAACCGAAGGTTAATTATGAACTGAAAGTAAAAAATATCAACCTCTAGATGTATAGATGTCTAAATGAAATTTATTCATTCTATTAAATTAGGATTTACCGAGGTGGTATGTATGAGGAAAAACGTCTTTATTATAAAATAACCTGTTTTAATATTTTGAAGTAGCGCTACTAAAAACGAGTAGCGCATATGCAGTTAAAAACGGTAAATCACAGATAAATTAAGTGCGTAAATATCGCCTTGGTCTGCATCAAAATATTGATATTCTGCACTTAATTGCCAGCGTTGAGTTAGCCTAAAGTCAACGCCAGTTCCGTACGTTACGCCGCCTTCGTCGTAGTTTTGCTCCGTTATTAGCGTAGAGTTTGTATCTGTACCAGTTATTGATTCTGCCAGGTTTTTTAAGTCGCCTTCATTGTAACTTAATTTATTTCTACCATAGCCACCAAATAAAAACACATCAGCGCGAGATGAAATTGGATAATTAGCTTTTACAAATATACTTGTTTGCAAATCAAGGCTTGAATCGATTTCGCTCTTAATGAATTCTGAGCTAAGCGAACCGTCCTGTGGGTTCTGAGTGTAAACAATTCCGTTTAGAGGAGTTGACTCATCATTTAACCCAAAACCTATACGCCCTTCTAATGCAAAGTATCGCGAAAACTGATACCCAAACCGGCCGTAAAGCGTTGTAAACTGTATGCTATCACTCTCGTATACATCAATTTGCGTAGACCCTATCCCTACTCCTTGGTAATAACCATTTACGTGGAGTATGTCTGCTTCGCTCGAAAATGAGTATAAACCTAAAAGTAATGCCCCTAACTTTGTAACTATTTTCATGTTCATTCCTTTAAACCTTTGTAATATTAATAATATGATGTCTAACAACAAACTAAGTGTGGCCTGCCTATATAATTTACTTATACTTTGCAGCTTGTAAATATTCTGTACCACTTTTGTTAAAAATGGAATGTATTTGAACAATATAAAACAATAGATTACAGAATTTTACACAATAGAAATCCTGTAATAATAGTGTTTAAACGAGCAATCAAAACAAAGTACCGCTTAGGTAAGCGTATTGTTCTATACAGCATTCGTTGACTGTTTAACCCCTCAACAACTACAATACAACATTGAAATTTTTATTATTATTTGAAGGCTTTCCTCCATGGTTTTACCTGATAAATTTATATTCTCGATGAGTCGAGTATCTAAGGTTGTGCCACCTAAGCGCACTATCTTAAAAGATATTTCGTTACACTTTTTCCCTGGCGCTAAAATTGGTGTGCTTGGTTTAAACGGTTCTGGTAAATCTACGTTACTACGTATTATGGCCGGTGTTGACCAAGATTTTGAAGGTGATGCACATCCTCAGCCTGGTACAAAAATTGGTTATTTACCGCAAGAGCCTGTTTTAGACGAAAGTAAAACAGTTCGTGAAATTGTTGAAGAAGCTGTTGGCGAAGTTAAACACGCACTTAAACGTCTTGACGAAGTGTATAACGAATACGCCATGGAAGACGCTGACTTTGACGCACTTGCAAAAGAGCAAGGCGAGCTTGAAGCTGTTATTCAAGCGCACGATGGCCACAACATTGATAACGTTTTAGAACGTGCTGCTGATGCACTTCGCCTGCCAGAATGGGATGCTAAAATTGAGCACCTTTCAGGTGGTGAGCGTCGTCGCGTTGCTATATGTCGATTATTGCTTGAAAAACCAGACATGCTTATTCTCGATGAACCAACTAACCACTTGGATGCTGAGTCGGTTGCATGGTTAGAGCGCTTCTTACACGATTACGAAGGTACTGTTGTGGCGGTAACGCATGACCGTTACTTCCTTGATAATGTAGCTGGCTGGATATTGGAGCTTGACCGTGGTGAAGGTATTCCATGGGAAGGTAACTACTCTTCTTGGCTTGAACAAAAAGATGCGCGCTTACAGCAAGAACAAAAATCTGAAAAAGCACGTCAAAAATCAATTGCGCAAGAACTTGAATGGGTTCGTTCAAACCCTAAAGGTCGCCAAGCTAAGTCAAAAGCACGTATGGCTCAGTTTACTGAAATGCAGCAGTCTGATTACCAAAAACGTAACGAAACTAACGAGATGTTTATTCCACCTGGCCCGCGTTTAGGGGATCAAGTGCTTGAAGTAACTAACCTTCGTAAGAGTTTTGGCGATCGCGTTTTAATTGACGATTTAAGCTTTAGCATGCCAAAAGGTGCCATTGTGGGCATTATCGGTGCGAATGGCGCGGGTAAATCAACGTTATTTAAAATGATAAGCGGTGAGCAAGAGCAAGACAGCGGTAGCATCACCGTTGGCGAAACTGTACACCTTGCGACAGTTGATCAGTTCCGCGATGGTATGGACGAAAGCAAAACTGTTTTCCAAGAAATATCAGACGGCCAAGACGTACTAAAAATTGGTAACTTTGAGTTCCCAAGCCGAGCGTATGTAAGTCGCTTTAACTTTAAAGGTAACGATCAGCAAAAGTTTGTTAAAGACCTATCAGGTGGTGAACGTAACCGTTTACACCTTGCTAAGTTATTAAAAGCTGGCGGCAATGTGTTACTACTCGATGAGCCAACTAATGACTTGGACGTTGAAACACTACGTGCACTAGAGAACGCTATTTTAGAGTTCCCTGGTTGTGTAATGTGTATCTCGCATGACCGTTGGTTCCTTGACCGTATTGCTACGCACATTTTAGATTACCGCGACGAAGGTCAAATTAACTTCTTTGATGGTAACTATACTGAATACGAAGAGTGGCTTAAAAAGACACTTGGCGCAGCAGCAACTGAACCTAAACGTATTAAGTACAAAAAAATCGGTTAATAGCTGATTTTAGATAAATTCTTAAGCCCTGCATTTATGCGGGGCTTTTTTATGCCACCAGCATTACAGGAGCATATATTGCTAGCATGTAGAGAATTACCCGCTATGCTTAATTTATTATAAAAACAGTAAGGCTAAATTGGGTTATGCAAAATCGTCGTCAGTTTTCTCGTGTGTTATTTTCGACTACCGCTTTGTTATGTTTTGATGACCACAAGTATCCATGTAAATTACTTGATGTATCGTTACATGGCGCATTGATTACAAATTGTGATGCTTTTATTGGCAACCAAAATAGCCAAGCTGCTTTGCATTTTTCGCTTCCTCAAAGCGATATAGAAATTAAAATGGAAGTGGTAATTTGCCACATTGAAGCCGATCATATTGGTTTAAAATGCCATCATATTGATATAGATAGCATTACCTATTTAAAGCGTTTAATAGAGCTAAACTTAGCTGATGACGAACTATTACATCGCGAACTCGCCATGTTGATTCACGACACACAAGAATAGACTCATTTGGATTAGTTGATTACCATAGTGCAAACTTTTTAACTTGTGCAAACATGACTTTAAATCCACATTTACCTTTGGTATATCACCCTAACTACTCGTTTAATTTTGATCCAAAGCATCGTTTTGCAATGAGTAAGTTTGCACATTTATATCAGCATGTTGCAGAGCTTGGTTTAATCGGCAGTAACCTGGTAGAACCAATTCTCGGTACGCCAGAGCCGCTTGAGCTAATACACTGCGAAAACTATATACATGACTTGTGGAATAACCGCCTAGATGAAAAAGCAATGCGCCGCATTGGCCTACCTTGGTCAAAAGAGCTTATGGCACGTACCTTTACAGCACCTCAAGGTACGCTGCAAACAGCTCGTTTAGCACTTAAACATGGTATAGCGTGCCACTTAGCTGGTGGTACACACCATGCGCATACCGATTTTGGCTCAGGCTACTGCATGGTTAACGATTTAGCCTTTACTACGCAAACTTTAATTGAATCGGGTGAAGTAACTAACGTACTTATTTTTGATTTAGACGTGCACCAAGGTGATGGCACAGCCGCAATGTTAGAGCATCAAGCATACGCTTATACTTGTTCTATCCATTGTGAAAAAAACTTCCCCTTTAGAAAGTCCGCTAGCGATTTAGATATTGGTTTAGCCGACAACATGAAAGACGACGAATACCTTGCCATAGTTGACGAAACCTTGAGTTATTTACTAAAAGAGCTAAACCCAAGCTTGGTACTTTACGATGCAGGCGTTGATATTTGGCAAGGTGATGGCTTGGGTAAATTAGATATCAGTTGGGATGGAATAATCAAACGCGACCACTTAGTGCTTAAACGCTGCCTTGAGCACAACACGCCCGTTGCCACAGTAATAGGTGGTGGCTACGATAAAGACCACCTTCGCCTCGCTAAACGCCACGCTATTGTTGTTGAGCAAGCTGCTGGCTTTTAGTTTGAAATAAAAATGTTAAATTCTCGTTCTTATTTAATATGTAAAATAAGAACGAACATATTATGAAACAACTATTTATTGCCATCGCACTAATTTTTATAAGCTTTACAAGCTATTCGCAAGAAGAAAGCACGCAAGAAACATACCCTAAGCTACCTACATTAAATTTACAAATGGCTGATGGTTCTGCTCTCAATACTCAAGATTTATTAGGTCAACCTTACGTTTTACACTTTTGGGCAACGTGGTGTCCGTACTGTAAAAAGCTACAGCCAGCACTTCAAAAAATTGATGATATGGGCTTAAAAGTTATTGCCGTGAGCTTTAAAGAAGATGACGATGCTGCTCCTGCTAAAGCACTTTCTAGCAGAGGTTATACTTTTAAAACAGCCGTAAAAGCCGATGCAATAGCACAGCAATTAGGTATACGAGGCACACCTACTACATTATTTGTAAATAAAGAAGGCAATGTAATTTGGCTGACTAATACGTCAAACCCAGAAGATCCAAACCTACATTTAAAGGCACGAACTTTGTTGCACTCCATCGATATGGCAACTGAGTAACTTATTGCGCTTTTAATTGATTAGGTGTTAGACCTGTCCAGCGCTTAAAGGCTCGCCGAAAGTTAGGTATATCGTAAAAAGCTAAATGCTCAGCGACCTGTTCGTTATGTTTAGCGCACAGAGTAAGTAGGTAAATAGCTTTGTGCTTATTTTGCTCATCTATTAACGCAGAAAAGCGTACTCCATTAAGTTTGAGCCTGCGCTTAAATGTAGCTGAGCTCATAGCAAAGTGCTTTGCTGTACACTCTAAATTAGCACTTGGGTGAGAGTATAAGTATCTACAAGCGGCTTCAATAAAAGTCATGCTAACTACGTTTTTATTATCTAGCTGCGACTGCGCTTGCATGAATCGTAATTGACTCGCATGCGGGTTTTTAGCTCTTAACATGGCTTTATTTAATACCCAGCGAGTACATGGCTTATCAAAACTTACCTTTAGCCCTAAATTTTGTTCGTATTCTTGAATATGCCTAGGGCGTTTAAAAGCAAAGTCGAACTGACAATACGGGTAACTTTCGCTCACTCGTTTAAGTAAACTATAAAATGCAGTGCTATATATCTCTAGCACATAGCGGTAAAGGCTTTCATCAAGCCCATGTGCTGGCTGAATATAAATATAAACG
The DNA here is from genome assembly GCF_015864775.1 of Pseudoalteromonas sp. NSLLW218. NCBI lineage: Bacteria > Pseudomonadati > Pseudomonadota > Gammaproteobacteria > Alteromonadales > Pseudoalteromonadaceae > Pseudoalteromonas > Pseudoalteromonas sp. NSLLW218. The sequence continues at coordinate 152,705 of NZ_JADYWO010000005.1, read as the reverse complement.
TTATCGTTTTTAATATACGTTTGGCTAAATAATAAAGGCGCTAATTGCATTCTTAAAAGTGATAATTGCTTTAATACTTGAGCTAAATTATCGCTATATATTAATGCCTGAGCTTCAGCTCGAGTGTCGTTAATAAGTTGACTACCGAGTAAAAAACCACTGTCAGTACTTTTCATCAATAACTTAAATTGAGCTAATAAACGCACCTGCTGAGACACACTAAATGCATGTTGAAAATTAAGTAAGTCTTGTTCAAAAATACCGGTACCGCGTAGCAGTTTATGTAAATTTATATCTCGGCTTTGAGCAAGCTCTACAGCTGACGTAATAAGCCCTTGAGCGCTTAAATATTTATCGTCTTGGCTAACAAACGTATGCACGGTGCACTACTTTTTGTTGATGCTTTTTTTGTTGTAATTGACTATGCAGTTGGCTTGTTAGTTTACTTGTACTGCTATGCTTATTACCTTGTATTAAGGCGGTAGTGACATATTGAAATTTTGCTTTTTTAGATGCTTCAACTTTAAATGCACAGTGTTTTAGCGCCCCTTTAATTTGCGCCATCAGCTCTTTAGCTTGCTGCTCTGTAGTGGCTGGCATTAATACCATAAAGCAGTCTCCTGCGTAGCGGCACACTACATCACTTAGTCGGCAGTTCATTAATAATAACTCGCTAATTTCACGTAGTAACCGGTCGCCTTCACTAAAGCCAAACTCACTATTAAAATGAGAAAAGTCGCGTATATCAATAGCTCCTAACCAAAACGGCTGTGTGTTAATTGATTGCTCATTAATTGCTGAATCTAGATACTGCGCCTTATAAAGACCCGTTATTGAACACACCTTATCGTGCTCACGTAAATGCGCTTCACGGCGGCGTAGCTGACGATTTAATACGTACTGCTCTTGATGCCAATAATACAAACCTATACTTGTTAATAACATGCCTAACGGAGCGGGCAGAGATTCAATCCAACTCAGCCATTGGTGCGCAGGGTGCATTAGCCATTCATCAAGTAAATCGAGCGTTGCCGAGAACATAAACAGCCCTACTCCTATCACTAAGTAAGTGGTTACTTTACTCGGTGGTCTTGAAATTAATAACGCGATAATCCATACAAGTGTCATTAATACAATACCGCCCTCTCCCATAATATCGAGCCACTGAATACTGGCGTAAGTTTTTAATACTCCTAAATAACTACTTAAAAACACAGCGCTAAAAAACATCGCAATAATAGCGTTTATTAATAATCGGTGGCTGATAAAAGGGTTAAATCGCATGTGCAGTATCTCGTTTATAAATGAGCTTTAAAGTTAGTTCATACAAGCTTGTGTTAGCAGGGTCATATTAGCTCAGCTATGTGACAACTAGATGATACATACCTTAAAAACAGCCCTGCACAGTAGATAACACCAGCCTTTACAGGGAGTGATAAAAGCTCAATACGCTCTACATATTGCTCAAGTACCTCTAAATACATGTATTTAAACTAAACCCTGTCACATTTACGTAATCAATTATCTTTAGCTTGCTCGCCATACCAAGAAACAACCCTGTAATAACCAAGAGCAAATACAATGAAACACTTTAAAATAAAAGCACTGGTAGCCGCATTAGCTTTATGTAACTTAACGGCTTATGCAGAAGATGATGCAAAAGAAACCACGAAAAAAGATATAGAAGTTTCTGATAAAATTGTTGTATATGGTGAAATTGGTTATAGAAATCGCTCTGACGAACTCGCGCCAACCTTAGAATACTCACAAGAGTACTTTCAGCGTTTTGAGCCATTAACTGCGGGCGATGCATTAAAGCGTGTACCTAGTGTTACATTTTTATCGGATGTACTTGAATCTGACGGTGCACGTATGCGGGGCTTGAGCCCTGCTTATACAAAGGTACTTATAAACGGTGAAGAAGTACCTGGCGCAGGTGCCGACCGTTCATTTTTTGTTGACCGAATTCCGGCTGAATTAATTGAACGCGTTGAAATTATTCGCTCATCAAGTGCCAATCGTTCAGCCGACGCGATAGCGGGCACATTAAATATTGTACTGCGCGATGGTTACAGCTTAGATGGTGGTTACTTACGCGCTGGTGGCTTGCTTTATGATGATGGCGAGTTTAAAGAAAGCTTGGCTGCTGTGTACGGTACTGAATTTGCGGGGGGTCGTTTATTACTTGGTGCAAATTTACAAGGCCGATATAACCCAAAACAAAAAACGAGCCTGCGCTACGGCGATAGCCCAGAAAACAATGTAAATTTTCAAACCGAAGAGTTTGATAACCGCGAAGACCAATCTGACACTCGCGATGGCGACGACACATCACTAAACGCCAGTTACGAAATTGTTTTTGATAACGATAGTCAGTTTAATATTAGCGCTATGTGGGTTGATACAGAGCGCACTGAAGATGAACGTTCGTTTGAATACGACGATACCACTGCAACCAGCAATGATATTGTAAATGGCGGAAACCTAGAAACCGATAATGCCAATGTTAAGTATATTGACCAAACTAATTACAACATCAATACCGCCTATGAATTTCCACTGCTAAACGGCACAAGTAAATTAAAGTTTGGTATCGCCAAATTTGACGAGTCGGTATACGAGCAAGAGGTAGAGCTTGATACGTCAGAGCTGCCAATGATATTTGAAGAAGAACAAGCTCAAAGTGACATAGACGATAAGGAATGGACCCTGCAGTGGCAACATAGCCAACCTTGGGGTGACAGCAAAGAAATTCAGTTTGGTGCATTTTTACAAAATAAAAAGCGCGATAGCAATATTTTTGAAGCCGAAGACGAGCTTGAATTAGCACTTACAAGCTGGGATCAATATGCGGGAACACCTTTATCTTTGGCTGTATTTACCAGTGAATTTGAACCTGTTGTTGGTGGCGTAAACACGCTAGAGGAAGACCGCTTTGATGTGTTTGCCCTTATTAAACACCAAGATGATTTATTTGCCTGGGAATTGGGCGTTCGCTGGGAGTCTACTGATTCAAAAATTAATGATAAAACGATTGGTATAATCGAAGATAACAATTACGACTTTGTTCTACCTTCAGCACATTTTCGTTATAACGTAAGTGAGAATGGACGCGTTAGCGCCTCTGTTGCGCGTAGTTTACGACGCCCCGAGTTTGATTTTTTAACACCAGCACTTATCGAAAAAGAACTTGGCGATAACGACCAATTAGGTAACCCAGAATTAAAACCAGAATCAGCTTGGGGTATGGATTTAGGCTACGAATACCGCTTAGGTAAAAGTGGCGTTGTAGGCATTAATTTATTTTACCGCAAAGTAAACGACCTAATAGAAATAGCAAATACAGGACAAGAAGGCTCTGAAGGTGAAGGTACATTTGTATTGCAGCCTCGCAACACAGGCGACGGTAACGTAAAAGGAGTTGAGCTTGATTTATCTACTCCGCTTGGCGCATTTAGCATGCCTAATACTGGAGTATTTTTAAATTACTCATGGCTTGATAGTGAAGTAACCGACTTTTTTGGGTCTCGAAAATTTAACGATCAATCAGACTACGTTTATAACGTTGGGTTTATTCAAGACTTACCCGATCTCAAAGCTGCATTTGGTGCAACTTACCGTAAGCAAGGTGATGCTTATGGGCGTATTGTAGGTGAAGAAGTAACAACATCTTACAGTGCCGATTTTGAAGTGTTTATAGAAAAACGCTGGGAAAACGTAACGCTGCGTTTAGTGGGCTCAAACCTGCTTGATGCAAGTAAAGACGAAACCTTTAATAAGTTTGATACCGTATCAGATCAGTTCGATCGTAGCTTTGATGAGTACGAAATTGAATCTGAAGAAGCGGGTCCGGTTTATCAATTAATGCTGCGTTACGCATTTTAAGTCATGGTGTTTGCGTGGTAACAATGAAGTGACTTTCGATACGTTACTCAAAACGCTCTGATCAGCAAAGGAATTATAATGAATTTTAAATTAAATAAAGCAAAAGGTTTAGTGCTTACAAGCCTGCTAATAAGCACCTTAAGTGCTTGTAGCTATAACATATCAACTAAAAAAGCATTTGAGTCTATCGAGAGCAATGCCTTTGGCCCAAGCGAGAATATGCAAGGCTCGCAAGCCGTATGGATTAATGACAACAACTGGCTACTAGCAAGCGAAAGCCAAGGCTTGGTAATGGTAAACAGCCAAAACCAGCAGAGTAAAAACATTGCTAAAGGTAGTTTTGAGGCGCTTTCTATAAGTGCACTTAATAACTCCACTTATTTATTAGCGACCATTGATAATGACCAAGATAATGTCGTTATTTTTAAATTACAGCAAGCCAATAACAGCTGGAATTTAAAAGAGTTAACTCGTATTAGCCCACCACAAGCTCAGCCCGATACGGTGTGTTTATTTAATAATAAAAACAATAATACTGTGTCGGCATTTGTGCCTGATGTACGAGGTTTGATTACCGAAACTGTTATTTACGACACAAGTAATAATGAAACAACAAATGTAAGCATGCGTGAATTTGCAGGAGTAAGCGAAGCTGCAGGGTGCGCTGTGAGCGAGCAAAGCAACACACTTTTTGTAAGTGAAGGTGAAGTGGGTATTTGGTCTATAAATGCCAATGCAGAGTCGCAAGCTGATAAAAAACCAATAGCACTCGTTGCTCCTTTTGGCTCACTAAATAGCGAAATAGGCGCTCTTTTTACATCAACCGACGGCACGCTGTGGTTTACAAGTACACATGATAATACAATTTATGCCTATAACCCTGTTACTAAAAGCATTAATAATTGGCAACTAAATGGCAATTTAGCTTTAGAGTCTGTTGCGGTTAAATACACCGCAAACAATAAGGCTATTGCGGTGTTATATAACGATGAAACAGGCGCATATACACAAAGTACAATACCAGCAACACCAGTTAAAAATGCGGGTAAAAACACTGTTAAAAAATTGACACATATACATGCCAGTGCACAAACAACGCCTGTACAAGCATTTGGTGATGCCGCAGATGATCCCGCTATTTGGGTAAACTCAAGTAACCCTGCAAAAAGCTTAATTTTAGGCACAGATAAACGTCGAGGCTTAATGGTTTACAACTTACAAGGCTGGCTTGAACAATCAATTGAGATTGGTCGCTTAAATAATGTAGATGTTCGCCAACACCCTAGTATTAAAAATAGTACGAATACTTTAATAACCGCGAGTAATCGGACAAATAACAGCATAAGTGTTTTAACAGTTGATAATAACGAGGTAAAACACCTTAATGATATTGCAACCAATCTCAGCGAAATATATGGCATGTGTATGTATTCATCAGCAACAGGGAATTATGTATTTGTTAATGATAAGTCAGGTCTTTATCAGCAATATAAGCTCGACGAAAGTGGCGATAAAGTAACAGGTAAATTAGTTCGAGAATTTAATCTACCTAGCCAACCAGAAGGCTGTAGTGCAGATGATGCGCGTGGTGAACTTTTTGCAGGTGAGGAAGACGCCGGTATTTGGTATATAGGCGCTGAGCCTACAACTGATAATACACCGGTTATGCTACAAGGCATAAATGAGCAACTTGTTGATGATGTTGAGGGTATGGAAATTTACCACGGCACAAACGCACGTTACTTAGTTGTTTCTAGCCAAGGCGATGATAGCTACGTGCTGTATAAAATAAGTAATAATATTCAGGATGTTAAAACACCCAGTTTAGAGTTTGCAGGTAAGTTTAATATAGTAAGTGACTTGGTTAACGGTATTGATGGCGCATCAGAAACTGATGGGTTAACCGTAACATCGAAAGCGCTCCCGGGTTATCCTGAAGGTATTTTAGTTGTACAAGATGGTTATAACCGACTACCGCAGCAACCACAAAACTTTAAAATAATAGATTGGCGAGAAGTGAAAAAAGCAATTAAGTAACGTTTATTTAATTGTGATTACCCTCAATTGTAAAAGGCTCATTTGAGCCTTTTACATTACGCCTAACATTTGAATATTAAGTGTAATTAGCTCAATGTAATATATATTTTTATACTACAATTTAAGCTCATAAATTAATTGAGATTATAATGCGCCTACTACTTACTTTATTACTAATCACTTTAAGTGGCTTTGCCGCAGCTGAAGAAGAAAAAGCAGAACTTCCACCGGTAGACCCCGCTTACAATGCTGAGCATCCTATGGCTTTGGTTAATCAAGGCTCGTCTATTATTGCAATGAATTTACCCACCTATAATTTACCCAATGATGTGCAAGTAGTTTATAAAATAGGGAACCCCGATGTTGCATTTTTGGGCTTTGTTAGAAATGCAGAACTAATCACCGTAAAGCCACAAGCGTTTAATATTCAGCATTTAATGCGTGGTGAGGAAATTACAATTACTGCCGATATTTACGAGGGTGATTATCAACAAGGTGGCAGTTTAATTTATTCAAAAAAAGAGTTGCTCTTGAGTAAGCAATTGTATGCTAGAGAGCTTAAAGAGTTGAGTGAATCATCACAGTGGCAAGACTACGACATGATCACACTAAACGGCACTGAGCGTATTTATATTCATAAAATTCAAAAAGCGCCGAGCTATAACCATCTTATTTTTGTCGATTTAGTTAACGCCTGTATGCAAAAGTTTCGCACATCTAAACGTGTCCCACCTGAAAATGAGCTTACCTATAAATTTATTAATTGCGGTACGCTTAAACCACTTTATTACAATGCGGATGATTTTAAAAAGTAAAAGAGCGAGAATAAAAATGTTCAATTACTTTAATATTTAGGCATAAAAAAAGGCTCTTTCGAGCCTTTGGATTAACTTTGGAATAGTTAAAAATTTTTAAATTAGGTAAGCGTTAATAGCTGTGGAGCAACGCTGTGATAATCAACAGCCATAGCAATACTTAACGCTGTAATATTGATAATTGAAAATGCGAACACTTTACGTGCCCAACTGCTCATATCAATATTACGACGATAACCGCGCAGCGCCATTAACAACCACCAAAAGCTGGTAATACAAGCAACAGCCATAAAAGCAGCACCTGTGTAGCCAGTAATTGGCAATAACATCACAACTAATGCGTATACAGCGATGTAAAGTACGATATGGCGCTTTGCTTTATCAATACCTTGAGCTACTGGTAATACAGGAATACCTGCAGCTTGGTAATCTTTAAAGCGAAAAATAGCGATAGCGTAAGAGTGCGGCATTTGCCACAAGCTAAACATAACTAGCAGTATTAATGCGCCCATATCGAACTGCCCTGTTACGGCGCAGTAACCTACTACTGGCGGTACAGCGCCAGAAAGGCTGCCTACAAAAGTGCCATATACTGAGTTACGTTTCATGTAGAGACTATAAACCCCTACATAAATTACGTAGCCAAAGGCTGCAAAAAATACCGCGGCTTGAGTGGTATAGGCGATAAGTAAACCAAAGCCAATAACGCCCAATAAAATACCGTGGCTAAGTGCAGCAAAGGCCGACATTTCGCCTGTTACTGTTACTCGCGTACGAGTACGAGCCATGGCTACATCTATGTCTCTATCAATTACATTATTGATAGCACAACCCGATGCAACCACTAGCGACAAGCCAATTAATGTGGCAATCATTAACCATGGATCTATATCACCGCGCGAGGCAAGTAAAAACCCACCCGCTACGCTGATTAAATTGCCCATAATAATACCCGGCTTAGTCACTGATAAATAACGACGAAACATCTTAAACTCCTAGTACATCATCATTGCGTTAGATTCATAAATGATCCAAACAGATAACCCAACCACCATTACGATGATCAGGGCACTGAATAGGAATGAGAAAGTACTTGCACGGCCATTTTCGGTCGTAAAATTAAGGTGTAAAAAGTATTTTAAATGCACCCAAATTTGTACGATTGCTAAAGTAACAATGCTCCAAAGCGTTGTTACTTTTGAGAAGTCACCTTCCATTACCATGTAAAACGGTATAACAGTTAAAATTACCGATAGCACAAAGCCAATTAAGTAAGTTTTAACACTGCCATGAGATTCATCATGATGATCACTTTGCGTTTGCTTTAACGCATGCGTTTCGCTGTGGCTCATTACATTGCTCCCATCAAATAAACAACGGTAAATACACAAATCCAGACAATGTCTAAGAAGTGCCAAAATAGGCTCAAGCAACTTAAACGCGTTACGGTTGCTTTACCTAGACCACGTTTAGCAACTTCAATCATCATTATGGTCATCCAAATTAGACCGGCTGTTACATGTAAACCATGTAGGCCAACTAATGAGAAAAACGATGTTAAAAAGGCACTTTGTTGTGGGCCATTACCGTGCACAATTAGATGATGAAATTCGTATACTTCCATACCAATAAACACAGCACCTAAACAAAACGTAACAAATAACCAAGTCAGTGTTAGTGCCTTTTTTTGCCCTTGAGCGGCAATCATGGCAAAGCCAAAGGTAATACTACTAATAAGTAGTGCAGCAGTTTCTACTGCTACAAAGTCGAGTTCAAAAATATCTTTACCCGATACACCACCTGCTGTGTTCATAAATAAAACAGCGTAAGTGGCAAAAAACGAGGCAAACAATAGGCAATCGGTCATTAGATATAACCAAAAGCCAAATATCGTATCGCCAGATGTGTCGTGATGATCATGCGCGTAGGCATGGTCATCGTGTGATACAGAGTCTAAACTTGCTGATTCTAAATTTGCTGAAAGTGTACTCACGCTTTTAGCTCCTTATTCCCACTTGAATTATATGCAGCTTCAATACGTGCAATTTCATCAGGTTGTATGTAGTAGTCAACATCGCTGGTGTAACAACGCTTGATAAATATGGCAATTCCGCCCACTAGCCCTACAACAGCTAACCACCAAATGTGCCAAATCATTGCAAAACAAAAAGCGGTTAGGCTGGCTGCCATAAGTACACCTGCGGAGGTATTCTTAGGCATATGAATTGGGCTGTAGCTTGCTTTTGTTTGATAAGCTTGGCCTTTTTCTTTCGCTTCGGTCCATGCATCAATGTCATCAATGTGTGGAATAGTTGCAAAGTTATAAATTTGTGGCGGAGAACTTGTAGCCCACTCAAGTGTGTGGCCGTTCCACGGATCACCTGTTGTATCGTCAAGCGCTTCGCGGTCTCTAAAGCTCACATATAGTTGAATAACTTGGCTAATAATACCGAACATAATAATTACAGCGCCGCCTGCAGCAATGTATAACCATATGTTCCAATCTGGATTATTAGTGTGGTTTAAGCGACGTGTCATACCTAAGAAACCAAGTACGTACAGCGGCATAAATGCTACGAAGAAACCAATAATCCAACACCAAAATGATGCTTTGCCCCATTTTTCGTTAAGTTTAAAGCCCATTGCTTTAGGGAACCAAAATACAAAACCGGCAAGATAACCAAATACAGCACCACCAATAATTGTGTTATGGAAATGTGCAATTAAAAATAAGCTGTTATGCAGTACGTAATCCGCACCTGGAATAGCAAGTAATACACCAGTCATACCGCCTACGGTAAAGGTAACCATAAAACCAAGAGTCCAAAGTACGGGTACACTAATACGTAAACGACCTCGGTAAATGGTAAATAACCAGTTAAACAACTTAACCCCAGTTGGTACGGCAATAACCATGGTCATTACCCCAAAGAAAGCGTTAACGTTAGCACTCGACCCCATCGTAAAGAAGTGATGTAGCCAAACAATAAAGCCTAAAATTGAGATTGCACCGCTGGCGTAAACCATCGATTTGTAACCAAATAGACGCTTACCTGCAAAGGTCGAAATAATTTCAGAGAAAATACCAAACGCTGGTAATACTAATATGTATACCTCAGGGTGACCCCATGCCCAAAACAGGTTGATGTACATCATGGCGTTACCGCCCGCTGCATTGGTAAAGAAGTGAAAGTCGAGATAACGGTCAAGCGTTAGCATTGCAAGTACTGCAGTTAAGATTGGGAATGATGCAGCAATTAAGATGTTTGCCCATGTACATGCCCATGTAAAAATAGGCATTTTCATTAGGGTCATACCTGGTGCACGCATTTTAAACACGGTCGCTAAAAAGTTTACTGCTGTTAGAAGTGTACCGAGCCCGGATATTTGCAAGGCCCAAATATAATAATCTACCCCCACCCCAGGGCTAAAGGTCAACTCCGAAAGCGGCGGATAAGCCACCCAACCTGTTTTAGCAAACTCACCAAACACTAGCGACATATTAATTAAAATGGCACCGCTGGCTGTAAACCAAAAGCTTAAGTTATTTAAAAATGGGAATGCAACATCGCGAGCACCAATTTGAAGTGGTAATACAATGTTCATTAAGCCAATCATAAATGGCATTGCCATAAATATGATCATAATTACGCCGTGGGCAGTAAATATTTGGTCGTAGTGCTCAGGGGGTAAGTAACCTGGCGCACCACTGGTAGCAAGTGCCAACTGCGCACGCATCATTATTGCATCAGAAAAGCCACGAAACAGCATTATTAGTGCTAAAAGAATATACATTACGCCTAAGCGTTTATGATCAACAGACGTGATCCAGTCGCGCCAAAGCACGCCCCACTTTTTATACTTTGTAATAAGCCCAGCAATAATAAGCCCAGCTATCGCAATAACCGACATCGTGAACACAAGAATTGGCTCATGAAACGGAATTGCGTCGAGAGAAAGATTACCTAATAACGACATTATTATTCCTCGCCTTGGCTGTGAGATGAAGGCATTGAATGCTCATCCATTTCATGATGTTTTTTACTCATTTGCCCATGTTCGCCCATTGCATGATGTTTTTTGTTCATATCACCATGTGCCTGCATGTATTTCATAACGATGGTATGGAATAAGCCGTCATCAACTTTACCGTAATAAGCAACAGGGTTATTTTCGCTCGCTTTTGCAAGCTCAACATAATTTGCATGAGTTAGGTTATTAGCATTTGTTTTAATGTTACTAACCCACTTATCAAAGTCTTCTTGAGTAGGGGTAGCAATGGCATTGAATTTCATACCAGTAAAACCAGCACCACTGTAATTTGCCGAAAAGCCTTTAAACGTGCCGGGCTCATTAGCAATTAAGTGAAGCTTGGTTTCCATACCGGCCATTGAGTATATTTGACTACCCAATTGCGGAATGAAAAACGAGTTCATTGTGCTCTCTGAAGTGATTTTATATTCGACAGGTACATTTGCCGGAAAAACTAGTTCGTTCACCGTAGCAATACCTTGCTCAGGATATATAAATAGCCACTTCCAGTTTAATGAAACCACTTCAACAGTAAGATGTTTACCTTTACCTTCAATTGGTTTGTATGGGTCAAGCTCTTGAGTAGACACCCAAGTAATAACACCTAAAATGATTACAATAACAACAGGGACTGCCCAAACTGCGGCTTCAATTTTATTTGAATGAGCCCATTTTGGAGCATAAATTTCATGAGTTTGCGTGTCTCTATATTTCCATGCGAAATACAAAGTCATCACAATAACGGGAACGACTACAAGCAACATAAGCACGGTTGCGATGATGATTAAATTTTTTTCATCAATGCCTATTTGCCCTTTTGGATCGAGTATCCCGCCTTTACAGCCTGACAATGCCAGTACTGTACTAGCTAAAGCAATATTACAAAGGTTACGAATTAACAAGGGAGTATCCTACAAACCTGGAGTTTCAGTTTGCTGCTTTAAATAAAAAATAAAACAACGATTTTTCGATAAAAACCCAAGTTAACTAGAATTAAATTATAAAAATAAGGGACTGAAAAGTTGCAAGTGGATGCAAAAATTACCTAGCAACAAACCCAGCTTTCTAAACGCATTTATATAACGTAATAAAAATTAACTTGGGTGAGTTTTGGTTGGCTGAGTGTATTTAAAAATACGAGTTACTTTGTTTAAGCTAACTTTAATTATTTACAGCAAGAACAAATAATTAAAACCAGCAACAAGGTGTAACCTTACAGACAACCTGTAAAGCTAGGTGGAGCACGACAACCATGTGCAACTTGCACTGGCTGAAGAATTTTAGCCTCGCTTAAAGCAAAGGCTGCTTTACGGAGGATAATTCCAGCACGACGCGCTGGAAAAATATGGAACAATAACCAACAAAGGCCAATAAGTAACTGACTTGAAATGATTGGATGAGCTAAAAATCCAGCAATAGTAAGTAACAGGGGCTCTACAATAAACCCATCACTCAATAATGCTTCAAGCTTGAAGGCATCCTCTAGTGCACCACTTAGCAGCATGACAGTATTAAACACTAACAATGTTATAGCGACACACACGCCTTTACTCGCTTTATTCAAGCGCTCACACGTAACCTGCTCGCTTGGGGCGAGAGCAGCATTTGCATGATGTAAAGAAAGTGTGTTCAAAGACATTAACCTACTAAAATGACTAATAACAAAATTAAAATTAATACATAGCAATGGAAAAATTTAAAAAACATTGCTGCTGTAAGCCCAAAAATCAGGTGCTGAATACGATCAAATCCGGTTAGCACAAATTCACCTTGTGAAAATTGATCCGTATCAATCAAACTTTCAAAACTTACTGAAAGTTCGAATGTGAGTATAACAAAGAGAATTTTCTGTTCAACTAAAAATCAATTAATTTGAGTTAAGCTTTCGAAGCTATTTTGTTAATAAAAAATAACAAGATAAAAAACAATCGATTAGATCTAATAAAAAACGATTTAAATAGAAATATTTAATAGAATTATAGCTTTTTAGGAGGGAGTAATAATTGTGTGGCACAAATAAAAACAGCCCAAATTCAGTCACCACCGAACTTGAGCCGCCTTTCACACTGACAACATCTTCACACACAATATAAAGATTTTTGGTTTACACTGCGTGGCATTGTAAGGAATAAAAACAACTCAAATACAGTCACCACCGGATTTGAGCTGCCTTTCACACTGACAACATCTTCACACACAATATAAAGATTTTTTGTTTACACTGCGTGGCATTGTAAGGAAATAAAAACAACTCAAATGCAGTCACCACCGAATTTGAGTTGCCTTTCACACTGACAACATCTTCACACACAATATAAAGATTTTTTGTTTACACTGCGTGGCATTGTAGGGAAATAAAAACAACTCAAATACAGTCACCACCGAATTTGAGTTGCCTTTCACACTGACAACATCTTCACACACAATATAAAGATTCTTGGTTTACATTACGTGGCATTGTAGGGAAATAAAAACAACTCAAATACAGTCACCACCGAATTTGAGTTGCCTTTCACACTGACAACATCTTCACACACAATATAAAGATTCTTGGTTTACATTACGTGGCATTGTAGGGAAATAAAAACAACTCAAATACAGTCACCACCGAATTTGAGTTGCCTTTCACACTGACAACATCTTCACACACAATATAAAGATTCTTTTAAGCGAGGCCAACTTTGCCTCAAGCTTATGACTAGAGCCTTGCTCTGTGCCTATGGTTAAACTTTAGAGTGTTAGCTCCAATTTGACAAACGAGAAAAATAAACCTAATAGGTGAAAAAAACTAAACTATATACTTTCGTCTAATACATTAAGATTGGATTGCTTTGGAAGCCAAGGAGTTGATGAGTTTTACAGGCACAAAAAAAGCGCTATAAAGCGCTTTTTAATATTTAAGACGGGCTTAAATAATTTGATTTTCTTTCCAAGCTTGCTCTTTTGCTAAACGGTTTTTGCGTTTATCACATGGATCATCGCAATCACAGGCTTTATCAATACCGACCGAGCCTAAACCACCACAGCTACTCGCCATAGATTTTTTTTGCACGATCATACCAACGGCCATAGCCGAAACTATCAAAATTAGTAAGCCAAAAGTAAGAAGAAAAAGTGACATTGCTTAGCCCCTATTGATCAGCAATTAATTAAACTCAAACATTTTTGAGCAACTGCTATTATATACCCAAATAACGTGAAAATAAACAAGCCAGCGCCATACTACAAATAAGGTTTGAATGCAGGGCTTGAGTAAGTAACTAAACCATCTTTTGATTTACCTATTAAGTACACTGGTAAATCGTGCTGCTGAGCATAGGCTTGCGCTTTCTCCATACCCATCACAGTAAGTGCAGTTGCTAAGCCATCTGCTGTCATAGCGCTTGGATGAAGCACTGTTACTGACACTAAGTCGTGCTTAATAGGCATGCCGGTTACGGGATCAATTAAATGAGTATAGATCTCGCCATCCATTTTATAAAAAATACGGTAATCACCCGACGTAGCAATACCATTTGTACCTGGCGATAAAACACGATGTACTTTACGCTCACCTGGCGCTGCATCTGGTTGCTCTATCGCAATTTTCCAATCCTGATTATTTGGCTTTTCACCTGCTATACGCAGCTCTCCACCAATCTCAACCATGTAATTGGTAATACTGTGGCTTTCTAATAACTGCGCTACTTTATCAATACCATAGCCTTTAGCCGTTGCCGAAAAAGAAAGCTCTAGTCCATTAACTGTTTTAGCCAAGCCTTGCTTATTTAAAATAAGTTTATCAATACCTATTTTTTCGACCATACTCGCAAGCTCTTCATCACTAGGGCGATTTGTTGGTTTTTTATCAGGACCAAAGCCCCATAAATCAATTAAAGGCCCCATAGTGACATCGAGTGTTTTAGTTGACTCACCTAAGCGGATGGACTCACTGATAACGGCCCTAAAATCTTCGCTAATTGGCATAACTTGATTTGCTGGTAATCTGTTAAATGTATTTATTTCAGAGTCTTCTATATAAGTAGACATAGACTGATTCACATCTTTTAAAACAGCATCTATTTGCAGCTGTAACTGTGAGGCAGATAGCTGGCCCTGCTCATCGTAATATTTAATATGATAAGTGGTGCCCATAGTCTTACCTTCTAAAAAGGTTTCTTTCGACTCTGGTTTTTCACCACACCCAGACAGTAATAAGGTCAGTGTGATTAGTAAAAAGGCCATTATGCCTTGTGAAGTACTTACTCGATTCATAACAGCTCTACTTAATAGATTGATAAAATTAAAGAATAAAAAAAGCCTCGTAACACAAGTGCTACGAGGCTGGTATTTTAACCAAAACTAAACTGTTTTGGTATTAGTGTTAGCCACCGAAGTCATCTAGTAAGATATTTTCGTCTTCAACACCTAAATCTTTAAGCATAGTAATAACTGCCGCATTCATCATTGGAGGACCACACATGTAGTACTCACAATCTTCCGGCGCTTCGTGATCTTTAAGATAGTTCTCAAATAACACGTTATGGATAAAGCCAGTATAGCCTTCCCAGTTATCTTCAGGTTGTGGATCTGAAAGTGCTGTATGCCATACGAAATTAGGATTTTCAGCGGCTAGGCCGTCAAAATCTTCTACGTAGAACATTTCACGTTCAGAACGTGCACCATACCAAAAGCTCATCTTACGTTTAGAGTTCAAACGTTTAAGTTGGTCAAAGATATGTGAACGCATTGGCGCCATACCAGCACCACCGCCAACAAAGATCATTTCAGCATCTGTGTCTTTAGCAAAGAACTCACCAAATGGACCTGAAATAGTTACCTTGTCGCCTTTTGTAAGTGACCAAATGTACGAAGACATTTTACCACATGGCAAGCTTAGGTTTCTTGGAGGCGGAGCAGCAATACGCACGTTAAGCATAATGATGCCTTCTTCTTCTGGGTAGTTAGCCATTGAGTATGCACGAATTGTTTCTTCGTCTACTTTTGACTCCAGATCGAAGAAACCAAAATGGTTCCAATCGCCACGATATTCTTCAGGAACATCAAAATCTGCATATTTAACATGATGAGGTGGCGCTTCAATTTGGATGTAACCACCCGCACGGAAAGGCACTGACTCATCACCAGGGATTTGCAGTTTAAGTTCTTTAATGAACGTTGCTTTGTTATCGTTAGAGATAACTTCACAATCCCATTTTTTAACACCGAAAATTGACTCTTCAAGTTCAATTTCCATGTCGTTTTTAACATTTACCTGACACGCTAAACGACAGCCTTCACGGGCTTCACCTTTAGAAATGTGATCAAGTTCAGTTGGCAGGATATCGCCGCCACCTTCTTTAATGTGAACACGACACTGACCACAAGAGCCACCGCCACCACATGCAGATGATACGAAAATACCTGACTCAGATAATGCACTTAAAAGCTTATTACCTGCTGATGTAGTAATGGCTTTATCTTTGTCGCCATTAATACCGATGATGATGTCGCCGCTTGCAACTAACTGAGATTTAGCACCAATGATCACTAAAACTAGTAGTACAACGATAGCGATGAAAACACCAACGCCTAAGAAAATCTGATAATCCATGATTTATCCTCGCTACCTTTACAGTGAAATACCAGAGAATGACATAAAGCCAAGTCCCATTAAACCAACAGTGATAAAGGTAATACCTAAACCACGTAAGCCGTCTGGCACGTCTGAATACTTCAGTTTCTCACGGATACCTGCAAGTAATGTAATTGCAAGCGCCCAACCAACACCAGCGCCAATACCATAAACTACAGACTCGCCGAAGTTATAGTTACGCTCAACCATGAATGATACCGCACCAAATATTGCACAGTTAACTGTGATAAGTGGTAAGAAGATACCTAACGCGTTGTATAGTGCAGGGAAAAACTTATCTAATGCCATTTCAAGAATTTGCACAAGTGCTGCAATAACACCAATGAAAGTTAAGAAACGTAAAAAGCTAAGATCCGCATCTGGGTAACCTAACCAAGTAAGTGAACCTGGTGCAAGTACCGCATGATAAACCAAGTTGTTAACAGGTACCGAAATACCCAATACAACTATAACCGCTATACCTAGGCCAATTGATGTAGTTACTTTTTTAGATACTGCTAAAAAAGTACACATGCCTAAGAAGAATGACAACGCTAAGTTCTCAATAAAAACGGCTTTTACAAATAAACTAATATAATGTTCCACTATTTGCCCCTTACGCTTTAGCTTCTACTTGGTCTTTCTTATAAGTACGAAGTACCCATATGAATAAACCAATGATGAAGAATGCACTCGGTGGTAAGATCAATAGACCCATTGGCTGATACCAACCGCCATCTTGTACTAATGGGATAATATCAACACCGAATAGTGAACCCTTACCGAATAGCTCACGAATGAAACCAACAGTAAGCAGTACTACAGAGTAACCTAAGCCATTACCAATACCGTCAAGGAAAGACATAATTGGTGGCGACTTCATCGCGTATGCTTCAGCACGACCCATTACAATACAGTTAGTAATGATTAGACCAACGAATACAGAAAGCTCTTTTGCCGTAGCGTAAGAGAAAGCCTGTAATACTTGGTCAACAACGATTACCAATGATGCAATAATTGTCATTTGTACGATGATACGTACAGATGATGGGATCTGGTTACGAATAAGCGAGATAAAGAAGCTCGAAAATGCTGTTACTAGTGTCAATGCGATTGACATGATTAATGCATTTTTTAAGCTAGACGTTACCGCTAGCGCCGAACAAATACCAAGTACTTGTAGTGCGATTGGGTTGTTAGCTAAAACCGGACCAAATAGGACCGCCTTCATTTCTTTAGTATCAGCCATTATTTCAATGCTCCTTTACGTACTTTCGCAAGGAAAGGGCCAAAGCCATTTTCGCCAGTCCAAAAATCAACTGCATGATCAACACCGTTAGACGTTAATGTAGCACCTGAAAGACCATCGATCTTATGCTCATCATTGCCCGCAGTACCTTTAACAATTTGAATTGGAAGCTCTTTACCTTCCCATGTAGCAGTCCATTGTGGATTTTGGATTTCGCCACCTAAGCCAGGGGTTTCATTATGCTTGTAAAAGATAATGCCCTTAACTGTTTCACCATCGCTTTCAAGCGAGATAAAACCGTACATTAAGCCCCATAAGCCGTAGCCTTGGATAGGAAGAATGATTGCATCAACTGAGCCATCTTCTTTCTTAGAGATATACACCGGCGACTCTTTAGTCACACGTTGAATACCAGCAATATCCTTAACGCCTTTCTCTTTAAGAGAAACACTTAGCGCTGCATCATATTTGCTTTTTTCAAAGTCGAAAATTGTTGGGTCTGTATCTACAAACTCACCTGTAGTCATATTTACAACGCGCGCTTCGATTTTTGCATCAAATGTTTCTAAAACATTTTCAACTTTATCGATACCCGCAGCAGCCAAGATATTGCTTTGAATATCTTTTTCTTTATTAGCTTGCTGTAAAGGACGAAGCTGTACAGAAGCAAACGATACAATGATTGCGCACACTAAACATAGTGCGACAACAACTGTTAACGTTTTGCCGATTGATTCGTTATTACTAGACATTACGTGCCAACCTCCGCTTAATATTAGCCTGCACTACAAAGTGATCGAACAGTGGAGCGAATAAGTTAGCAAATAAGATTGCTAGCATCATACCTTCTGGGAAAGCAGGATTCACAACACGTATCATAACCACCATAAAGCCAATTAATAGACCATATGCTAATTTACCTTTGTCAGTAAATGCAGCTGATACAGGGTCAGTAGCCATAAAGAACATACCAAACGCAAAGCCACCAAGTACTAAATGCCAATACCAAGGCATTGCAAATACAGGGTTAGTTTCTGAGCCTACAGCATTTAACAAAAATGCAGTCGCTACCATACCTAGGAATACACCTAGTACAATGCGCCAAGAAGCGATGCGAACATAAATTAAGAATAAACCACCTACTAACAATGCAAGTGTAGATGTTTCACCTACAGAACCTTGAATGAAACCGTAAAACGCATTCCACCATAATTCCATGTTTGCAAAATCAAGTGTGCCAGCAAATGCTTGGCCTAGCATAGTTGCACCAGAGAAAGAATCTACTGCTGTCCATACTGTGTCACCTGAGATTTGAGCTGGGTATGCGAAGAATAAAAACGCACGGCCGGCTAAAGCAGGGTTTAAGAAGTTACGGCCAGTACCACCAAAGATTTCTTTAGCGATTACTACACCAAACGTAATACCTAACGCAACTTGCCATAAAGGAATTGTTGCAGGCAGAATAAGTGCAAATAAAACTGAAGTAACGAAGAAACCTTCGTTAATTTCATGCTTACGCACAGAAGCAAATATTACTTCCCAAAAGCCACCCACTGCAAACGTTACCGCGTAGATAGGTAGGAAGAAACATGCTCCATAGAACATTTTAGCGCCCCAGCCTGCATCAGCGGTTAATTCACCACCGAATAACTGGAACAAACCAACTTGCCATGTGTTTGCTAGTTCAAAGCCTTGTGCTAAAGCACCTGCGGCCTGATGACCGATATTGAACATACCAAAAAACATAGCTGGGAACGTCGCCATCCACACTAAAATCATCATGCGTTTTAGGTCGATGTTATCGCGTACGTGTGTCGCGCCTTTATTTACGTAGCCTGGTGTATAAAAAATAGTTGCAGCTGCTTCATACAGTGCATAAAACTTTTCATATTTACCACCGGCTTCAAAATTCGGCTCGATATCTTCTAGATATTTTTTTAAACCCATCTCTCTAGCCTTCCTTCTCGATCGTAGTTAAGCAATCGCGTAGGATAGAACCATACTCGTATTTGCCAGGACAAACGAAGGTACATAACGCTAAATCTTCTTCATCAAGTTCAAGCGCGCCTAATGAAATTGCACTGTCTAAATCGCGTGCAATTAAGTCACGTAACAATAGAGTAGGCAAAATATCTAACGGCATTACGCGCTCGTAGCTACCAATTGGAACCATGGCACGTTTTGAACCACCTGTTGACGTTGTCATTTTAAATAAACGACTCGGCGCAAGGTGAGAAAGGAATGTACGCGTTACAGAGAATTTATCACTACCTGGTGCAATCCAGCCAAACAATTCTTTTTCGCGACCTTCAAGTAAAACCGATACTTGAACGTGGTAACGACCTAAGAATGCATGAACACCGTTTGAAATAGAACCCGATAAAACAGAACCAGAAATAACGCGGTTATCTCCGTCTTCTAGCTCACCAGCTACTAAATCATCCAATGAAGCACCTAATTGTGTTTTCACTAAACGTGGGTTTTTAACGCGAGGACCTGCAAGCGAAATAACACGATTTGTGTAAATTTCACCAGTAAGGAATAAGTGACCATACGCAATAACGTCTTGGTAACCAATATGCCAAACTTGTTTGCTAACAGAAACTGCATCAAGATGATGGATATGAGTGCCAACGAGGCCAGCCGGATGCACACCACCAAACTCATGTACTTCTACTTGAGCTATAGATGAGCTAGGAACTTGGCTACCTGCTTTTTTACACACAAATACTTTGCCATCGGTCAAACGCGAAATAACAGCAAGACCCGCTTCAAATGCTTGCGCATTTTCGGCAATTATCACTGCAGGATCTGCAGCTAATGGGTTTGTGTCAGTTGCGGTCACAAAAATAGAACTAGGATTTGCATCCACAGCCGCTACTTTACTGAATGGGCGAACACGAAGTGCTGTCCATTGACCAGACTGGATAAGTACTTCTTTGGCTTTTTCACGCTCTAAGCTCGCAAGCTCGTCTGCTTTGAAAGAGTCAAAGGTGATTTGCTCACTGCCTGCTACTTCAATAACAACAGATTGCAGCACACGTTTAGCACCACGATTTATTTCTTTTACTGTGCCAGAAGCTGGAGCAGTAAATAGGACGCCTGGGTTCTTTTTATCTTCAAAAAGTACCTGGCCTTTTTTGACTTGGTCATCCACACGAACATGCATGGTTGGACGCATACCGATAAACTCTTCGCCAAGCACAGCTACACGTTTGACAGCAGAACCGTCATGTATAACTTGCTGTGGCGCGCCCTCTAAGGGTAAATCCAGACCTTTTTTTATATTGATCATACGCACTTGCATTACATTAAAGGAAAGAAACTGAAAAATCGTATCAACCACGTCGCCATTTGAGTTATTCCAAGTTATATCAAGGTACAAAAGAGCAGCTTGCTAGAAATATCAAACAAGCAACGTAGTAAAACTCATCACATATTGTCGAGATTTTAACATCATTTTAGATGACTATGCGAGTGTATTTATGAAAATTATACGACAGAAACACTTATTTAGTTTTGTTAAGTGATTTAAATAAAAATCAAGGTAGACCAAAGTGGTAGCCTAAGCAATTATCATTCCTGATTTCATCGTAAATTAAACAAATAGCATAATACAAAAAAAGCCGCTATTGCGGCTTTTTATATCTAAATTCTGTTAGTCAATCATATTAGCAATTGGCTTAACTGAATCTATGTCTTGATCGTAGTCAACACCGTCTATACCAAAACCAAATAAGCGTAAAAACTCATTATGGTAACCAACATAGTCTGTTAGCTCATCAATACTGCTTGTATCAACACTATCCCATACAGCTTGAACGCGTGCTTGCACATCGTCTTCTAGCTCTTTATAGTTTTGGAATAAATGCCCACCGTCGTCAAAGCGAGGTGATTCACCATATAGGTTTTCACTAAATAATGCGTGAATTTGCTCAATGGTGCCTTCATATGTGCCATCTGCTTTCATAACTTTAAATAAAGCAGAAATATATAACGGCATAATAGGAATAGCAGAACTTGCTTGTGTCACTACTGCATTAAGTGATGAAACATACGCCTCACCATTTAAATCTTTTGTTGATTCTTTAATAGCAGCCGTTGCACGGTCTAAATCTTCTTTAGCTTTACCAATAGTAGCGTGTCCGTATATTGGCCATGTTAGTTCTTTACCAATATAAGTATAAGCAGTCGTTTTAAAGTTATCAGCAAGTACATCGGCTTCTTTTAAAGCGTCAATCCACATTTCCCAATCTTCACCACCCATTACTTTAATAGTGTTGTCGATATCGTCTTGGTTTGCTGCTTCTACCGTAATTTCATCAATTTCGCGCTTTGATGTATTTAGGTTTTTAGTAGTAACGGCACTGCCAATTGGTTTAAGGGTAGAAGAAAACACTTCACCAGTGTTTGGATCAGTACGACGAGGCGATGCAAGGCTGTAAATAATGCAGTCTATTTTACCTAAATCGGCTTTGATAGTATCGATTGCTTTTTGCTTGATTTCGTTAGAAAACGCATCGCCATTAATATTTTTAGACCAAAGACCAGCTTCGTCTGCAGCTTCTTGAAAAGCAGCCGTATTGTACCAACCGGCAGAACCTGTTTTACGATCGGTACCTTCTTTTTCAAAGAAAATACCTAATGTTTTAGCACCACCACCAAACGCAGCAGTAATGCGCGATGCCAAGCCGTAGCCTGTTGATGCGCCAATAACTAATACATTTTTTGGTGCACTTTTTAATGCGCCTTGTTGTTTTACATAGTTAATTTGTTCTTGAACATGCTCTGCACAACCAGCTGGGTGTGCGTTTGTGCAGATAAATCCACGAATTTTAGGCTTAATGACCATTGATCATCCTATATCTTTTACAATAAAAATTAGCGCTAGTTTAAAGGCTAATACTAAAAACACTGATCTGATCAGTTAAACACTCATCAAATGCTCTAAAACATTACTTAGCTAATTTTAGAGCCACCCATACAATTAGGTGAATCAGGCGCTTCGCCGCCCTGCTCTGTATACTCATCTGGTGTATATGTATGAATAGCGAGTGCATGAATATGATTTGCTAACTCATCTTTTAAAATTTCATTAATTTCGCGATGGCGTTGTAATAAACGCTTACCCGCAAAACCTTCGCTAACAACTACTACTTTAAAGTGTGATTCAGTGCCAGCACTGTGCATATGACTTTCATTGATTACGTTTAAATGTTTACACGCAATGGCGTTGCTTATTTTTTCTTGGATCTGCTGCTGCATTGACATAAAAAGACCGTTTTAATTAGCTAATTTATACACTTACTATAACAATTTAACGCAGCGGTTGCCTAACTAAATTGCTTTTGCTTAATGTGTTTAATAAATCGGTAAGTTAAACTTATTCGCGGATGCGCAAGTGTTGTTTGCTTAGGTATTGCATGTTGGTAGTCTCGTTGGCTATGCCCATTCATTATTAAGCAGCTGCCACTTTGTAATTTTAAGTCAGTTACTTTATTGCTTGCCTTGTGCTTTAACTTTAAAACCCTATCAGCCCCTAAAGATACACACACAATTGTTGGTTTATCACCAAGCTCTATTTCATCATCGCTATGCCATCCCATCGTATCATTACCATCTCGGTAATAATTAACGAGCAATGAGTTCAGAGGCTGGTTTAAATGTGATTCTAAACGCTTTCGCATATTAAGTAACAATTCATCCCATGGTTCTACTATTTGCTTACTACTTGAATACCCGTATTCAATATTTAAATCACTCATGAAACATTGCAGTCGTGGAATAGGCCCCGTTTTGCCGTAAACGGTTACATTGGGTTGCTGCCAACGTAGGTTTTTTTGCAAATAATAAAATAGATCGAGGCTTTTTTGCGCACTAAGTGTCCTACTTTGATAAGAAAAGCCATTTGGTAACTGTTGGGGGTTGGCGTTTTGCCGTTGCATGTTAGAATTTACCTACATTAGATTACTGATCAACGAACCATTATGACGACGCAAGCCCAGCTAGGCGATAAAACCTTTACTCTTGAACGCTTTCCATTGGATCAAAAAAACCGCAGCTTACAAGCGTGGGATTCGGCAGATGAGTACCTTATCAATTATGTTAACGAACATCACCCTGATTGTCGCTCATTGCTTATTTTAAACGATAGCTTTGGTGCACTTGCTTGTTATTTTAATAAGTTAACGGTTTGTTCAGTTAATGATTCTTATATTAGCCACCAAGCTGCGGCTTATAACTTACAAGAAAACAAGCTGCCTACAGCAGAGTTTACGCAAGTAGATAGTTTGTCGGCATTACCAGAGGATGTAGATTTAGTACTTATTAAAATCCCTCGTAATGTGGGTTTTTTACAGTTCCAATTAAGTGAACTTAGTGAAGTACTTGCACCTGGTACACCAGTAATTGCCGCAGGTAAAACAAAAGAAATTCATAATTCAACAATAAAATCATTTGAGCAATTTATTGGTGAAACAACAACAAGCCTAGCAGTTAAAAAATCACGTCTAATATTAAGCAATGCTAAAGGCGGATATAAAGCAGCAGACTTCCCTACAACATGGGAACTTGAAGGTACTGAGTTTAATATAACAAATCATGCAAATGTGTTTTCGCGTGATTCGTTAGATATTGGTGCGCGCTTCTTTTTTAACTACTTACCAGAAACACCAAAAGCTAAAAGCATTATTGATTTAGGCTGTGGTAACGGCGTTGTTGGATTAATGACGCTGGCTCGCTGCCCTAATGCATCAGTTACCTTTGTTGATGAGTCTTACATGGCTGTGGAGTCGGCTCGGTTAAATGTAGAGATTAACCTAGGCGATAAGTTTGATAACTGTGAGTTCATCGAAAACGACTGTTTAACAGGCTTTGAAAGAGACAGTGTGGATATGGTGCTATGTAATCCTCCATTTCACCAAGCTCAAGCTGTTACCGATCACATTGCTTGGCAGATGTTCAAGCAAGCAAAAGATACTTTAAAAGAAGGCGGCGAACTGCGCATTATTGGTAATCGTCATTTAGATTATCATGATAAATTGAACCGCATGTTCGGAAACTGTAAGTTGTTAGGGTCAAACAAAAAGTTTGTCGTTCTAAGTGCAACTAAAAATAGTGGAATGCTATAAATGAAATTAACAAACATTATACTTGGGTGTTGTGTATTACTAATACTTGGTGGCTGTGCAAATCAGCCTAGCCAAGTAATACTTAACCCTGTTTATAAAAGCGGCCAAATAAGCTCTATAAATAGTAGCTTAAGTACTAGTGTAATTGATTTACGAGGTGATACATCAACACTTAAACTTATTGGGTCAGACAAAACTAAAACCTTTGCAAGCCAAGGTATTACTAGCTCTATTAAAAGTGTTTTAGATAGTGCACTTAGCCGCAATGGCGCCAGTATTTCTAATTTGGCAAGTGTACGCTTTGAAGTAGATGTTCATGCACTACAAGCGGTAGTAACCGAAAAATTAGTGAGCCATACCAGTGAAGCCCATATAGAACTTGGCGTGCGAGTTATTCGCGCCTCAAGTAACTTTAGTAAAGTGTATAGAGGTAGTGCTAATTTAGAAGGGCCATTTAGTCACGAGCGAGCAAAAATAGAAGGTCAGCTCAATAAGTTGACTGAGCAAATTATTACCCGCATTGTATCTGACCCTGAATTAATAGAATTTTTAGAAGGTTAACTATGAAACGACTTTTTTTAATCTGCTTAGGCCTATTCTTTAGTGTAAGTAGCTTAGCAGCCCAAGAAGGCCGCTTTGTGCAAAAGGATAATATTTTTCCACGCGTCGAAATTGTAACGACTATGGGTAGCATAGTGGTTGAACTTGATCGTTCAAGAGCCCCTATCACAGTCAATAACTTTTTAACTTACGTGTCAGATAAAAGCTATCAAGGTAGTGTTTTTCACCGTATTGAACGTGATGTAGAAAACGAGCGCGACTTTGTTATTCAAGGTGGTGGCTACGATAAAGATTACGACGGCCTACACGAAAATGACCCTATTTTTAATGAAAGCGGTAACGGTATGAAAAACGATATGTATAGCATTGCTATGGCGTATCAGGACCGTGAGCCTCACTCTGGTACTCGTCAGTTCTTTTTTAATATGGATAACAACGATCACTTAAACCCAGGTAAAGATTGGGGTTTTGCTGTTTTTGGTAATGTGATGGAAGGCTACGAAACACTAGACAAAATTATGGCTGTAGAAACGGGCTTTAATGAAAAAATTGGTTACGATTTTGTACCTGTAAAACCAGTGGTTATTTTAAACATAAAAATGCTTGAGCAAGTCCCACTGTAATTTTTTAAGAGCAGCTTAGCTGCTCTGCATCTAAGCCAATGAAGGCCCTATGAGCAAATCACTCTCTATTAGCGAATATTTTTCTTACTTTAAAGACAAACGCTTAATCCATATTTTTATATTTGGTATGAGTAGCGGTTTTCCGTGGGTACTAATTGGCTCTGTTATGTCGGCTTGGTTAAAGGATGAAGGGCTAAGCCGCAGTATGATTGGCCTATTTGGCATTGTATTTGGCGCCTACAGTATCAACTTTTTATGGTCGCCAATCATTGACCGTACAAAACTCCCTGTTTTATATAAATGGCTAGGCCAACGCCGCAGTTGGATACTATTTTGCCAAAGCTTTATTTTTATTGGCACCCTGCTACTAGCTGGCCTTGATTTAAAAGCTAATCTGGCAATTGTTGCTGCAATTTGTTTATTAATCGCCATTGCTTCTGCGACACAAGACATTGCAATTGATGCATTTAGAATAGATACACTAAGCGAAAAAGAATCGCACAAAGTAACAGCAGCTGCAGCTATGGCAACGTCTGGTTGGTGGACAGGTTATGCGCTTTTAGGTGCCATTCCGTTTTATATGGCCGATATCCCCTCGCTCGACTGGCCACAAATTTATTACTTTTTAGCTGCTGTAATGCTGCTGCTAATGAGTGGAGCACTGTTTGCAAAAGAGCCTGAATCTAACCGCGAAGCAGTACATGCCGAACTTGAACGTGTGTACCTTGAAAAGCTCTCATCAGCAAAACAAACGCCACTTACCAAAACGGTTGCCTGGCTTGCAGTAACCGTTATTGACCCCTTTAGAGCTTTTTTTACTAAAAACGGCGTTAAAACAGCATTGGCATTACTTGCGTTTATTTTCTTATTTAAGATAGGCGAAGCGTTTTTAGGGCGTATGTCGATTGTGTTTTATAAAGAAATTGGTTTTAGTAATAGCGACATAGCAACATTCTCAAAGGTAGGTACGGCGGTGCTTACAATCATATTTACCTTTGTTGGTAGTTTATTTAATCAAAAATATGGCATTGTTAGAGGTTTATTTATAAGTGGCATTGCAATGGCTGCTTCAAACTTAGCCTTTTCGTGGATCGCTTTAGTTGGCCCTGATTTAAGGCTATATGCCTTTGCTATTGTTATTGATGGGTTTACGCAAGCATGGTCGTTAGTGGCTATGGTCGCCTTTATATCGATGTTATGCGATAGAGCATTTAGTGCAACGCACTATGCATTACTGGCATCATTAGGAAATTTAGGACGAACATTACTTTCGAGCTACAGTGGTGTCGTCATTGATGATTGGTTAATGGGGAATTGGTCACTGTTTTTTGTTTTAACAGCCTTAATGGTTTTACCTTCACTGATATTTTTATATCTGATTAGGCATAAGTTGTATGAGCTTGAGAGAAATTATCATCAAAATATTTAATGCATCCCTGCATTAACATATTGCTTAGCACTATAAGTGCCCCTTAAGTGTACTAAGCAATTTTTGAGTTAATCTACTTTTAGCAAGCTAAGTGCTTCATGTGGATCAACTTCAAGAGCTGTACAATAACGAACAAACTCAATTACATCTAAACGACGTTCTTGATTTTCAATCTTGCCGATAAACGAATGAGGCGTTCCAAGCACTTGTGCTAGGCTTCGCATTGTATGACCCTTTTCGTGGCGTTTACTTTTAAGCCACTTTGTTAGCTTTGCATTTTCTTCAGAAGAAACTGTTTTGCCCATCATTTTACATCTCCTACTAGATGATTTGACGTACCTATTAAAGCAGTAGTCTCTATCAATAGCTGTAGGCAAGTAAGTAGTCATACTTACATTCAATAGCAAGCTATTGCTTAACAAAGCATGTGTTGCTACTCACTCCACCAATATAGCTAAAAGCACTACGCTAATAATATGGTAAAGATTTATTTTTATTGAGAATGAAATTTTGCCCGTCTCATTCTTGGATACATTATATACTATTAACACTTTGGTTAAATAACTAATTACATACTCGGTACAAATATGAACACGAGTGAATATTTATAAACGCTGAATACTGACCTAAGTACTCAAAAAATATTAATAAATTATTTTTAGTTATAAAATATTTAAAGGAATATTTATAACAATTTTGTTCCAATTTATCGTCATATGTTTATGATTAAGCAATAATTAGCACCAAAAAGGCCGAATAATGTTCAGACTTCTTTTTTTATTACCTATCGTATTGTGCCTGAGTTGGTACTTTTTTTTGCACCATAACGGCGTACCAATTAAGCAAGGCAAAAAAGGCTTCATATACATTTTAGCGTTTTCTGCTTTTGTACTTGGCTTTTTTGTATTGATAATGCAAATAACCGAATACGCCCCAACCGATTTGTAGGCATTAAAAAAGCCGCAAAAGCGGCTTTACTCTATTTAGCATTTAGCTGTTAAACGCTAAAGCTTGCACCACAACCACAGGTTGTTGTTGCATTAGGATTAGATACAAAAAAGCGTGCGCCTTCTAATCCTTCTGTGTAATCAACTTCACCGTCAACCAAATATTGAATGCTCATTGGATCGATAACGAGTGTTACACCATTTTTTACAATTTCTAAATCGCCAGGATTCGCTTTTTCATCAAAAGTAAAACCATATTGAAAACCCGAACAACCACCACCTGTTACGTAAACACGCAGTTTTAAATCTGGATTTTCTTCTTCGTCGATTAACTGTTTAACGCGAACAGCAGCTGCATCGCTGAACTTAATTGGTAATTCTTCAGACATTCTAAAACCCTCAATATCGCAATGGCGTGATTATCTAATACCCGAGTGTTTTAATCAAGTATAGTAAAACAACTCTTTACTCTAAGTTATACCTATAAATAAGTAAAAAAGTGGCTAAACGTTAGCTCACTAAAATAATACTTAAGCAAACTAAAAGCGACCCTTGTAAACTAAAAGTTCGTTAAAAATTTTAGTTATAAATAATAGGTCTTAATCTTTACTGCAAATTGTTAATATAAATTACAAAAATTTCAAAATCACAACGACTTAGCTAAACTCTTTTGCTAAAATGCTGCTGAAAAATGCGGCGAGGAAATAATGCATGTGGCTTGAGCAACTCAGACGTCGACTGGCAAAACCTAAAACATCTGTACAATTATGCTTACTGGGCGTAGTTGCCGGACTAATTGCTGCTTTTTTTATTATTTTATTTCGCTTAACTATTTTATTTTTCCAAAGTTTATTTTTAGAAACCCCTGACGACTTTACTACTCTACCTACACTTGAACGTGTACTCATGCCTTTAATTGCTGCATTACTAATAGCCACGTTTGCTGCTTTTACTGGGTTTAAACATTACCGTTTAGGCATTCCTTTTGTTATTCATCGTATTAAACGCCATTATGGGCAAATGCCTTTATACAATACGGTTAATCAATTTGTTGGTGGCGCACTTGCACTCATTAGCGGTTTTTCGGTCGGTCGAGAAGGGCCTTCCGTTCATATGGGCGCAACAGGTGCGAGTATTTTAGCAGATAAGCTACATTTACCGCATAACGCCATGCGTACTTTAAGTGGTTGTGGTGTTGCCGCAGGTATAGCGGCTTCATTTAATACCCCCCTTGCAGCTGTTATTTTTGTGATGGAAGTGGTACTTCGAGAATATAAAGTACACATATTTGTGCCAATCATGCTTGCCGCTGTTACTGGTGCATTAGCTACACAGTTTGTTTTTGGTGAAGGCTCTGAGCTTGCCCTCATTACCATAGCGCCATTGAGCGGCTGGCATTACCCTTATTTAATATTATGCGGTATGGCGCTGGGCGCTATAGCATTTAGCTTTAATCAAAACTTAATGCTAATTATTAAAACATTTAAACCTTTAAGTATGTTTCCTCGTTTACTAATCGCAGGCTGTATTGCCAGCTTAATAGCTTACGCGGTTCCTCATGCTATGGGCTCTGGTATGAGTGCAATTACTATCGCGGTTGAATCCCCTGATAACGTAAAGCTACTTACCACCATTTTAATCGCTAAACTACTTGCCACATTGTTTGCTATTGGTTTGGGTATTCCCGGTGGCTTAATTGGTCCGGTAAT
The DNA here is from genome assembly GCF_015864775.1 of Pseudoalteromonas sp. NSLLW218. Taxonomy (NCBI): domain Bacteria; kingdom Pseudomonadati; phylum Pseudomonadota; class Gammaproteobacteria; order Alteromonadales; family Pseudoalteromonadaceae; genus Pseudoalteromonas; species Pseudoalteromonas sp. NSLLW218. Next base: position 122,674 of record NZ_JADYWO010000005.1, on the reverse strand, counting down.
TGGGCTTGGCGTATTAATTGGGACATTAATGGCCTTTTTTGCCCAATACATTAGCCCGGGTACTGATATTGCGGGTACATATGGTGTTTTGGGTATGGCTGGGTTATTAGCGGCTACACTGCATGCACCACTTGCTGCATTAACAACAGTAATGGAGCTTACATCATCACCTGAAATAATTGTTCCTGCGATGATAGTAATAACCACTGCCTATGTAACTGCATTACAATTTTTTGGAAATCGCTCCATATTTTTACAGCAATTAGATTTTCAAGGTTTGCCGTACCATGTGTCCCCTGCAACAGAAGCACTGCAAAAAGTGGGAATAATGGATGATATGGATGAAGACTTTAAATTGCTTTATTCAGACGATAAAGAACAAATAAAGAACACGCTTGATGCGATGGATAGTCAAACACCCTTGATTGTTTTTGACGAAGAAAATGGCTATCGCCTCGCTGAATACGATTTAACGCTAATGTCTGACGAAGCAATAAATATAAATTACATTAGCTTACAGGGCATCAGCAGCCAAGCCACCTTAGCCGATGCATTCGATATACTAAAAGATAAAAGAAGTGGCGCACTTTATGTTTATAACCTTTTAGATAATCAACAAATTATGGGGCTATTACGCTGGGATCAAATTCATCATATTTTAACCATTCGTAACAGCTTACTTTAAGCAATAAGGATTATTATGAGCGCATTATTGATTTATAAAACACTCCACATATTTTTCATGATTGCGTGGTTTGCCGGTATTTTTTACTTACCACGATTATTTGTATATCACGCAATGAGCGAAGAAAGATCATGCAACTCTATGCTTAAAGTTATGGAGCGCAGACTACTTTATTTCGTAACCCCATTTGCTGTTTTAACGGCTGTATTTGGTGTATTAACCATTGTTGAATATGGTCGTGATTGGTTTAGATACAGTATGTGGTTACATTACAAACTTGTACTGGTAATTATTTTATACGTATACCACGGCTACTGTTTTAAGTTATTGAGTAACTTTAAACATGACCGAAACACTAAAACAGACCGCTTCTACCGTATTTTTAATGAGCTCCCTGTTATTGCGCTGCTCATCATAGTGGCACTTGCGGTAATAAAACCTAATTTATAAGCTTTGTAGCGCATGTTAAACTGCGCTGCAATTTACAATACTTGCTATAACACGCGCGATTGCGTGCTCCATTTATGGATTATCGCGCCCATTTGATTGATTAGGAATTACCCCATGTTAAGTTTCCAAGGCGAACATATACTGTCTGTAAATCAGCTAGACAGAGACTGCATTGAACGTATTTTTGCAGTAGCTAAAAAAATGGAGCCTTATGCTAAAAAGCAAAAGCAAACAACGGTGCTTAAAGGCGCTATTTTAGCTAATTTGTTTTTTGAACCAAGCACTCGTACACGAGTTAGCTTTGGTACCGCCTTTAACTTACTAGGCGGTGGCGTACGTGAAACTACAGGTATGCAAAGCTCAGCGCTTGCTAAAGGTGAGTCTCTTTACGATACCGCGCGCGTTATTTCAGCTTACGCCGATGCTGTTGCTATGCGCCATCCTGACGCAGGCTCAGTAAGTGAATTTGCTGATGGCTGTACTGTGCCGGTTATTAATGGCGGCGACGGCCCAAATGAGCACCCGACCCAGGCATTACTTGATTTATTAACCATTGAGCGTGAATTACAGCGTTTTGATCAAAATATTGATGGCATGCATATAGCGCTTGTGGGTGATTTAAAATATGGTCGCACAGTGCATTCTCTATCAAAACTATTGTGCCATTATAAAAACGTAAAGTTTTCGATGGTCGCACCTGATGGCCTACAAATGCCAACGAGCATTTTAGATGCAGTAGAAAATGCAGGACACAAAATTGAGCTAGTAAACAAGATGGAAGGTAATTTAGCAGCCGATATTGTTTACCAAACACGTATTCAAGAAGAGCGTTTTCCTTCACAAGAAGAAGCAAATAAATATCGTGGCGGTTTTAGAATTAGCCAATCTATTTACAGCGCTCATTGCAAACCTAACTCTGTATTAATGCATCCGTTACCACGTGATAGTCGCTTAGAAGCCAACGAGCTTGATAACGACTTAAACAGTAACGACAATTTAGCAATATTCCGCCAAGTACAAAATGGCGTATTAATTCGTATGGCACTGTTTGCTTTAACACTCGGCGTAGAAAATAAAGTCGATAAGTATGAAGTGGACGTACCTTGGTTTAGCCGCAAACGCGACAGCTAAACCCTCTTTAAGTGACAATTTATAGGATTTTTCATGACAATTAGCCAAGACTTATTTGAACGCGCTCAAGCCTCTATTCCAGGTGGCGTAAACTCGCCAGTTCGTGCTTTTAATGGTGTGGGCGGTACGCCGCTATTTATTACAAAAGCAGAAGGCGCGTTTACATTTGATGCCGACGGTAATCGTTATATTGATTATGTTGGCTCTTGGGGACCTATGATCATGGGTCATAACCACCCTGCAATTAAACAAGCCGTACACGAAGCAGTAGAAAATGGCCTTAGCTATGGCGCGCCAACTGAAGCCGAAATATTAATGGCTGAAAAAGTAAAAGAGCTGGTTCCATCAATCGAAAAAGTACGCATGGTTAGCTCAGGCACTGAAGCAACGATGAGTGCAATTCGTTTAGCACGTGGCTTTACCGGCCGCGATAAAATATTAAAATTTGAAGGTTGTTACCACGGTCACGCTGACTCGTTATTAGTTAAAGCAGGCTCTGGTGCATTAACAATGGGTGTGCCTAATTCTCCTGGTATTCCTGAAGACTTTGCTAAGCATACACTTACGGTATCGTTTAATAACCTAGATGAAGTAAAAGCCATTTTTGCAAAATACGCAGACGAAATTGCCTGTATTATTGTAGAACCAGTAGCCGGTAACATGAACTGTATTCCACCAGTGCCAGGCTTTTTAGAAGGTTTGCGTGATGAGTGTGACGAATATAAATCAGTACTTATTTTTGATGAAGTAATGACGGGCTTTCGTGTTGCACTTGGCGGCGCACAAGCTTATTACAATATTAAACCAGACCTTACGTGTTTAGGTAAGGTCATTGGCGGCGGCATGCCTGTTGGCGCATTTGGTGGTAAAACTGAAATAATGGATTACATTGCGCCTGTGGGCCCTGTTTACCAAGCGGGTACTCTTTCTGGCAACCCTATTGCGATGGCTGCAGGTTTAAAATCACTTGAGCTATTATGTGAGCCAGGTCTACACGATAAGTTAGAAGCTATTTCAAAAGCAATTTGTGAAGGCTTTGAAGCTGGCGCTAAAAAAGCAGGCATTGCATTAACAACTAATTATGCTGGCGGCATGTATGGATTCTTTTTTACTGATGCTGAAAAAGTAACGACATACAAACAAGCGACTGAATGCGACCTAGAGCGCTTCAAACGTTTTTTCCACCTTATGCTTGAAGAAGGCGTGTACCTTGCTCCATCAGCATTTGAGGCTGGTTTTGTATGTGCTGCGCATACTGAACAAGAAGTAAAAGACACAATAGCGGCAGCAGAACGCTCGTTTGCTAAACTTTAAGTTAAAATTACTTTTTATATTTTATAAGCGCTTGTTTTTACAGTATGTAATTAAGACTAAAGATTGAAAAAAGCCCGAAAGGGCTTTTTTTATTTGTAAAGTACTATAAATGAATGATAATTAAGCATAACAAGGTCTATTCACCTTTACCCTAATTACAAAAATAAAAGAGAGCCTTATGTCAGGATTACGCCAATTTTCTTTTCCCGCTATCCAGCTAATGGCAAATTTAAAATACAAAACTAAAATCAGCTTAATGTTTGGAATTTTACTCGTTCCTCTTGCACTTAGTTTGTTTTTTTTAGTCTCATTATTAAGTGAAAGTATCGCTGTTTCAAAAATGCAGCAACAAGGCTTAAAAGGCTACAGGTCAATACTTTCAAATCAAACGCAGGGGGAAGCAAATCAAAATATAAAAATAGCTCGCTCACTCGGTTTTGATATAAAAGACGATCAAGAAAATGAAGTACTCGAACTTGTTTCTATTCAGTCAAACCTAGCATTAGATAGCCAGTTAGCCAGTGCTTATGTAAACCGCTCTTTAGTCACGCCGATTCCTGCACTTATAATGCAAATAAACTCGACAGCGCAAAGCGCAAACACTGTTTTGGTAAGTAATCGTTTTACGCCCGATACCTTTATAGCGCTTTCAAATTTTAGTAAATCACTTCCTTTGTACGAAAAACAACTCGATAAAATACTCAATGTAGCCACCAATGCAGATAAATCAGTAAATAAAGCGCTCATGCCTTCGTTAACTAATTTACACAGTGCTGTTGGTGCATTTAAAAAAGCAATAGATGAAAAACTACTTGAGCCTGACGATATTTTATTAACTCAAGCAGAATTTAATAAGCTAACAAACAATGTTCACAGCAGTATTAATCAACTTGTTAGTAAGAGCATTCCAACGCTTGAGAGCCTTATTGAAGCAAAACTGCAAACTCAACAGTGGACTCGAAATCTTGTTTTAGCCGCTTCATTGATTAGTTTGTTATTTGCATTTTATTTAATGATTGGTTTTTATTTTGCGGTTGTTGATACCATTAATCGCTTTGCTGATGCGGCGAATAGAGCCGCGAATGGCGACTTAAATGCAACGATTGATTCAAGCACCAATGATGAAATGGGTATTATTGCATCGCGCTACAACGCATTACTTAATGCATTTTCACACTTATTATTTGATGTTAAAGCAAGTACAGAAGAGCTATGCGGCGCAACTAAATCGCTATCGCATGCGAGTAGCCAAACAAGCAATGATGTTTCAAAACAGCAAACTCGAGTAAATGCCATTTATAATGCACTAAGCGAAATGGCTCAAAACGCACTTGCAGTTGAAGAGTCAGCCCATCAAGCAACGCTTACCGCGCAAGATGCTGCTGCACATGTAAAACAAGGTTCAGACAATACAATGGAGCTTGCTAAATATATGCAAGATCTACAAATTGAATTTGCAGAGAGCCAACAAGCACTCGATAAGCTAGCGCAAGATAGCCAAGAAATTAGCAAAGTTAGTAAAGGCATTAGTGAAATAGCCGATCAAACAAACTTGCTTGCACTCAATGCCGCTATTGAAGCTGCACGAGCTGGCGAGCATGGCCGAGGCTTTGCCGTTGTAGCTGATGAAGTAAGAACTCTTGCTCAGCGTACACAAACACAAACTCAAGAAATTCACCAAATTATTAGCTCCTTACAACAAGCATCTGACGACACTCAACAAAAAATGCGCTCAAGTGTTGAAAAAATGGAGCAATCAGTAAAAGCAGCCAATCAAACTAATGATGTATTGCAAAGCGCAGAGCAAAGTATGGGCGATATTAAACATCAGGGCGAAGTTATTGCAGAGCGTGTTAAACAGCAGTCAAATGCGACAACACAAGCATTGAATGATTCGCAAGAGGTGAGTAATTTAGCAGATCAAACGCTAACATCGGCCCAATCAACGCTGCAAGATGCACAGCAGCTAAGTCGCTTATCTAATGATTTAACCAAATCAATGCAGTTTTTTAAATCTTAATACCAATTCGCTTAATTAAGTGATCTATTTTGAGGGAAGAAAATCGTGTCGATAACAAGGCAAAAATTTCGTTATTTAGTTGTTCTATATCAGAAATTTTTAACGTAGTTAACGTCAGATTTAACCCCTCAAATTGATTAAGTATTATTACGGATTGGTATAATTACGCTAACTATACTTTAAACAACAAAGCCGCTAAATAAGCGGCTTTGTTGTTTAAAGTAATCTCAAATTAACGAATACATTGTGGTCTTGGCTCAAACTCACTCGCTCTAAGCGGTAGCTGAATCACCTTGCCACAACCTGGTGGTGCCTGCTTACCCGTTTGCTCATTTACAAATGCCCAGCGTATTGAAGGTGGACGAGTATCAGCTATTGCTTGTGGGTTAAGCGGCTTTAAGTAACGAATATACGCTTCTAATGCGCCTACGCTGCCTGTTAAACCCGTGCTTTTGTTGTCGTCTCGGCCAAGCCACGCAACAGTCACTGTATTTTGATCAAAGCCTGCAAACCAACTATCACGTAAATCGTTACTAGTTCCTGTTTTACCAGCTAGTTGAATTGACGGAAAGTGTAAATTCAATCGTTTAGCTGTACCGTCTTTCGTTACGCGTTTCATTGCATATTTAGTCATATACATTGCAGATTTATCAAAACGAGGCTCTGCATTTACTGTATGTTTATAAAGCACTTTACCAACTGAGTCAGTTAATGCCGAAATTGCAGTGAGCTTTTTATATTCGCCATCTGCAGCAATTGTTGTATAAAGCTGAGCAACTTCAAAGCTCGACATTTCAACAGCTCCTAAAAGCAACGATGGGTAATCGTCTATTGCCCCTGTTGCACCTAAACCTTTTAATGTATTTACTACCTTATCAACACCTACATCGAGGCCTAAATTAACCGCTGGAATATTAATACTGTTACTAAATGCTTTATAAAGAGGGATTGCACCACGGTATTGATGATCAAAGTTCTCTGGTTGCCACACTTTTCCCTGCTCATTTGTAACCTGTACTGGCGAGTCATCAAGCAAAGTAGCTAAATTATAATGTGGTAATTGCAAGGCGGTTAAATACACAGCTGGTTTTACCAGCGAGCCGATATTACGCTTTGTATCTAAAACACGATTAAACCCTGAGTAACGAACATCGCGCCCTGCAACAAGTGCGGATACACCGCCCTTTTCTACATTTACAGAGATCATGGCCGCTTCTAGATTTTCGGTTCTAGGGCGATTTTCTAGGTACGGTAAGCTTTTTTCAACAGACTCTTCCATTGCAGTTTGCTTTTGCAAATCAAAATAAGTAAATACTCTTACGCCTGCATCAAGTGTGTGCTGATCTGGCAGTAATTTATTTAGCTCCCTGTTTACTAGCTCTAAATACCCAGGGTATGATTTTTGTAAGCTGGCTTTCATAGGCGCAATATCAATTGGGCGGTTAAGCGATGCACGGTACTCTTTTGTACTAAGTAGCTTGTTTTCAACCATAAGGCGAAGCACTAAGTCTCGGCGCTCCATTGTACGCTCTTTATAGCGACGTGGGTTGTAATAAGATGGACCTTTAACCATTGCCACCAGCAAAGCAATTTGATCGTACTCAAGCTCGTCTACCGGCTTTGAAAAGTAAAAATCAGCAGCAAGCCCCATTCCATGCACACCTTGGTTATATGACTGACCTAGGTATACTTCATTTAAGTAAGCTTCTAATATCTGATCTTTTGAATAGCGATAATCTAAAATAAGCGCAATAAAGGCCTCATTTATTTTTCGTACTAAAGAACGCTCGCGTGTTAGGTAAATATTTTTAGCTAATTGCTGAGTAAGCGTGCTGCCACCTTGAACGGTGCGCCCCGCTTTAATATTAGAATAAAGCGCGCGTAAAATAGAAAACACCGATACACCATGATGTTCGTAAAAATCACGGTCTTCAACCACCAATAGCGTATCTTTTAGCATTGCTGGAAACTTATCTAGTGGTACAAATTCTCTATCTTGTTTAGAGTCATTACCAATACGTGCTATTTGTACAGGCTCTAAACGAGCGGTGTTTAAACGTCTGCCAAACTTATCTTTAATAGTCGCAACTTTTTGTCCTGCAAAGCGAAGTTCAATAATATGTGATTCTTCAAGCCCATCATAAAATTCAAAATCACGACGATAAATCTTAATGCTATCTGCTGTTTTAACAAATTGCCCTGTTCGGCTTAGTCTATTAACAGATGAATAATTTAAACGCTCAAGTTCAAACACAACCTCTTCACTTGATAAAAATTGCCCCGGATAAAACGCCATAGAACGAGCATACACTTGCGCAGGAAGCTGCCATTTATTCCCTTCAAATTGACGTGTTATTTTTGAATCTAAATAAATGAAGTACATTGCCATTGCAATAAAAACAGCCAAGCTTAATTTCCAAAACACTGACCATGTTTTTCTCATAAAAGAGCGTTTAACAGTAGCTTTCACTGTTTTTTTACTGCCCTTTGAAGTGCTTTTTTTTGTCGTGCTTGACGATTTACTTGCACGTTTAGTTGCAGGTTTACTGGTAGGTGTTTTTTTATTGTCGGCCATTTAAGTGTAATTTATTCCAAGGGTTATTCACGAGTGTGAGCTTAGCATATTGGGCATACCCTAACATCCGAAAAGTTAACCCTCCCTGAAACAAAAAAAGCCCTACCGAAGTAGGGCTTTGTGTAAACACACTATTATTTAAATAAACTATTAGCTATTTCGAACAGAAACAAACTCTGGGTAGGCTTCAATACCACAATCGTGTTGATCCATACCGTTTAGTTCTTCTTCTTCGGTTACTCGTATACCCATTGTTTTGTTAAGCACAGTCCAAACAATAAATGATGCTACAAATACAAAGGCAAGAATACATACTAGACCAATTAATTGATTAACAAAGCTTGCGTCGCCATTTGTTAGCGGTACTAACATAATACCTAATGCGCCACACGTACCGTGAACAGAGATAGCGCCCACTGGATCGTCAATCTTAACTTTATCAAGTGCTATGATACTAAATATAACAAGTGCACCACCAAGTAGACCAAGTAGACATGCCATTAATGGTGATGGTGATAAAGGGTCTGCTGTAATAACAACTAAGCCAGCTAACGCACCATTTAATACCATGGTTAAATCTGATTTACCCCAAAGTACTTTGCACACAAACAGTGCTGCAATAGCACCCATTGCAGCGGCAGCATTAGTATTAAGTAATATTTGGCCTACTGCAGTTGCGTTTTCTTTATCAGAAAGTAGTAATTGAGAACCACCGTTAAAGCCAAACCAACCCATCCATAAAATAAATGTACCTAGTGTAGCAAGTGGTAAGTTTGAACCTGGAATCGGGTATATTTCACCGTTCTTACCGTATTTACCTTTACGAGCACCTAGAATTAACACACCTGCTAATGCAGCTGCTGCGCCTGCGCCATGTACAATTGCAGAACCTGCAAAATCAACAAAGCCCATTTCAGATAAGAAACCACCACCCCATGTCCAGTAACCTTCAATAGGGTAGATAAAACCAGTTAGTACTACAGCAAAACCTAGGAAAGCCCACAGTTTCATACGCTCAGCAACAGCACCCGATACAATCGACATAGCGGTTGCAACAAATACTACTTGGAAGAAAAAGTCAGATTCTAAAGAATGGTCAGCATCGGCAGCTTGCGTACCAATTAAAGCGCCTATTGAAGGAATGAAACCACCTTCGGCATTGTCTACATACATAATGTTGTAGCCAACTAATAAAAACATCGTACATGCAATTGAATATAGCGCGACATTTTTAGTTAAAATTTCAGCTGTGTTTTTAGAGCGAACTAAGCCCGCCTCTAACATGGCAAAACCTGCTGCCATCCACATTACTAATATACCTGATATTAAAAAATAGAAGGTATCGAGTGAAAACTTTAGTTCTATTATTGTATTTTCCATGAGACCCCCTTAAATTGCTTCTTCGTCAAGTTCGCCAGTACGGATACGAACAATTTGATCTAAGTCGTACACGAAAATTTTACCGTCGCCAATTTTACCTGTTGATGCAATTTTAGTAATTGCTTCAACAACGCGTTGACAATTTTCAGTACGCGTTGCAATTTCAAGTTTGATCTTAGGAATAAAATCTACTTGGTATTCTGCACCACGATATAACTCAGTATGACCTCGTTGACGTCCAAAACCTTTAACATCAACTACTGTCATCCCCTCAATTCCTAAATCAGCGAGTGCTTCACGCACGTCATCTAATTTAAATGGTTTTATGATTGCACTAATCATTTTCATAGCGGCCCCCTCGGACTCTTTATTGTTATCTTATTGGGTTAAACAATCCAACCTTTGTGCCACTATTTTTATATTTTTAAAAACAACAAGTTAATACAAAACACAAACTCAAGATCAAAAAAAACGCACCAATTAGGTGCGTTAATTTAACAAGTCAGCTACATTGGTGCGTGGTATATCTCTATATATTTATCGCGTACCTAGCTTTATTAAGAAAGGTTATACCACACAGTTTCTGCCTTGGCTTTTAGCTTGATATAATGCTTTGTCAGCAACACGCATTGCCTGCGTTAAACTAGTGTCTTGAAAGTCAGCTAAGCCTATACTCGTGGTAATTTTAATCGATTTATCGCTAATAGAAAAATCGTAACTAGCCATCTTTTTCCTGAATGCTTCAAAGTATTCGCGACCGCGTTCTAACTCTATTTCAGGTAATATTATGGCAAACTCTTCTCCGCCAACGCGTGCAACCGTAAAGTTGGAAAATGTAGATCGTATTAAAGAACCAACCTGCTTTAAGGCCTGGTCGCCGCCTTCATGGCCGAACGTATCATTAATATTTTTGAAAAAATCGATATCAAGCAATGCAAGAGTATTTTTCTGATTTTTACCTTTAAGAAGCTTTTCTGCATATTGATAAAAATAGCGTCGGTTATGAAGCCCTGTTAAATGATCCCTATGTGCACTTTCCTTAATATCTGAAATTAACGACAGCTGCTCCATTGTTTGAAGTACACGACAATGAAACTCCTCATTCATAAATGGCTTTGTTAAAAAGTCATTAGCGCCGTATTTAATAAATCGCGCGGATAACCCATGTTTCCCAGCGCCCGATAAACCAATAATTGCTAAATCGTCTCGGCCTCTAAAATTACGCACAGCTTTAACCAGCTCAAAGCCATCCATAGAGGGCATAGCGTAATCAGTCATTAGTAGCTTTATATCAGGATTAGCTTTTAATATTTCGAGTGCTTGCTGACCGTCATGGGCATCTGTTACATCAAACAATTGCTTTTCAAGCATTTGCTTCATTAACGAGCGACTTAGTAATGAGTCATCTGCTATTAATGCCTTACACCCCTGGTTTCTTAGTAATTGCGCAACGAGTTTAACGGCGTAATGGTAAGAATCGCGGTTATCTTTAATGACATAATCAACCACACCCAATTCAAGCATTTGTTGGCGCTTGTACTCATCTATTTTTGAGGTTAAAACAACGGTAGGAATTTTTTTAGATAAAGTATATTTTGCTACTTCACCGTGCGGAGCATCTGGCAAAGTTAAATCAACTAACGCAAGCGTATAATCGTACTTTTCTACATAAGTCGCGCATTCAGCTAAAGACCAAGCAAAATCGACAGCTACATCGAGGTATTGTGCCGTTAAGTGGCGAAGTACCTGCTGCACGACTTTACTGTCTTCAACCACTAATACTCTTTGCATAAAGCTTCTCTTTACCTTTAATTAATTTTGTAACAAAACAAAAAATACAATGCTATTACCGTAATAGCATTTATCAATAAACATCCGGTGTAGAGTGCACTTATGTGCTTGAAAGCGTAATCCATTAGATTTTTTGGTGATAGCTTGTATATAAAATCAATACAAGCAGGCCCGCAATATACCTGAATTTTGTAATTAACTAAATAAAGAAACCCAACCCAAAATAACTATAGAAGTGATTAATACGCATCTACAAGTGTATTAATCACTTACTTAACTAGTATTATCGGCCACTAGTCTCAATACTTTTGTTATTTAGCTCATTAATGTCTTTAATGGTGTATCAACAATAATAAGGACACCTAATGAAGCTTAGTCGTATTATCAGTTTACCGATAACCGTTATTGCATTAATAATCAGTACAAGCACACTTGCCGATAACCAACGTCGTATTGATGTAGACAGCAAAGTTGTTACTCAACATAAAGCTAAAATCAACGGTCAACGTTTTAACTACACTGTTGCTACAGGTACACAACCTGTATGGGATGATAAAGGCGAAGCGGTTGCTACACTGCAATACACCTACTACACCCGCGACAAAGTTGACGACAGAACAACCCGCCCGTTACTTATTTCATTTAATGGCGGGCCAGGTTCGGCTTCGGTATGGATGCACCTTGCTTATACTGGGCCTCGTGTATTAAAAATTGATGATGAAGGCTATCCAATTCAACCATACGGGGTAAAAGACAACCCATATTCTGTTCTTGATATTGCCGATATTGTTTATGTAAACCCTGTAAATACAGGCTATTCTCGCGTACTTGAAAACGAAAAAGGCGAACTTCCTTCTAAAGCCCAACAAAAAGAAATGTTTTTTGGTGTTAATGCCGATATTAAATACCTTGCTGAGTGGTTAAATACCTTTGTAAATAGAGCTGAGCGCTGGCGCTCACCTAAGTTTTTAATAGGTGAAAGCTACGGTACAACACGCGTGTCAGGTCTTGCTCATGAGCTTCAAAATAGTCAATGGATGTACATAAACGGTGTTGTACTAGTATCCCCTACCGATATTGGTATTAAACGCGATGGTCCGATTAAAGCCGCTAACCGCTTACCTTACTTTGCAGCCACTGCTTGGTATCACAAAGCACTTAAAGCCGATTTACAAGCTAAAGACCTAGACGAGTTATTACCTGAAGTTGAAGAGTTTACTGTAAACGAGTTAATCCCAGCGCTTGCTAAGGGGGGCTTTATTAATGCTGAAGAAAAACGTCGAATTATTACAAAAATGGCGCACTACGCTGGCTTATCAGAAAAATTTGTTGAACAAAATAACTTAGATGTTCCAACTCAATTTTTCTGGAAAGAGCTACTGCGTGATCGCGGTCAAACTGTGGGGCGCTTAGATTCTCGTTATTTAGGAATGGATAAAAGAGACGCGGGTGAATCCCCAGACTACTGGGCTGAACTTACCTCTTGGTTACACTCTTTCACTCCTGCAATTAATCACTACTTGCGTGAAGAGCTAAACTATAAAACGGATGTAAAATATAATTTATTTGGTAATGTTCACCCATGGGATAGAACCGGTAATAATACGGGCGAAAATCTACGTTTAGCTATGGCGCAAAACCCTTACTTAAACGTGATGATTCAATCAGGATACTTTGATGGTGCAACCAATTACTTTGACGCTAAATATACGTTATGGCAATTAGACCCAAGCGGTAAAATGAAAGACCGTTTGAGCTTTAAAGGCTACAGAAGTGGGCATATGATGTACCTTCGCCACGCTGACTTAGAAAGCTCTAACAACGATTTACGTGACTTTATACAAGACGCTTTACCTAAGGAAGGGGAAGCGGCTAAATACTAAAATATTTAAAACATAAAATGGCTCTTTGTGAGCCATTTTTTATGTGCGTTTTTCATATCGTAAACAATAGCTTTTAAGTTGCGTTACTACATCGTTAAAGCAGAACTCGAGGCTTTGCATTTCATTGTTATCAATAGATTCATTTTCTGCATACGTTTCGATCTGCTGGCATATCTCAGCCAGTTTAATAGCCCCAACCGACTTTGAAGACGACTTTAAGGCATGGGCCTGAAAAGCCAAATCAACATAATTTTTACTCTTAGCATACGCATTAGCTAATTTAATTTGCTCCCCTGCCGTTTGTAAAAACGCATTAAACACCATGCAGTGCACAGTAGGATCATCACCAAGCATTGCTTTTAGCAGCGTAATATCGAGTTGATCAAAACTATCTGAAGCTATACTTTCAGTATCTGGCTTTTCGGAACATGTACTAACCATTGTTTGAGAGTGTTCCATTAACAGCGACTTTAACTTAACAAGCTCAATGGGTTTGGTTAAAAAGCCATTCATTCCACAACTGTAACAATTATCTATATTGTTTTTGGTAATATTAGCAGTAATTGCAATTATAATTAGTTTATCAAAACGGGTGTTTTCGCGTATTTTTTTAGCTAACCCTAACCCATCGAGTAAAGGCATTTGAATATCGGTTAGTAAAATATCAAAGTGTTTATTTTGCAGAGTTTCCCAAGCTTGTTCGCCATTACTTACAAAAGTAGAACACACTCCAAGCATGGTTAATTGCTGTTTTAATACTTGCTGATTTGTAACCTGATCTTCTGCAACTAAAACCTCAAGCGTAGGAAGAGTGACTGTATCTAAGCTTTGCAGTGTTATTTGAGGAGATTGCTCTTGTGCTGGCAAGTCAGCTTCATCAAAGCTGTTAAAGTTTAGTGTAAAACAAGAACCTTTGTGCTGCTCACTTTGCGCGCTTAAAGAACCCTGCATACGCTCTACCAGTTGCTTAGTTATCACTAAACCAATACCCGTGCCATTTACTTTACTGGTTTCAGCTCCTAAACGGTCAAAAGGTTTAAATAAGCGAGAAATATCATCTGGAGCAAATCCACATCCGGTGTCTGTTACATCTATTTCGCATTGTTTATTACTTAACACTCGGCAATTTATATTAATGCTGCCATTTGGTTTGTTGTATTTAATCGCATTTGAAAGCAAGTTAAACATCACTTGTTTAAAGCGGCGCTGGTCAATATAAACTCTCAACCCTTCTAAGGACTCTAAACCCTGGGTTTGCAGTGTTATTGAGTGCCCTTTAACAAGCTCAGTGACGAGTTCTACTGACTCCTCTAATATGCTTTTAATAGGCACATAAGAAAAACTAAACTGCATATTACCCGACTCAATAGCGGTCAAATCAAGTACATCGTCTATGAGTAATAGTAAATGTTCTCCAGCTTGATAAATGCTTTTCGCGTTTTCTTTTTGTATTTTATTAGCACTTTCATCATATCCATACAATTGGGCTAAGCCTAAAATTGCATTTAACGGGGTTCTTAATTCGTGGCTCATACTGGCCATAAAATCTGACTTTGCTTTACTTGCTGACTCAGCCTGAATTCGTAATACATTTAATTTTTGATGGTTATTAGCAACCTCATCAACCATGTTATTAAATGCACTTATTACGCTGCCTACTTCATTTTGTTGTTGCTTATCTATATGGCAATCAAAGTCACCTTTGGCTAAACGTGAAAACCCCTGTTTTAACGTCCTCAAAGGCGACGTAACCCTGTAATCCACCAGCCAAGCTAAACCTATAAAAACGATAACTAAAATAATAAATTGTATATATATTAGGGTGTAATGAAGTTTTGAAGATTCGTTTATTTCATTCGTAAAATTAACAACCAAGCTAATATTAGCCAGCGGTTTATCTAAAAACACCACCTGCTGAGATAACAGCATGTCACCATTTTCATTTGCTCCAACCCAGTTTTCAAGCGGGTATAATTGGTTATTTGAATCCACATCAACAATTTTAATACTTTTCCAATTAGGGCGAGTTTGTAGTTGGCTGTCTATTTCTTCATACAGCTCTGCATACTGCCTAGTTAACAACGGAGTCGTTATAGAGGTCGATAACTGCGCTAAAGAACGCTGAGCAGCCTTTGAAAGCCCATCGTTTACCCAACGCGCTTGCTCAGGTAAGGCGTAAAACATAAAAAGACAGGCCATAAGCAAGCCGCAAAGCAATACAACAATAAAGCTTTGTGCCCTTAGACTACGAAACCCTCTAATTTTCAACATAAAATGAGCGCAAGCCCCACTGAGTCAACTGCTGATACTCTGCTAAAGTTGCAATACTAGGTTTAATAATTGGGATACCTGCAAGTAAATGTTTATGCTCTGGGCTTTGCCCAATATCTAAAATAGTTTGTTGCACTTTTAACTGTATTGCAGGATCAACCCTAGGGTGGGCTACAATTGGATGGCGACTAATTTCACGCGTTTTATAAAGAATTTTAAGCTTACTTTGTAAGCTTTCTGGTTGCTGTTTAAATGTGCCCATTACACCACCACCCGCCATTGTTGAATGCAGTGCTACATTTAAATATACCGATGGGTGAGTTTGAACATATACAGGCTTTATTGTAAGCCCGTATAACAGTGCTAAATCAGCTCTCATTAATAATGATGCCCCTAATGCATTAGGGGCAGGGAATGCTATTTCGGCGCCATCTAGCTGGCTTAAATTATCAATATTACTATTTTTATTTACGAGCAAAATACCTTGCAGCTTTCGCCCTGCATCTTTTATTAGTGGCAAATATCCCTGTTTTTCGTACGCTACAACACTATGCCAAGGGTTCATGTACGCAAAGTCGTACTCGCCTTCAGCAAAGGCTTTTTCAAATACCGGAATAGATTCAACTGTAATTAGCTTTATTGTTACCCCTGTTTGCTTACTTACTTGCTTTAACAAAGGTTGCCAAATAGCATTTAGCTTTTGCGGCTCATATTGCGGCACTACACCAAAGGTATATTCTTGAGCCAATAAGAGTGAGCTGTGCATCAAACATAATATAGCCACTAAATACTTCATCAATTCTCCAAATAATAGCGTGTCATTATTGTTTAAGCGTAGTTAAAGACTACTCAACACACCATAAAATTATTATATATTCGATATTTAGCACTGACCGGCTTTGATTACAGGTAGTTTTGGAGTGTATTTTTATGTGTGAGCATATGATGTAAATTAATAAAGATGTTGTAAGTACTTTTTAGGCAGGCTTTGTTGCTTAGCCAAGTAGGGATTGATCCATGAGGCAAAGCTGGTTGGTATTTCGTTCATCTGCGCTTTTACTTCAAAAATATTATCACTGTGGCTTTGATAATACACACTTACGCCATTTTTGTTTTTATACAAATGCCATGTTGGCTCAGCGTAAGTGTTAAAAAATAACGGATAAGCACTTTTGTAACTGAATTTTATTACAAAAGCGCATCATTTATTTTTGCCAGTAAGGTTCTATGTCAAATGAAGCAAGGCGACTTTGCTCCATGGCACTCACCAAATATTCAGACTTTTGTTCAAGCCATGATTGGATTTTAGCAAGCTGTTCGTCTTCTTGCCCTGCACATAGCTGCTTTAAATATTCAAGCGTACTTAACTCATAAATACCATGAGAAATATCAAGCCAAGGCAATCTAAACTCTAGGCGTTCTTCTTTATCAAATAACGATCCTAAGCAGTTACCGCTCAGTAAACTATTTTCAAGTTGAGTGCGTAGGTTTAAATACGAAGCGACATCGAGTGTTTGTTCTTTAGGGAGTAATTCGTGCAGGTTTTTCCAGTCTTTATTAAAAAGCCTACTCGCAATGGACGACACGTTTTGCTCAGCCGCTTGAAGCTCTATTTGCCCCCAATCTTTACGCCACTGTTTATCAATTAACCACGTAGTTAACGACAGTAATAAACGATTATAACGCGCACTATGAAACAGTGCATTTATATCGTCAATGCTTGGCTGTAACTCTTTTAAATCACCAATGACTTGAGTAAGTGCTGGAGCAGCATTAATTTTTTTATAAAAAGCATGGCGTTTAGACGTGTACGTTTTTAATTGAATTGCGTTTTCTACCCACGCTAATTCACTTAATAACCATTTAAGCTCTGTACGTAAATGCTCTGTACTTTCTTTGGATACTATATCGTCATACAACCAAAAAGTATGGCGTATTAGGCTAATGCCATCAGTTACGCGTTTAAGCGTTTTTAAACTTGGCTTATCGAAATAGCATTGCTCGTGCTTTTGCACAAAGCGAATGCCAAAATTCATGGCTTCAACTAAAGCACGTTCTTGGGTAGTCGACTTTGGTAATTGAACAAAGCCAATAGATTTGCTTGGTGTTAAAGGTTTTTCATCAGCAAGGCGATAACCACGCGCAGCCTTAGAGTATAATCCTAAACGGATACAGTTTTGGCTAACCAGTACATCTGCAAACGCAAACAACTCATTACGACTGCCCTCAACAAGCTCAATTTCAAGCTCGCTAATAATTTCAATTTTACCCGAAGCCGCAATTTCACCTTTATCGAGTACAACTTCAATTTTAGCGCCACTTTCGGTTTCAATTAACCAAGTACGACGAATAAAGTTAGTACTAAATATTGGATACAAGTTTTTTGAAATGGCGCTTATTTGCATGCCATGAGGCCAAATATCAGCATCAAACGCCATTAAATTAGGGCGGCTTGATTCAATTGGTAAATTGTACTCTGGACGTTGGTGTAAACCACCTACAACTTCACCTGCAAGCTTTATAGTTTGCTCGCATTCGCTATCAGAACAACGCGTTCTAAAGCCTATATCAAGCGCTCTTAGCTCTCGACTTGGCGTGTCGTAGTATGCATTTTGTAAGCTGCGTGACGGTTTATTCTTCACCGTTTTTGCAAATTGAGTAATTAACGAGGGGATCAGTGGAATAACGGCATCTGATACCAAAAATTTCAGTTCTATCTCAGTATCCATTCGGTTTGCGGATTACCTTTAAAATAAATAAGTGCTCAAAATAAACAAAGCACACTAACAATGCAAATTTTTTAGTCTTATTTCTCTTGTCATATCAGGGGCGAGTTACAATATCAGTCTTGCTATTGAGCTATATAATCCATACTATCTAGCTACTTATGTGAAATAAAATCACGTTCATAATGGACGCAGTTAGATCAACAAGGTAGATAAATGCTAAAACATTGTTTATTAGGGCTACTTTTAACAGCCACCACATTTATGAGTTATGCAGAAGAAGCGAAGCCTGCAAATTCAACTAATGCAAACACCGCTTATATTATCGATAATTTATATACTTTTATGCGCTCTGGTGCGAGTAAGAATTATCGACTACTCGGCTCTGTAGATGCTGGAACAAAATTAACCTTGTTATCTGCTGAAGAAAACGGCTTTATAAAAATTAAAGATGATAAAGACCGTGAAGGTTGGATAGAAACTAAGTTTGTTACCAAAACGGCAGGCTTACACCAACAGTACAAAACACTAAGTAGCGAAATGAGCACTATGCAAGAAAACCTGCGCCAAGCTCAAATAGAACTTCCGCAGCTACAAGAGCAAAACCAAACTTTAACTGATCAAAACCTGCAGTTATCGGCCCAAATTACTAAGCTTAAAACAACGCTAGAACAAGAGCGCACTCAAAAAGAAGCAGCGAGTTCAAAAGAGAAACGCCAGCTACTTACTTACGGTGGTGCTATTGCGTTTTTAGGCCTGTTTTTAGGTATTATATTAACGATAGTGTTGTCGCGTCGTAAGCGCTACGAAGGTTGGGCATAACCCTCCTTTCTATTGAGTACAAAAAAGCCGCTTTATAGCGGCTTTTTATTCTCTGTATTTTCATGCAGTTCGAGTTTTGGTGCACTCATACCTTTGAGTAACCGACCAAATATATCAGCGCCGGTAATAATGCGCTTCACATCACTCCATACTAACACCACGTCGTGATCAATGGCCCCATCAAACGATTTATCTAAAGAATGACTAGCCCGTATTTTTAAAATAACTTCACTCAGGCGCATCGCTTCATCAGCTACAATAATAGGTCTATGACAATAATGATAAGGGTCGAACGACTCTGGTTCAAACAAGGCTGAACGTAAAAAGCCGTCAGCATCTACCACTAATAAAGGCCAACCGTCTTCATTGGTAATGATCACCCAGTTATAACCTGACTTATGTAGTTTTCGTAAAAACTCATTATCAGTCGTTAATGTAAGGTCTGGGAAAATAGGTAAATCAAGCTTAGTCGGCAAAGAAATAATAGAGTCTGGGTCAATTATCTCCCCTTCTTTGGTTACGCTTATTTCATCTAAACTAAAAAAGTTAAGTGCGCCAATTCCCTCAACGTGCTGAACATCAGCCTCTTCCGCTTCTATGTGTTTGCGAATAATACCTCTGAGCTCACTTTCAGCAAAGTACGTAATCCCTTCTTTACCTAGCCATGCATCGAGAATTAAAGCAGTTGGCTTAGCAACTATATAAAACAGAATTTGATAAAACTTAATGAGTGGTGAAAGTAGGCTCGCCATTTTAAGTGCATTACGCGAAAAATAAGCTTGCGGCGTAATTTCACCAATAATAGTAATCGCGATAGTTGAGAATAAAAACGAACTAGCGCCCATTAAAACAGAATCAGAAAGTAGCGTAAGCAGTACGTTTATACCTACGTTACCCCATAAAATAGTCGATAATAAAAAGTTAGAGTCGTTTCGAAGTGCCATCACTTTTATGGCAGCTTCGTTCCCTTTTGTGCTTTCCATTTCGAGCTGGAGTCTGCTTAGCGAAAAAAACGCTAAGTTTAAGCCCGAAAATATTGCCGATTGTGAAATACACAAAGCAATTGCACACCAAATCATGACTTCAAAGGTCATTGTATTTTCCTGTAAGTAATACCAATCCGCTTAATTAAGCGAATTGGTATAAGGCTTATAAAAGCAGTAAACTGCCTAAACCTAAAAAGGTAACAAACCCAACAATATCAGTAACAGTAGTTAAAATTACCGAGCCAGATAACGCAGGATCAATTTTCATTTTGTCTAAAATAGACGGAATAACAACACCTGCTAGTGACGCCGCGACTAAATTCAATAAAATGGCTACCGTTATTGTAATGCTGAGCATTAAATCGTTAAACCATAAGAATGTAAGCAGACCTATTACAAACGCCCATACCAAGCCATTTACAGCGCCAACACGTAGCTCTTTTTTTAGTAACGCATTACGGTTTGAGTCTGTAACCTGTCCAAGCGCTAAACCACGCACAATAACGGTTAATGTTTGACTACCTGCAATACCCCCCATAGAAGCAACAACTGGCATTAATACAGCTAGTGCTACAACCTGCTCTATAGTTGCGCCAAATAAACCGATGAACCAAGACGCTAAAAAGGCAGTAGCTAAGTTAATACCTAACCATATACCACGGTTTTTAGCACTTTTTCGAACACTTGCGAACAGGTCTTCGTCTTCACGTAAACCACCCGCTTTAGCGGCTGCTTCATCAGCAATTTCTTGGCGTAATTCATACGCTGAGGCAATGGTTAATCGCCCGAGTAATTTATTATCTGCGTTAACCACTGGCAATGCCATTTTTTCACTGTGGATCACCACTTCTGCTGCTTCATATAAATCATCATCAGCATGGAGCGATGAAAAGTCATGATTTGCCAATGTCATTAAGTTATCGGTGTCGCTGGCTTTTATTAAATCATTTACCGCAACCTCACCTATTAAGCTGCCCTTACGGCTTACTAAATAAATAACTTCACTGTATTGCGGTAAACCTTTATGTAGCAATTTTTTAGCGCCACCGGCGGTTAGCTTCTCTGATACTTTTAAAAAGTCAAAACCTAACCAGTGACCAAGTTGTTCTGGCGGGTATTGCTGCGCTAAATCATATTGTTTGGTTTGCGCTTCATCGAGTTGCCTTTTTGCATACTCAACAAATCGCTCTGGTATAACTTCTTCAAGTTCCAATAACTCTTCTACATTCACTTCATCAAGAAGCTTAAAAGCCTCAGTATCTTCTAGTGTTTGCAGTAACCACAGACAACTGTCTTCACTTAAATTAACAAAAATTTCGTGTTGCGTGTCTTCGTCAAGTAATTGCCAAATTTCAAGTCGCTGTTCTTTTGGTATCGCCTCAAAAAGTAATGACAGGTGCTCTGTAGAAAGCGTCAACTGCGCATCTGCTAATAATTTATTTTTACGTTCTGTTGTATCGCATTGCAATAAATCATTTATGAGTTGTGGAAGCTGGTCTACCGGATACTCAATCATCTTAAAACCTTAAATTTAAAAGCGTACATTACTCACAGTTTACTTGAACAATAAAAAATTGCAGAAAAAACGTGAACTTATTAAGCATGCGCATGCTATTTTTGCGCATTGTATGGGCAAACTAAATGCAGTACTAATATTTATTTTAAAAAATTAAAAAAACAGTAAAAGGAATTGTTTTTAAGAGATTAAACGACAAGTAAGCAAACCAAAGGGATTACTTATAATAAAAAAAATCCCATATTAGCCAGGCTAATATGGGCAAAATCACACAATGAATTAGGTGTTTTTAAATTACGGTTTGTGCTTTAAATTAAAGTCTATCGGTAATATTTCGTACTAAATCAGAATCTACAAATTGAGTGATAAGTGCAGCGCCCCACGCATAGCCACGCTGTATTGGGTAACCTTTAAAAATCCAGCGTTTACGCACGTGATTAAAGCGCTCTAAATAGTCTTGCTTTTTTTGAGGCAGAGGTTGCTCGCCCAATTTATTCCATGCTTTATATACACCTGACATGTCAGACCCTCGCATAAAGCGTTGCAACCAGCGCGGAAAACGTGAAAAGCTAATAGTGGACTGAAAATCAATAAAATAAGGTTTACCGTCTGCGCCACATAAAATGTTACCCATATTACGCAAGTCTAAATGCACGATGCCTTTACGATGCATTTTCGCTACTTGACGCTCAAGCTCACTAAAAAAGCTTACTGGTAGCTTTTTGTTTTCATGAATTAAAACGCGCAGTGGCGTGCCTTCAATATAGTTATAAGCTACGGCTATCGGCGATAATCTACAAAAGCGGTTAGCGACGGCATCAAGCTCAGCTAAACGGCTCAATCCTTTATACTCTTGATTTACAGATAGTCGTGCAAATGTTTTGCGGATAAACCACGGGCTTTGGCTAAAGTCTTTAACAATTAAATCAAATTCATTATCTTTATATTGATACACAATCGCGTTAGCAAAACGCCCCTTATGGACAACACTTAAGTGATGTTGCATAAAAGTATGTTCTGGATATTGCTGCTGTAATTGTACTAACAAATTATTTTCAATCATAACAAACCTAACAAGATGATAACTTTAATTGCCTAGGCAACTATATTATCAAAGTTAGATTCTACGCACAATCAGATCAACTAATTAGCACGCTAACTTTCTGTTGAAACAGTATCGCTATTTTATTGATAATCTATTTGTGTGGGGGAATTTCGGGTAATATATCTAGATTATTTATAGCTTTGAATAGTAAGTCGATTATTTGATTTTTTTCTGGCTCTGAAAAACCATTTAATGCTTGCGCATAGACTTCGTTCACTACAGGCATTATTTCTGGACAAAGAGCTTTACCCTTTTCACTTAAACACAAAATAGTTGAGCGCTTATCAAGCTCGCATTGCGTTTTAATAATGAGTCCTTTTTCTTCAAGTCGGTTTAGTAAACGGCTCATAGCACCACGATCATAAACCATATACTCGCAAAGTCCTGCAAGCGTATTAACCGACTCTCTCGCAAGTAGTACTACCACAATATATTGCGCTGAAGTTAAGTCCATAGGAAGTAACTTGGCATCAACATGAATGGCTAATCGCGAGCGTAAAAAAGACACTAGACGCCCCAAGTCTTGCTCTGGCGCTAACTCTTCGCGAGTACAACGTTTAATTGATGGCATGTTTTGCATGGTTATTCCACTGTATAGGTATATTTGCATGCTGATAGACCTTAACGCATACAAAAAATTCAATAATTTTTATAAAAACTAAGCAGCTAAAACTAAGCCACAAAAATAAAGCCGCAATCAGCGGCTTTATTTTATATAGTTTAAAATTTTGCTAAATTTTAAACTGGCCAACAAGCTGGCCCAAGTTTTCACCACGCGCCGCTAAATGCTGACCAACAGTAGACGTGGTTTTACTTGAAATAGTTAACTCATTAACTATTTCTTGAATGGCAAATACATTACGATTTATTTCTTCTGTAACACTACTTTGCTCCAGGGCTGCCGTTGCAATTTGCGTACTCATGTCGTTAATTGATCTAACTGAGGTTGTTACCGCACCTAAACTTTCTGAAATAGCACGAGACGATTCAACCGAGCGATTACAACTACTTTGGCTTGCTTGCATTGCAGCTACGGCATCTGATACTAAATTATGTAACTCACTTAACATCTCACTAATCTCTAGTGTGCTAACTTGAGTACGACTTGCTAGGCTTCTTACTTCATCGGCAACAACAGCAAATCCTCGGCCTTGCTCACCTGCTCGTGCAGCTTCTATCGCAGCATTTAGTGCAAGTAAGTTTGTTTGCTCGGCAATTCCACCAATTACGCTTAGTACACTATTAATCTTTTTAGATTGATCACTGAGTGAATCAACTTGTTCAGCGGCTAGGTTTATCTCGCCCATTAGATTGGACACCTCACTGAGCGAAATATCAACACACTCTTGAGCTTTAGCAACTTCTTGCGTTGCCGTTTGGGTTGACTCTGCCACTTGATTCGTATTTTGAGCCACCTCATGAGAAGTAGCTGACATTTCGGTAATAGCCGTCGCAACTAGGTCTGTTTCATGATTGTGATTAAGTAGCTTGTCTTCAATTAATCGTGTTTGTGTATTTATATCACTAGAGGCTGTTTTTACATCGTGTGTTACATCAACCACATTGGCAATTATACCGTGAAGCTTACTTACAAACATATTAAATGCTTCGCCAAGTTGGCCTATTTCATCGTTAGTATCAATATCTAAACGTTTGGTTAAATCGCCCTCACCCTTTGCAATGTCGTCAAGGCTTTGCGCCATGCGTTGTATTGGTTTTACCATTGTATTTGCAGCAACTAACGCACATATAATTGTTAACACAACCCAAAACAAAGCAATTAGCAACAAGGTCATTACCTTATCATTCATGTGCTCTTGCATTGCCGTTTGGTATTTAAGTAGTTCAGCGTCTATATCATCCATATATGCGCCAGTACCAATCATCCAGTTTGTTCCTGGGATCATTGCTGCGTAGCCCATCTTTTCAACTAAGCCTGTGGTATTTGGTTTTTGAAAATGATAGTTAAAAGCGCCGCCGCCATTTCGAGCCTGTTCTAGTAAACCCACTATGATTTTTTTACCGTTAGGGTCAGTCATTCCTATTTTATTTTGCCCTTCAATAGCATCACCTAATAATGCATGAAAAACACTAACGCCATTTGTGTCGTATATAAAAAAGTAACCGCCTTGACCAAACGTTAAGTCTCTTAAAGCGTTTTTAGCATCTTGCTCAGAGCCATTTGCTATTTGATAGCGCACAATTTTACTGGCAATTTCCACCTCGGTGCTTAGCAACGTTTGTTTGTCACTTATTAGTTTAGTTTGAAATGAATCAAAGTTTTGTTGCTGATTTTTATTCTCTAAATAATAAGAGCTCAGCATCAAGCTAATCAAAAGTAGCATTAAGGGCAATATAGCTAATAACAACAGTTTGTTTTTCAAGCTTAAATTACTCATTATTTCTCCGGGGTATATAAATGCATATATAGCGACAATAGCCAAAAATTAAATTACGGCTGTTTACATTGTTTTATTGGGTTTAAAAGCATAGTAAATAAAAAAATTGGTGGGAGTAAACTCATACCATGCTCAATTAGCTGATATTATAGTCACAAGGAAGGTATTTGGACACTAAAAACACTGAGACCTTCGTATTAATTAATATATAATTTGCCACTCTTTCATTAGAGATTTAAAGTTCTAGCAGCTGCATTGATCCAAACTTAATTTTATAGCGTACTAAGACGATTAGTCACCATCTATGTAATGAGTTAACCCATGACTCATGTTAGTATTGATTTTAGGTTCATATAAATAATGAATATATAGATATTAAACTTCCATTAACATATAATAACCCTATATTACTAATACCAAACAACTAGAAAAATCGGAACGCATCACTTTGAGTCACAGTTATAATCTAATAAAAATGAATTATTAATGAAATATATTTTATACCTTGCACTTTTAGTGTCTGCTCATGCATTTTCAGCTCCTGTAAATAATAGTATCGCTTTTTACTACTCAGCGCCGATGCCATTAGCCGAAATGACCTTTTATTCTCGCGTTGTAGTCCAGCCCGAATTAGTCACTGAGCACGAACTTAATTGGTTTAAACAGCGTAATATTGCTGTCTATGCTTATTTAAGTGTTGGTGAGTCGTTTATTGAAAGTAAGTCTTCACTCGCAGTTAACCCTAACTGGAATAGCCATATTGCCGATTTAGCATCAGCACATTGGCAACAACATATTAAAAGTAGCGCTGCGGCATTAAAAGCACGCGGCTTTAGCGGCTTATTTTTAGATACCTTAGATAGCTATCAGCTATTAGATGCTACACACAGTAAACCCGATCAACAAGCTGGGTTAGTCACCATAATAAGCTCACTATCTGAGACTTTTGATAAGCACCTTATCCTCAACCGGGGCTTTGAGCTATTGCCTAAACTAGCTAATTTAGCCAACGACTTAGTTGCTGAGGGTTTGTATAGCCACTTCAACCCTAACGACAATAGCTATACACTGACTAACAAAAACGACCAAAATTGGCTAAGCGCACAATTAAAAAAAGCACAAAGTTTAGGCCTCAACGTCCAAGTTATTGATTATGCAAAGCCCGGTAATCGCCTTACTATGGCACAAAATATTATAGACGCAGGTTTCAATCCGTGGGTAACCGACGGTCACTTGCAAACGTGGGGCACATCATCAATTACGCCGATCCCTAGGCGCATTTTAATCCCTTATAACAGTAACGTAAAGCCACTCATATACACTACCGTACACTTAAAGCTTGCGACCATGATTGAGTATTTGGGGTACATACCTGACTACATAGATATGGCAAAACGCGACTTACCTTTGGTTGACCCTAGCTTACATGCCGGTATTATTTCGTGGACCTCAAGCGATGCATTTTACACCCCAACACTTACCAATTGGCTTGAAGCTAATTTAGGTGTTGTGCCAGAACTTATTTTAGGCGAGTTACCACAGTCTACTAAATTACTATTTAGCATGGGTATTGAGTCGTTAAACACACTACCTGAAGGTCCATATAAACAAGATAGCTTTGCACCTTGGCTCAAAGGAGAATCCACAACACCTCCCCCTATCGTTAAACCATATTTACTAAAATTAGCAACTGAAGCGACTCCTTTAATTACAATAAAATCAGCTGATAACACGATAATTGTACAAGCGGCTAAAACTAAATATGGCGCAGTCGTGGTTGCTCCTTGGCTAATTGATACATTTCCGATGGAAGGCAGCAAATGGGTTATTGATCCACGTACACTACTAACTCAGGCTATGGAACTACCACCTATATTAGTGCCAGATACAACCACCGAAAGCGGCAGGCGAATGCTTACGCTGCATATAGATGGAGATGGATTTACAAGTGTTGCCCACTATGCGGGTAGGCCTTATTCAGCAGAAGTAATTCGAGATGAAATAATTAAACACTACAAACTACCGTTAACGTCCTCAGTGATCCAAGCTGACATTGAAGAAGGCGGTATTCACTCTAAACAAAGTGCCAAACTCGAAGACATTGCGCGTAGTATTTTTAAGCTGCCTTACGTAGAAGTTGCTTCACACACCTATAGCCACCCCTATTTTTGGACTGCTCTATCTGGGCGAAAAAAAATAGATGAAGACGACACTGATTACGGTTTTCATCTAGATGTACCTGGCTACAACACCATCAGCCTTAAAAAAGAAATTACAGATTCGATAAAATATATTGATGAAAAACTCACACCTAAAAATAAAAAAACAGTGATGATGTTATGGTCAGGCGATGCAACACCTGGTCCTAAAGCGCTTGAACTTGCTCGTGACGCAGGTGTGTTAAATGTCAACGGTGGCAACACTGATGTAAATTCCGATAACCCTAGCCTTACACATATATCACCTATTGGCCGCCCTGAAAGAGATTTGCTGTATCAAATTTATGCCCCCATATTAAATGAAAATGTTTACACTAACTTATGGCATGGCCCTTATTATGGCTTTAGACGCTTAACTGAAACTTTCGAAATTACAGAAAAGCCATATAGGTTAAAACCTTACACTATTTATTATCACTTTTATTCAGGTGAAGTTCTTGCGGGACTAGACGCTCTTAAACACAACATAGATTATGTTTTAGCAAGACCAAATACACCAGTGCATTTAAGCCATTATGCAAAAGTAGCAAAGGATTTTTACTTTTCTGCACTTGCAAAAAACAGTAATAATGAATGGTTATTTAGCTCAAAGTACATTCATACTTTGCGAATACCTACCGATTTTGATGTGCCAAACATAGCTCAAAGTGAAGGTGTATCTGGTGTAACTGAAAAAGGTGACTACATACATATTATAAATAACATAGCTCGCCTTAGCTTTGATCATAACCAAAATAGTAAAAAACCTTATTTAGCGTCTGCAAATGTTGTTATTAATAGCTGGCAAGTTAACGGGCCTGTTAGTTTTAAAGCATGGGTACCTGCTTCGCTTGATTTAATGAATGCACGCTCTTGTGAGTTTGTATCTGGTTTGGGTGAGCGCTTTAAAGGTATTAACCGAGGTAAATTAACACATTTCAAAATACCTGCAGGTGATTTTTATGGTTACCTTAACTGCGACGGAGCCGCACTATAATGAATACTACAAAGCGCCCTCAGTTAATTTCAGTAAAAACAATATTAGCGATATTAGCCGTAAGTTGTTTTGCACTTTATGCATTATTTCCACATACCTTATTTTTTGAAGATGATGCACTTTCACAAGACTATACCTTTGAGAAGTCTTACCTTAATGCAGCGCTCAATACAGAGCCCGACAACGAAAAGCTACGCGCAAAATTAGTTGAGCTACATATAGGGCTTAGTGAGTATTCACAAGCTACTAACGAGCTTGAAAAGCTACCTAGAGGTGAGCGCAAAGCAACACTTGAAATAAAGCTGCTCTACTCATTATGGCTAGCAAGCGGTGCTAAAGTTGACGACCGCTTTGAAGAGCTATCTTTAAAAATTGGTGCTCATAAAAACTGGAACGAACAAATATTAACTATTGCAAAAGCAGTTGGGTTAAATGCAAAAGTTGCTCAGTACTATCAAAAAAATAAACAGCCTCTCCTTGCAGCCGATTACTGGTTAAGCGCAGGCGAACCAGACAAAGCATTCGCTATTTATAAAACAAATATAAATGCTGATATTGCAGCTAAAGCGATTGAAACTGCACTTGGTGCAAATCACCCGGCACAAGCTTATGCATGGTGGAAAACCTATGGCGACCAAGCCAATATTAAACGCACACTTTATTTGGCTAACTTAGCAGGCAATACGGAAGATGCAGCTCAAGCCATTGAAAGTTTATTAAAAGCTGAGCCAAATAACACCAAGTACTTAACACAAGCGATGCACCTGCGTTTAGCAAATGCAAATGCAAAAGGGGCAGAGCAATTACTCGCAAAGTTATTACTACAGAGCCCAGGTGACAAAGAGCTACATTTATTAAATTGGAAGATAAAGCGCTGGCAAAACAAGCCTAAAGAAGCTCTTCGAGAATTTAAATGGCTAATGTCTAACAAAGCAGTAACTCCTGCGATGCTTACCGACAGTATTAACGATGCCACCGCTTTATATTTATACCAAGATGCTAATGATATATACGAATACAAGGCGCAAAACAGAAGTCTGAAAGGCAATGGTTTTGCTAATTGGATGCAAGCTAACGAATTTATTGGTAACACAAAGCAAGAGTTAAATAATATTGAACGCTTTGAGCAAATAAATGGTAAAAGTGCATTATCACAATATTGGAAAGCAAAAGTACTTCACGATACTGGTAATTTAAAAGCATTAAGAGCTTTGTGGCCTACATATAAAGGGCCTAAAAATGAAGAAGATTTACTTTGGATTGCTCGCGCATTTTGGCTAGATGATGACTTTTCTACAGCTCTGCAAGTACTAAAAAACAAACATGAAAGTTCTGACGATGAGTTTTGGAGCGCCAATGTTGACATGGCAATGCGAGTTAAGGACAAAGCTCATGAGCTATATGCATTAGAGAAGTTACAAAAAATAAGTCCTTTGAGCGTAGGCGACATGCTGCACTACCAACAACTGCGCTTTGAAGGTCGGCCTCAGGAGCTTCTTGATTATTTATGGAAAAGTGAGTCGCAAACTGACCGTCAATTGATTCAAATTGCATTATTAAGCACACAAGTAAATGATGCTAAATCAGTTGCACGCATTCATGCTGAACTTGATAAGCAGCGCTACAATAAAGCTCTCTACCCTGCTTGGTTAATTCTTTCAAATTGGTATCAAAACCAAAGTGATTTAAATTCAGCTTATACAACTTTAAACCGCGCCGCTAAATTAAGTGAATATGACTCTGATGTTGTGCTGGCACAAGGTTGGTTAGCGCTGCAAATGCACGACACCGTGATGATCAGCCGCATTTTAGCTCACTATTCTCAAAGCGACCCTTCCTATGCGTGGACCCAGCTATTAGCAAGCTTATCTATTCACGAAAAGTCATATAACAGTGCTTACTTTTATTTGCGTAAATTAGCCATTGCAGATCCAAGCGATTTAACAACACTGGTTAACTTAGCCGATGTAATGAAGCAACTTGGTTATTATGCAAATGCTGCTGAACTTAATCACTATTTACTGCAACACTTACCTAAAGATAAATATGCATACAGAGGCTTAATGTTCCGCTGGGCGGGCGCGATGGCTGTTCCTCATTTAATGCAATTAAACACAATGGAAGAACTTGCCCCCGACACTATTGGTGAGCCCCAAACAAACTGGTGGTTAGCGCGCAGGGCTGCACAAAAATTAGAGCCATGGCAAAAACTACAACTTTATATGACCAACGGCGAATTTAATAAAGCGAAACAACTATTAGCAGAAGGCTCACTAAGCAAATTAGATGAACTAAACGCCCTACTCTATCTAAAGCAGCCATACGCAACAATGCAGCGTTGGTATGAAGAACTGACTGGTGAGCTTGACGAATCACAATTGAGCTTACTTAGAAATGCACGTGCATCCTACTTTAGGGCGCTTGAAATTAACCTATCGCCAGAGGCTGGTTTAAACAGTAGCCAGTACGATGTAAACGTTTATTTTCCTTATGCTAATGGGCAATGGAAATTAAGTTTAAGTAATCAGCAAAATCTTGATAACAACGGATTACTGTTTGCGATAGAAGATAAAATGACATTTGGTCGTTGGTATTTTGATGCAAAAATAGATTCTCACCAAGGCAGCTTAGTTAGCCGCCAAGGTCTTAGCTTAGACTCTCGTTATCAATGGGATTCACGTACACAGATAGGTTTAAAGCTTGAATATAATGTTGAAAACCGCCAATCAGAAGCGCTACTTAGTTATGCTCAACTAGATAAAGCCACGGCTTATGTTAACTACAACATTGATGGTAGACAAAACGTACAACTATCAGCAGCAGCGATGTCTTTTTCTCGAAGAGACGATGGCAGCTCACTCATTAATGGCCAAGAATATAATGCACGTTACCAGTACAGCATTTTAAAAGATCGCCCAATTTGGAACGCTTATTTTAGTGCACAATGGCAAGACTTTGAACGTGTAAATGCATTAATAAATACAGACACAAGACCTCTGAGAGTTGACCTTCAACCATTTAGGCGCTTTGCACTAGGTACCTCATTTGCCTCAACGGGTTCGTTAGAGCCGCCTTATTTAGGCGCAAACCCTTCATGGCTATTCGATATAAGTACTGGCTATCAAACACTTAACGATACAGTAGATGTATCTGTTTCGAGTGGCGCAGGTTGGTCTGTACTAGGCGATGATTTATTTAAATTACAGCTGGGTTACCAAAGTAGTAATAAAGTGGGTAACTCAGATACACAATTACAATTAGGTTATTACGTACATTTTTAATGTTAGGAGAGAGTATGTTTCGTTTAATTATACCGTGTTTGGTATTACTATTATCAGCATGTACCACCAGCAGAGTTGCTGATGATGTAGAGCTTAGCCCTTTAAAAACAGTGGCATTAATGCCACTTGTTAATCATGCTCAAACACCGCTTGCAGGTGAGCGTGCTGAAGATATTTTAGCCAGTATTTGGCAACAAAATAAATTACCCACTCTTATACGCGCACCTCGCGTTAACACCAAAGAGCTTCCACCACTGGACGATCAATACCGCTTAGACAATGCTATGCAGTGGTTAAACACTCAACAAGCTGACTATGTATTAACAGGCAGTATTGAAGAGTGGCGCTACAAAGCTGGCCTTGATGGCGAACCCGTTGTTGCACTTACATTATCACTCACTGTAAATGGACAAACAACACCGATTTGGACCGGTACTATTGCTAAAAGTGGTTGGGGCCGCGATAGCATTGCAGCAACAGCACAAGATGTGATTGCCGATTTAATTTCTTATATAGAGGTTAGTGAGTGAAAACACATTTCCTTAGACCAAGAGACGTTCCTGAGCTACAAATATGGGCTGAGGTATTTATATTTACCGCGCTTGCTTTAGGGCTGCCTGTATTATTTAACGCAGAGGACCCATTTTGGACTGAGGGAGGGTTTTCGTGGCCTGTACTTGGCCCACTTTTAGTTTCTCTACGTTATGGCTTTTCAAAAGGCTTTATTAGTATTTTATGTTTGCTTGTTGGCCAACTTTTTTTACTTCAAGCAAATATTTTATCACCACAAAGCGACTTCAATATTAACGCCATGATTGGCTACATTATTGTAATTATGATCACAGGTGAATTTAGGGATGTGTGGGAGCGCACTAATCAACAACAAAGTATTCAGCTTGAGTACGTAACCGACCGCCTTGAAACATTTACTCGTCAGTATCACTTAATTAATTCATCTCACGATAGAATAGAGCAAATGTTAGCTGGCCATACGTTAAGTTTGCGTGAATCGCTACAAGCAGTAAGAACCTCTATCGGGCTATTAAAAGAAAGAAGACTTGATAGCGCAGCGCAAAAAATAATCGACCTGTTCGTTGAATATGGTTTATTAGAAAGAGCGGGTTTATATAAAGTTGAAAATGACACTGTTTTAGAGCCATCACTTGCCTCTATTGGCAAAATGAGTCAAATAGCTGAAAACGATCCTCTTATATTAGCGATGATTGAAGAAAAAGAATTAGTATCAGTAAAAGACGCAAAAATGGCATCAGGTATAAGTAAATACCATATGGCAATCCCACTTATCGACGTAAACAATACTATTTACGGCGCTATTTTGGTTGAAAGAATACAATTTTTTGCGCTTAAAAATACAACTCTAACATTACTTGCTGTAATGGCTGGGCATATAGGCGACCTACTGCGCCATGAAATAACAAACCCAGTAATGACGTATGAAGAGTCTCCATACTTTATTCGCCAAGTTAAGCGCGCAAATAAAGAAGCAAAACGATACAACATTCCATCGCAACTACTAAAAATCAAAGCCAACAATATTACTGATAAATCGACTCAACTTATGAGTTATTTAAGTGAAGCCCGTCGTGGTTTAGACATTTATTTATATGATGATAAAAATCAGATATTACTGCTATTGATGCCATTAGCTGATGAACTTGAAAAAGCAGGTTTTATCGCCCGAATGAACACTTGGTGTAAAGAGCGCACTGGTAGCACTTTAGCTGAGCTCGATATTGTTATTGAGCAGCAACTTGCACTACCTATAAGCTCAGATGACATAAAGAGATTGGTTTCACTTTCATGATTATAATTATTGTAGCGGCTATATTAGGGTGTATTTGTCAGTACTTTGCACTAATAGAAGTACTGGAAACACCTAATTGGTTTTTAGCTATACTACTGCATGCTATTGCTAGCATCTTTTTTGCTATTGTTAGTTATGTTTTTATACCTAAAAAATACAAAACGACTCCTTATAGCTCTTTGCTACTCATGCTTTTATTATTGTTTACATTACCTGTACTTGGAATTATAGGTGTTGTATTAGCACTTACATTTGCTCTTTGTAAACCTCTCAAGAATGACGAGATAGAAATAGAGGAGCATAAAATACCTGAGCTTCCTTTTGAAGCCAGAGCAATATCAGCAAATCCAACCTATTCAATTGGCGGACTTAAAGCAATTTTGAAGCACGCTAATGAGCCAAACAAGCGTTTAAGTGCTGTAATGGCGGCTCGTCACATGAGTGACTCACAAGCTATTCCTATTTTAAAGCTAGCACTTAAAGATTTAGAAGATGATATTCGACTACTCGCCTACTCAACCCTTGATGGTAAAGAAACCAAACTTAACGAAAAAATCAGTTTGTATCAGCAAGAAATAGCAGTTACAACTAAGCAGCCAAAATTGAGTCATTTACAAAAACAGCTAGCCGAACTTTATTGGGAACTGAGCTATTTAGGCTTAGCCCAAGGCGCACTGCGTAAATACGTTTTAGAAAAAGCAGAAGCACTTGCATTGCAAAGTATTGAGCACGTAAAAACACCCGCAACTTTTATATTTTTAGGGCGTATATCTTTAGCCTTAGACAAATACGAAATAGCCCATGAGTATCTACTTAAAGCAACTGAGTTTGGTATGGCAAGGCGCCATGTGTTGCCTTATAAAGCCGAAGTTGCCTTTTGTATGAACAAGTTTGACGACTGTAAACGCTACTTAAAAGAACTCCCAGAACAACCTAAGGGCAGTGAATTACGTCATTTGCAGGAGTATTGGCATGAGTAATAAAAATGCAGACATTTTACTGCTTTTAGAAGGCACTTACCCTTATGTACGTGGTGGCGTATCTAGCTGGGTTCATCAAATAATTGAAGGGTTACCTCATTATAACTTTGAGCTTGTTTTTATAGGTGGAGCACCAGAGCATTATGGCGAGATTCAATATACTTTGCCTAAAAATGTTACCAAGCTGCATGTACATTATTTAGTGGAAAATGACACTTCTGAAATAAAAGCCAAGCATGGCGTTAAATATAAAAAAGAACTCTTTGATTTTTGGCAGCAGCTACAAAATTATTTTAGAGATTGTGATGAGCCCATCCCAACTGATTTATTAAAGTTTGCATTTGAGACTTTGGCTAAAAAAGACGGTATTAACGAAGCCGACTTTTTATATAGTGAATCATCGTGGCAAGTACTCACCAATTACTATTCAACTTTTTGTGATGAATCCTCTTTTATTGACTTTTTTTGGTCATACCGCAATTTATATAAACCGCTATTTAAAATAGCCGAAATTGCACGCGGACTTCCAAAAGTTAAACTTATTCACTCAATATCTACCGGGTATGCTGGTATTTTAGGATCTGGTGCCAGTGTAATAAGCGATACTCCCTTTTTGTTGACCGAGCATGGTATTTACACCAAAGAGAGAAAAATAGATCTTATTCAAGCCAGTTGGATCAAAGAGTCTGAGCAAAGCCTAGGTAAAAACTTAAATACCGAAATGGGCTTTATTCGCCGTATGTGGATCAGCTTTTTTGAGCAAATCGGCCGAACAACATACCAAGAAGCAGATAAGGTTATTTCGCTATACGACGGTAACAGGCAGCGCCAAATAAAGGATGGTGCAGCGCCTGAAAAAGCATTTGTTGTACCTAATGGAATTAAAACAGTGCGCTTTATTGAAGCGCTTAAGCAGCGTCCAAAACAGATACCACCAGTTGTTGGATTAATTGGACGTGTAGTGCCTATAAAAGATATTAAAACCTTTATACGTGCGATTAAAGAAGCGCAATCGATGCTGCCTGAAGTAGAAGGCTGGATCATCGGCCCTTATGAAGAAGATCCGCAATATTACAAAGAGTGTGAACTACTTGTAGGCAGTCTTGATTTACAAAGCAGTGTAAAGTTTTTAGGTATGCAAGATATTACCAAAATTTTGCCTAAGCTCGGAATTGTAGCTTTAACCTCGATTTCCGAAGCGCAGCCTTTAGTACTTTTAGAAGCAATGGCGGCCGGTGTGCCTGTACTTGCTAGCGATGTTGGCTCGTGCCGCGAAATAATCGAAGGCGGAACCGATGAAGATAAAGCATTAGGTAAAGCCGGTGAAGTTGTCTCAATTGCTTCACCTAGCGAAACAGCACAACAAATATCAAACATGCTAACAAATGAGCAAGTTTGGCTTGAGTATCAAAAAAGTGGTTTAGACCGCGTACAAAAATTTTATGACGAGAGCCACATGTTTGCCCGTTACGATAAACTTTATAAGGATACAATGGCATGGCCGGAATAGGTTTTGAGATACGAAAAATTCTCAAAAAAAATACCCTGCTCTCAGTTTTTGAAGCATACGGCTACGCGGGCTTAATAGGCTCAGGTCCTTGGCTGCTCTCTATTGTAGCGTTAATGCTAATTGGTATTTTAAGTTTAGGCGTTGTATTACCCAAAGTACTTATTATTCAGTTTTTAACGCTTGTTACCTACATGATGGCAGCTTCACTTATTTTAACGGGTGGCTTGCAGTTATTATTAACTCGATTTATTGCAGATTTGTTTTTTCAAAAAGAAGAGGCAAAAGTACTCCCTAATTTACTTGGTGCGCAACTTATAACAACAATAGCCGCATTATTGGTGGGCTTGGCTGTATGGCCTATGCTCCCTATACCCGTTGTTACTAAGATTATAATTTTAGGTGCCTTTGTAAGCTTATGTAATCAGTGGCTTGGCGCTATTTTTCTATCGGGTATGAAAGAATACCGGTTGATTTTGATTACCATGCTAAGTGGTTATGCCTTTATGGTACTGCTTGCATATTTATTAAGAGACTGGCAGTTAGACGGCTTGTTTTTTGCATTTTTCGCTGGCGAAGCACTGCTCTTTTTTAGCTTTTTATTTATGATTATTCGCCGCTACCCGGGTGAAAAACTTATAAGCTTTGACTTTTTAAGCAATAAAAAAGTGTATTACAGCCTGTTCTTTTGTGGTCTGTTCTACAATATTGGCGTGTGGGCTGATAAAATCATTTTTTGGTATTCTCCAAGCACATCAATCCAAATTATTGGCACGTTAAGAGCCAGCCCAATTTATGACTTACCTATATTTTTGGCCTATTTATCTATTATTCCTGGTATGGCAGTATTTTTAGTAAAAATGGAAACCGACTTTGTAGAAGAGTACGACCGTTTTTACACCGCTATTCGTGGTGGCTCATCTCTTGAAGAGATCTACATATTAAAAGACAGTATGATCCAAACTGCGCGTGCTGGTTTATACGATATATTTAAAATTCAGGGTATTACCGTTGCCTGCTTATTATTATGGGGTGAGCAAATACTTACCTTTATTGGTATTGATCCAAACTACAAAACGCTGTTATTTATTGATGTAGTTGGTGTAGGTGTACAAGTTATATTTTTGTCTATTTTGAATATTTTGTTTTATTTAGATAAACGCTCAACAGTCCTATTTTTAGCTGGACTATTTTTGGTAATAAATGTGGTTTTAACTTTGCTATCAATAGCTTTTGGGCCGCAGTTCTATGGATATGGCTTTGCATTAGCAACCATTATTACCTCGGTAGTAGGGTTGTTCTGGCTTTCAAAGCAATTTGAAGATTTAGAGTATGAAACGTTTATGCTGCAATAGACTATTTAAAACTCAATAGAAAACACATTATTTACCAAAAGGTACACGCGTAGAGCTCTTTTATGACTAACGGAGAATAATATGGAAGTAGACTATTTAAATTATTCACTGCAAGAGCTACATGAAGCTTGGATGACAATTGATGATTACACGTACCCAGAGCGTGCGATCAGGGTGATCAGCTTTTGAAAAATGCTGAGGCTAAAGCGACAGAAGATAATTCTTCCAATGCATCTTCTACGTGGGTCGCGTCCGTGCTACGTAATTTCAGTAGGCCTAGGCTATATGACCCAAGCTTTAGCGATATATTACTGGAAGAAAGTAGTGCAACAATGAAAGAGCAACGTGTGATAAAACTCATCGCAAAAAGAGAAAGTATTGACCACTAGCAAGTGCTCAATACTTTTAAATAAAGTGAAGCTCAACACTATCCATTAGTCTGCACTTGCATAATCCCTGTGTAACTAAAAATAGTTAAGCTGATGTAACTACTTACTCACCCAACGCGCTTTAAAACCTCTCGTATCAACATGTATAAATGCGCCCCTGTGCGACTTAGGCCCATAAATACCTAAACCACCTAACAAACCTTTAAATGATTCACGTCTAGCTAACGACTCCACTATATCAGCCATAGCTTTAGCGTCACCAATTGAATAGTTACCGTCATTATTTATGTCATCCATGCGGTAGTTGCCATCGTTATCTATAAATATATCGGCAGCATCACCAAATACGTGTCGGCTAAGTTTTACATTGCCAATTGATTTATTGTAGTACGGAGTTCGGTAACCGCTCATAACCACCATATTACTGACAGGTATGTTTTCTAAAATGAGCTCTTTGCGTATTTTTTCTAGTTTAAGTAGCAACTTGTTTTGTAAAAATAAATACTTTGGGTGCTTACTTCGCTGCTTACTAACAAACTCTTTTAGTGAAAAGTGAGGTGAAATTTTTACGTTTTCATTTTCAGGCGTTACCTCAACAAAGCCATCAGGCACTATGTAATGTGCAGTGTCTTTAATCTGTGAAGGCTTAGGGTAGTGGCCAATGTGATAATACTTGAGCTTTCCTCCTTCAACGTGGTCTGCGGGTACTTTTACAAAAACGTTAATTTTCATACGCTGTTTTTTATCGGGCGACTCAATAATTACCGTTGTTAAACCAGGCTCTTTGGGTGCTTGCCATTGCCAGCGGTTAGTGTCTGTAAGCTCGGACTTTCCTTGAGTATTAATTAAATTGTAGGCTTTTTTTGATTGCGCAAAAAGCACTTCAAACTCAACCTGCTCTTGGGGCATTACAAATACCGAAAACACTGAGTATGGCATAACTATATCGTTAATTTTCAAGCTAAATTCTGCATCTTCAAAGTTAGCTTTATTTTTTATATCAACCACCTGATGCGCAGCTTTTGTAGACGCTGCAGCAAATACATTATTGCTAAATATAAGTGTGAATACGGCGATAGAAATATAATGAATAAATTGCATAAACCCTCTCATTATTTATTTTTTAACAAAGCGGCAATCACCGATTGTTCATCATTTTTTAATAATGCTTTATTATCGCGTTGATAAATGTCATCTCTAAAGTTAACCAGCTTATTTTCATCAACCCATGCAGTCCAATAAACTAAATGAATAGGAAGAGGCTCATCTAAATGAAACGTTTGAGTACTGTTTTGAGTACGTGCGTTGTCTATATGATTGAGTGTTTGTGCCTCTCCTTCGTGCTTAATAATTTCACGCGCTAACGAAAATGGTTGCTCTATTCTTATACAGCCATGCGATAAAGCACGATTTGATTGGCTAAAGCGCTGCTTTGCTGGTGTATCGTGAACGTAAATTGCTTCGGCGTTAGGAAATAAATACTTAACCTCTCCTAGGGGGTTTTCTTCACCAGCACGTTTAACTAAAAAGTGATCAAATTGATATGGCTTAATAGAATCCCAATCAATATTGCTAGGATTAACAGTTTGTGAGTCTAGGTAGCTGTTTTTTCTAATTTCAATATTATTTTTTACAAGGTAGTCAGGATCCTCGGCTACCTTTGGAGCAATTTCTTTAGTAGCGATTGAGGTGGGTATACGCCATTCAGGGTTAACTACAAACTTTTCTATTTCGTCGCTAAATGCAGGCGTTTCCCAACTTGGTTTACCTACAATTACGTTATTTTTTAATTTTACATCACCCGCTTTTACAAACCGTAAGCTGTATTCAGGAATATTTACATAGACATATTGCTCGTCACTTGCGCCTGCAAAGTTAGTTATTCTATAAAAGTTAAGTTTTAATTTATCGAGTTTTTGCTTTGCGGGCACATTAAGTGAAGCAAAAGTGCGCTTACCCACTCGGCCATCCACTGTTAAACCATGGCGGCTTTGAAATTGCTTAACGGCTTGTTCTATATCTTTATCAAACGTACATATAGACTCGTCACACACATTATTTTTTAAGTCACGCTCTTGGTATAAACGCTGTGCAAGTAAGTTTACCTCTTTATTATTGCTGCCTAGTTCAAGCAATTCATCGTTATATAAGTGAGTAAAGCCTCCTTTATTAACAATTTCTTGATACCAATTAATGGCCTTTTCTGTACGTTCAATTAACTGCGCTGAATATTGATCAAAGTAGTAGCTGTCATCAACTTGCATGTACTTTTGTGAGTTGTAAGTAGTTAGTGAAGAGTTAGCGAGCACTACACTCTCAAGCTCATTAGCAGCGAGAGCAGGTGCTGAGCATAAGCCGCTCATGCTAATAAACAATGCAGTTTTTAAAGTAAAACGCTTTGCTTTAGTAAACGCTTGATTTGAAAATGACCCCTTCACTGTGTACCTCCTCGCTAAGTATCGTTGATAAATGCTTTTGTACTTACCACTAAGTAGTACACTGGAGGTGCAACGGTAATGCCAAATTAAATTTCAACAGTAAACGTTTGAAATTTAATGACTTTTTAAAAACTCGTTTTTTGAACTTTAATAAATTAGATTAGTGAATATGTAATTAATATGCTTAAGTGTGTAAAGTTGCTATGGCAATTAATCTTTTAAAAAAGCTAAAAAACCACGTTCATAACGACTCAAGTACTTCGTTTTTCGTGGTAATGAAAGCGACTCTCTCCACGCAGTTTGAGTATCTTCATCTTCTTTGCACAGCGTAATTAAATCGGGATGCACATAAGATTTACGTGCTATAGCTGGAGTATTACCCAGTTGCTGGGAGACACTATCAAGCATATTTTTTAAAGTAAGTGCTCCTTTCGCTTTAGCTAATTGTTTAAATGCAATTACGCTTGCTCGCCAGGTTCTAAAGTGTTTTGCACTAAACTCCTCACCCATTATTTGCTGAATGTATTGATTTATTTCACTTGATGTAACATTAGTGCGCTCACCCTCATTTATATACTGAAACAAATGCTGGCCGGGTAAATCTTGTAAGTCTTTTATTACATGGCTAAGCACCCTATCGGTTATATTTACTTCACGCTCCTTGCCTGATTTAGCACGATACTTTAGCTGAATGTTTTTACCCGTGAGTTTTGCATGGCGTGTGCGTAATGTTGTAGCACCAAAACTTTTATTTTGCTTTACGTTACGTTCGTTACCTACCCTCAGCGCACCTAAATCCATAAGCCTTACAACTGCCGCTAAAGTACGTTCAATATTAAGCTCATCACCTTGTAAGTCTGTTTCTAAACGTGCTCTTAACAAAGGAAGTTTATTACCAAATACTCCACATGCTTGGTATTTTTTAGCCTCTTGTTGCGCTCTAAATTCAGGATGATAGCGGTATTGTTTTCGCCCTTTACTATCAAACCCTGTCGCTAAAATATGCCCATTTTCTTCTGGGCAAAACCAGGCGTTTTTATAGGCAGGCGGAAATGCCAATCCATTTAAACGATCAATCACATTTTGCTCTTTTATTTGCTTTCCTATTGGATCGAAGTAAAGCCAACTTTTGTGTTTAAGTTTACGAGTGATCCCTGGCAAATTATCGTCTACATAAATTAGTTTCATTTACCCTCCAGTTATATTTAAGCATGCGTCGAAATATAAAATGTATCACTTTAAAATAACCTTAAACTGAACAAGATTATTGATATATAATAAAAAACTAACAACAACTATAAATACTTAATATATATTAATAATTCTATTTAGGTTTTTGTAAAAGTAGGACGCACTTACGCGCAAGCAACAAGTCTATTACGATTAAACTCAATGCACTTCGCGCTAAAAATAACTACTTGAGATAGATTTATTATCCTAAGTTCAGATTAATTACACTTTTGTCCCCCGTAATTGGGGTGCTGTTTAAATGGAGAATTCAATGGCTTTTGATTATGGATCGATTGATCTTGGACTAAAAAACCCCTTCAAACTGGAAGGTAAAGTAACAGCGCTAAGAGGACTCATTGAGTCTATAGCGGGTATTAGTTTACTTGTTATTGCTGCGGGCTCAGTGAAAGAAGATACAACTGCTGGATGGATTTTAATGGTGTTTGGCATGCTTATTTTAGCATTCGGCATTCGCTCACTTTCAAGTGGTATTTATGCAACTCTTAAGTATTTTGTAGGCAGAAACCACCCTACTTCACTTGCTTATAACTACAGCAAATCACAAGCATCAACCGCTCAAGAAGAACAAAAAGAAGTAGCCTATACAGCGCAATCACTAGAAGAAATGTTGGTTGGTCGTAAAAATAGTACATTTAAAGAGCCTAATGGTTTTTTATCGCGTTTACTACACAGTTTAATCCCTAAGTTATTATTCCTACCTTATCCTATTCGTAATGTTGCTCAGCGCTTATTTGGCTCATGGGTAAGTACCCTTGTTGCACTTATTGCTTATGGCCTTGTAGCATTTGTATCTTTATCGGGTTTTACCGGTGAAGCAGGCGAATTAGCATTTCCTGTTTATAGTGCCATATTAATGTTCTACGTGCTTTTTTCGTGGCGCTCTACGGGTAAACCTATTTCTAGAAACGCTGAAAAAAATATTGAAGCACTTGGTACCGGTGCACTCGCTAAAATTATTTCTTTATCTTTTATTCTACCAATCGCTATTGGTCTTTCTATGTCATGGCTGATGAAAGAACAACACATTAGCAAACAAGAAATAGATGGCTGGATTGAGCAACTACCTAGTCTTCATGCTGGCATGTACTTAGTTGCGATTATTGTATTAGCTACTCTGAGCTGCGCAATTGCTTTTATTATGATTAAAGCGCGTTTAAATGCAGTTACACCTTCGGCTGAAGTATCAGAACTACGTGAAAACTGGCAAGAGTCTGTTCATCCTGACGAAATTTTTATAAACCTTGATAACTTAGTAATGGCTAATCGTCGTTATAAAGAGGTACCTAACAGAGTTTACAGAGAATTAGACCCTAAACTTCAAGAACAAATTGAAGGTAAAGGCGGTTTTAAAGGTGAAATGATCCAAGAAATTCAGCCTAAATTGCACTCAATGGATTTAGGTAAAAACTTCTCGTTAGCAAGGCTAATTTCTTTAGTGAGCGGTAACTTACTTTACATTGTAGCGTTGGCGTTTACTGTATTTTTAGCGTATTCGTTTATCAATATTTATCATTACGTTGACGCGGCAAATATTAGTAGCTTTAAACAAGCATTTAATAACCAACATGTTGTTCAATTTAGTGAACTATTAATGACAAGCTTTCACTTATTGCTAATAGGTATACTTATTAAAGCATTTGCGCAATTACTAACAAACACAGCTCATTTGTTCTTTGCTGAAATGCAGTTTGAATCACTATTGGTATATTTTAAATGTGAAGGCACATTTACTGAGTCTAAAATATCAACTGGTACGGGTATTCACGATAGTACCCGCTCAGAAAATACGTTAGTACGCAGTAGCATAACGCCTTGGATTATTGTTTCTCGTGTTGTTTCTACTACGTTTGCAGCAACAGGCATGAAAAACCTTGAACATCCTCGCCATATTATGGAAATGCATAAAGACGAAGGTCAATTACAAGCAATCAAAAAAGACGTTATCGCGTTCTTGAAAGACCGTGAATCTATCGCCTCAATCACCAGTGAGCGTGATTTAGGTAATGCGTCACAAATACATCAATTAAACCAACAAACGCGCGCGATACCTACTCAGCAAGCGATAGCGAAAGATGACGAAGAAGCTGCTGGGTATTTAAGACAAGAAGAAAACTTATCTCCTGAACCTAAGGGTTAATTAACCTAAACTCTGGATAAGTAGTATTAATGCCACCTTGTTAAATTAGGTGGCATTTTTTTAACCTCTATTCAATACTTTTTAACTTTATTACCTCTTTTATACTCAACAACATGATTAATATTGGATTAGTCCACAAAGCCCTTGCTTTATATGCCAAAACACAAATAATGAGGTATTAATCACGGGGTAAGAATGAGGACAATGAGCTATATATTAACCACCCAATGTGCTGACGACGTAGGCTTAATAGCTGAAATCACAGGGCTTTGTCATAAAAACAATTTAAACATTACGCGTAACAACGAGTTTGTAGATAAAGACGCGCAGCGATTTTTCATGCGTACAGAGCTTACAGGTGAGCCACAAAGCGACTTTTTAGACCAACTGCGTGCATTGCTACCACAAGGCGCTAAACTTGCTCTGCATTGCGGCGCAAAAACTAAAGTAGTTTTACTGGCAACTAAAGAAGCCCATTGTTTAGGTGGCATGTTATTAAAGCAATTTGAACAAACTCTTAATATTGAAGTATTAGCTGTAATTGCTAACTATGCTGATTTAGAGCCGCTAGCTAAAGGGTTTGGTGTGCCGTTTCATGTTGTATCGCACGAAGGACTCACTCGCAGCGAGCACGATCAGAAAGTAGGTGATTTAATTGCCAGCTACAACCCTGAT
The DNA here is from genome assembly GCF_015864775.1 of Pseudoalteromonas sp. NSLLW218. Lineage (NCBI taxonomy): Bacteria > Pseudomonadati > Pseudomonadota > Gammaproteobacteria > Alteromonadales > Pseudoalteromonadaceae > Pseudoalteromonas > Pseudoalteromonas sp. NSLLW218. The sequence continues at coordinate 78,587 of NZ_JADYWO010000005.1, read as the reverse complement.
ATTATTGGCCTTGCCAAATACATGCGTATTTTGAGCCCTGAATTTGTGGGTCGCTTTGAAGGCAAAATAATTAATATTCATCACTCATTTTTACCAGCATTTATTGGTGCTAAACCTTATCATCAAGCATTTGAGCGCGGCGTAAAGATTATTGGTGCCACCGCTCACTTTGTGAACAACGAGCTTGATGAAGGCCCTATTATTTTGCAGGATGTAACCAGCGTTACACATGCCAATACCGCCGAAATGATGGCTAAAATGGGTAAAGATGTTGAGAAAACAGTGTTTTGTAAAGCACTGCAACTTGCTTCAGAGCATAAGTTATTTATTAATGGTAATAAAACCGTAGTGTTTTCTTAGCATTAATTATTTTACACATAAAAATATGCCAGCATTGTTGCTGGCATATTTTTGCTCATAAATAAGCAAGTGACTTTTTAAATGTAAATTATGCCTGCTCTATTGGCTCGAGTTTTAATTTAGCGGCAATTAAAACGGCTTGGGTACGATTGTACACGCCGAGTTTTCTAAATATGGCTGTAATGTGTGCTTTTACTGTCGCTTCTGATATGTGCAGTTCATAAGCAATTTGCTTATTAAGTAAACCTTCGTGCAGATATTGCAGTACTCGGTATTGTTGAGGTGTTAATGAGGCAACTTGCGCTGCTATTTCTCGGTCTTCACCTTCAATTTCAGCTACTTTGTTTTTTAGCTCTTTTGGTAGCCATGTATCGCCTTCAAGTATTTGGTTAATTGCACTGGCAATATCATCAGACGATGACGATTTAGGAATAAAACCCATAGCGCCGTAACCCATTACTTTTGAAACTATATTAGCGTCTTCACTACCCGAAACAACGGCAATTGGTAAGCTTGGGTATTCTTCTCTAATACGAATAAGACCATATAAATCACCATTACCTGGCATGTGAAGGTCTAGCAGTAATATATCAAGATCCTCTTGCTCGCTTAACACTTGCAGTGTGCTGTCAAAATCGGATGATTCAAAAACCTCTAAACCTTCAAATTTTGCGCTCAGTGCGCCCTTTAGTGCTTCACGAAATAACGGATGATCGTCCGCTATTAAAAACTGACTCATGGTTCACTCCTAATAAATTCGGCTGCCAGTTAGGTATAAAACCCTTACTGACAGCCGATATACTACGTTTAGAATCAACTTGTAATCAAGTTTTTAACGCACATTTAACGATTTAATCTGTTCTCGATTAGTTCATCAACTACAGATGGATCTGCAAGCGTTGACGTATCACCGAGTTGTTGGTGCTCATTTGCAGCGATTTTACGTAAAATACGACGCATAATCTTGCCTGAGCGCGTTTTAGGTAAACCCGGTGACCATTGAATCATATCTGGTGATGCTATTGGGCTAAGCTCTTTACGAACCCAGTTACGTACCTCTTTGGTTAACTCATCGCTTACTGTTACACCTTCGTTAGGTGTAATATAAACATAAATACCTTGGCCTTTAATATCATGCGGGTAACCCACTACTGCAGCTTCGGCTACTGCTTCGTGCGCAACTAAAGCACTTTCAATTTCGGCAGTACCAAGGCGATGGCCTGATACGTTAAGTACATCGTCCACACGTCCTGTGATCCAGTAATACCCGTCTTCATCACGACGACAACCGTCACCTGTAAAGTAAACACCTGGGTAGGCGCTAAAATAAGTTTGTTCAAAACGTTCATGGTCGTTGTAAACAGTTCGCGCTTGCGATGGCCAGCTATCTAAAATAACTAAATTACCGTCCACAGCACCCTCAAGGTTATTCCCCTCAGCATCAAATAATGCAGGCGCAATACCAAAAAATGGATGTGTCGCAGAACCAGGTTTTGTATCAGTAGCACCTGGTAATGGCGTGATCATAATGCCACCGGTTTCTGTTTGCCACCACGTATCAACAATCGGACAATTAGATTTACCAATACTCTCATAATACCACGTCCATGCTTCTGGATTTATTGGCTCACCTACCGAACCTAAAATACGTAAACTATCACGGTTTGATGAAGCAATTGGCTCATCACCTTTCGCCATTAATGCACGAATTGCTGTAGGCGCAGTATATAAGATAGTAACGCCGTGTTTATCAACAATTTCACCCATACGCCCGGCTGTTGGGTATGTGGGTACACCTTCAAATAAAACTTGCGTACAACCGTTTACCAGTGGTCCATAAGCAATGTAGCTGTGTCCTGTGATCCAGCCTACATCGGCACTACACCAATACACATCGTCTTCTTTTAAATCAAACACGTATTCATGTGTCATTGATGAGTAAACTAAGTAGCCTCCTGTGGTATGCACAACACCCTTCGGCTGACCTGTTGAACCTGACGTATACAAAATAAACAATGGATCTTCAGCATTCATTGGCTCTGGCTCGCACTGCGCTGGTAAATCTGCAACTAAGTCATGCCACCAAATGTCATGTTCATTCCAATCAACTTCGCCGCCTGTTAATTGATGTACTATAACGTGTTCAATTGAAGTCACTGTATCTTGTGCAACAGCTTCATCAACGTTTGCTTTTAGTGGTACACAATTACCTGCTCTGCGCCCTTCATCTGATGTAATAACAACCTTGGCACCCGAATCTCTAATACGATCGGCAATCGCTGAAGGTGAAAAGCCACCAAATACAACTGAATGAATAGCACCAATACGTGCACAAGCTTGCATTGCATACACAGCCTGTGGCGTCATAGGCATATAAATCGCTACGCGGTCACCTTTTTGCACACCTAATTTTTTTAAGCCATTAGCAAACTTAGCAACTTCATCATGCAGCTGCTGATAAGTAATACTCTCGCTTTGAGATGGACTATCACCTTCCCAAATAAGCGCAACCTTATCGGCTTTGGTTTTTAGATGGCGGTCAATACAATTGTACGAAGCATTAAGGTAGCCATCTTCATACCATTTAATATTTATGTGACCTTTATCAAAAGACGTATTTTTAACTTTGGTATAAGGAGTAGACCAATCAAGACGTTTGCCATGCTCACGCCAAAAACTTTCTGGGTCATCAATAGATTGCTTGTAAAGCGTATTATATTTATTTTTATCAATGAGAGTCGCATCTTTAATATGCGCAGGAACTGGATAGATACTTTGTGACATCTTAGTCTCCATTTAAATTACTTGCCTTAAGCTTTTATCAAGGATTACTCAGCAGTGCTACATTAAGTATTAGACCTTAGTTGTACACCCCTTCAATTTCCTCATTTGTAGTTTATAATCCTTCTGCTTTCAATTTTTTTACATAAATAATACAACGCGTTAAATGTAAGTGAATACAAACTAATCTGTTCTCAAACCTTAGTCTTATAGACCAATAGGTAATTGAGTAAATATTGCACATATTCAACAGTGTTCTCGTACTCTAAATAAAGATATTTTGTTGTACTTACTAAAATGCTTTATTTAACGAATGAAAATAGAAAGTGAATTGAAAGCCAAATTAACAACCCTTTTTATTCGTAAGTAATACTCGTAGCAAGTAATACAACCTTACATGAAAAAAAGTAACAAATAACAAGTAGCCTATAAAGGACACCACAATGAAATTTACCCCATTAAAAACATTGGCAGCAAGCGCTGTACTATGTGCACTATCAAGTACTGCTTATGCAGCGACTGCCGCAAAAATTGGTGATACCGAATTTACTTACGGTGGATACATTAAGCTCGACTCTATGTGGAGTGATTATTCAGCGGGTGCGCCTGCAGGCTCAAACGTAGGTCGTGACTTTTACGTACCAAGTACACTTACAGTTGGCGACGATAACAGCTCAGATGCCGTGTTTGATATGCATGCTCGCGAGTCACGCTTTAACTTTGGCACAGCTACTGTTATGGATAACGGCAAGACCGTTAACACTAAAATTGAGATTGATTTTTTAGCCTCAGCTGCTGGCGGTAATGAACGTGTATCAAACTCTTATGCTCCACGTATTCGCCATGCGTTTGTGACATACGACGGTTGGTTATTTGGTCAAACATGGTCTAACTTTCAAAACGTGGGTGCCCTTGCTGAAACGCTTGATTTTGTAGGCCCAGCTGAAGGCACTATATTTGTTCGCCAATCGCAAATTAAATATACCACTGGCGCATGGTCTTTCTCATTAGAAAACCCAGAAAGTACAATTTCTACTACAAGCGGTATGGTAGTAACTGATGATGCATCATTACCTGACTTTACAGCTCGTTACACGCATAAAGCTGATTGGGGTAACATTGTTGTTGCAGCGCTTGCTCGCCAACTAACTTATAAAGTAGGCAGTGTTGATGCAGATGAAACATCTTTTGGTATTAGCGCATCAGGTAAAATAAACCTTGGTGAAGACAACCTAAAATTTATGCTTACTCAAGGTAAAGGCTTAGGCCGTTACGTAGGCTTAAACGTTGCTCACGGCGCAGTACTTAATGGCGATGAACTAGATGCCATTGATTCGACTTCTGGTTTTGTTGCTTACCAGCACAAGTGGACAAGCCAATGGCGTTCAACGTTCTTATACTCATTCTTCTCTGCTGATAACAACACTGATCTATTAGCTATTTCTGGCGATCCGACAGAATCAAGCCAAAGCTATAGCGCTAACATTTTATATTCCCCTGTTAAACGCCTAACATTTGGAGCTGAGCTAAAACATGCTGAGCGTGAAACTGAAAGCGGCGTAGATGGCGATTTAGATCGTTTACAGTTCTCTGTTAAATACTCTTTTTAATAACTAAAAAGCTAACTAATTAAAAAAAAGCGGCCTTGGCCGCTTTTTTTATAAGCGATATTAAGTTCTATATAATTCATCAATTCGTACCCATAATCTCTATATATGACGCTAAAATCCAACAAAATAGAATAATAATAGGTAAAAAACACACAACTCAATTGCAAATCGATATCATTTAGATTAAGTTACGCACTTCTTTTTGAACTAACTGGAAAAACTTATGTCGTCCCCTCAAGTTTTGCGTTTATCTAAACTAACCTTTGCTACTTCTTTAATCCTATCTGGTTATGCACTTGCTGATGAAGCAACTGTAAAAAATGAACCTCTCGAAAAAATTGCGGTATATGGTCAGCATCACAAAAACTACATAACAGAAGAGGCACAATCGGCTACCAAACTTGGTTTAACAATTAAAGAAACACCACAGTCAATCTCGGTAGTATCACGCGCACTCATGGACGACTTTTCATTAGACGATATAAACTCAGTACTTGAGAGCACGCCAGGCGTAACAGTAGAGCAAATAGAAACCGACCGTACTTACTTTAAAGCTCGTGGTTTTGAAATTACGAACTTTCAAGTTGATGGCTTAGGTATTCCACAAAGCTCAGGGTCAATTCAAGGCAGTCTTGATACTTCAATTTACGACCGTGTAGAAATTGTTCGTGGCGCTAATGGCTTAATGACCGGCGCGGGTAATCCTTCTGCAACTGTAAATATGGTTTTAAAGAAACCAACATATAACACACAAGCTAATGCGTCTGTGTCATATGGTTCGTGGAATAAAAAACGATTAGATTTAGATGTATCTACGCCAATAAATGAAGAACACGCCGTACGTGCTGTATTTACAAAACAAAAAGCTGATTCATACTTAGATCGTTACGAAACAGATAAAACAATTATTTACTTAGCCTACGAAGGTAAATTAACGGACAGCACACTATTAAGTGTTAACTACGTTAATCAGCAAAAAGATGCTGACAGCCCGCTTTGGGGAGCGCTGCCTCTTTATTATACTGACGGCACACCAACTGACTACGATGAGTCAACAAGCACGGCTTCTGATTGGTCATACTGGAATAACAGTGCAGAGCAAGTATATGTAACGCTTGAACAAAACTTATCAGCAACATGGGTGGCTAGAGCACGCTATGCTCACATCGAAAACGAGCAAGACTCAGAGTTGTTTTACGTATACGGTACACCAGATAGAGAAACAGAGCTTGGCTTAACCGGTTATGCAAGCCGTTATGACTACGAAGATAAGCACGACTTATTTGATTTGTATGCGAGCGGGAAGTTTGATTTATTTGGCCAAGAGCATGACTTGGCATTTGGTGTTAGCCAAGCAAAAATGGATTACACCGAGCAGTCTCTTTACGATTACACCACAGGCAATGGCTTTCCGGCAATGCCATCACTTAAAACGTGGGATGGGGTAATGCCACAAGCAACACTTGCTGATGGCGTAAATGGAAGCGATATAACGAATGAGCAAAAGTCGGCGTATATATCAACTCGTATCAGATTAAGTGAGCCACTAAGTATACTTGCTGGCGCGCGTTATACGGATTGGGAAACAAAAGGTACAGCGTACGGTGTTGCTCAAACTCGCAATGACTCAGAGCTAATACCTTACATTGGTACTGTATACGACTTTACCGAGTCTTTCTCTGCTTACGCTAGCTACACTGAAACATTTGTCCCGCAAAAAGAACTTGATATAAATGCAAATCAACTCCCGGCAATTACAGGGAAAAGTAGTGAAATAGGGATTAAAGCGCAGCTTCTTGACGATCAACTATTTGTGACATTCGCTTATTTTGATGCAAAACAAGACGGCCTTGCTATTGCTATACCTAACTCATTACCAGATGATACTCGCTACTACGCCGCAGATGGAATTAATAGTGATGGCTTTGAAGTAGAGCTAAGCGGTAAATTTACAGATGATTTAAGTGCAAGTATTAGCTTTAGTAATTTAAATATTGATGGTGATGATTTAGTAAAAGATTACACACCAGAAAACCAACTTAAAATAGCAGCAACTTACCAAGTACCTTTAATTGATGGTTTATCATTTGGTGCAAATTACCGCTGGCAGGATTCAACTAGCCGAGTACAAGTTAGCGATGCTAATGGTATTGCAAGTGTGACGACCCATCAAGATGCCTACGGGTTACTTGATTTAATGGCCACTTACAAAATTACAGAAAACGTAGGCGTTACATTTAATGTGAATAACACCACTGGTGAAAAATATTTGCACAGCCTATACTGGGCTCAAGGCTACTATGGTGCACCTCGTAACTACGCGCTATCAGTTAACTGGCAACTATAAAATTAATTAAAAACATTTTAATTAATTTAAAAAACGACACATACTATGTGTCGTTTTTATTTTTAAGGCTGTAATACCAACCCGCAATAATACTTTATCAATTAGAAGGGTTAAACCTGACGCTAATTGCGTTAAAGTTTCGAATTTACTAATGCATAGCAGTACAGAAAAAATTGCCGATATCAACTAAATAACGAAGTTTTCCTCTCGTTATCAACAAGGTTTTCTTTTCTTAAAGTAGATTACTTAATTAAGCTGATTGGTATAATTATTATCAACTTAGTAAAAGCTTAAAAACAAAAAAGCACTAATCATTACTGATTAGCGCTTTTTAAAGCTCGGGTCAAATCAAGCTTAAAAACTCATTTTTAGGCTGTTAAAGGTCAGCGTCATCGCCTAACTTATCTTCACCATCTTCTGGTTCAATAGTTGCTTTTAGTAAAAGCATTTCGCGTAACTTGCCTTCAATCTCATCTGCAATTTCTGGATTTTCTTTCAAAAACTTAATTGAGTTAGATTTACCTTGGCCAACTTTGTTGCCACAGTAGCTATACCAAGCACCTGCTTTTTCAACAATTTTGTGCTTAACACCTAAGTCAATTAACTCGCCTTGCTTAGAAATACCTTCACCATACATGATGATAAATTCAGCTTGTTTAAACGGCGGAGCAACTTTGTTTTTAACAATTTTAACGCGAGTTTCGTTACCAACAACCTCGTCACCTTCTTTTACAGAACCAATACGACGAATATCAATACGTACCGATGCGTAAAACTTAAGTGCATTACCACCCGTTGTTGTTTCTGGGTTACCAAACATAACACCAATTTTCATACGGATTTGGTTAATGAAAATACATAACGTGTTAGAGCGTTTAATGTTACCAGTAAGCTTACGTAATGCTTGTGACATTAAACGTGCTTGTAAGCCCATGTGCGAGTCGCCCATGTCGCCTTCAATTTCAGCTTTTGGTGTAAGTGCAGCAACCGAGTCAATAATAACAACGTCTACCGCGCTTGAGCGTACTAACATGTCACAAATTTCTAGTGCTTGCTCACCTGTATCTGGCTGCGATACAAAAAGCTCGTCAATATTAACACCAAGCTTTTGTGCATAAATTGGATCTAGAGCATGCTCAGCATCGATAAAGGCACATGTTTTGCCTTCTTTTTGAGCTTCTGCGATAACTTGTAAAGTAAGTGTTGTTTTACCTGATGATTCAGGACCATACACTTCAACAATACGTCCCATAGGTAAACCACCTATGCCTAAGGCAATATCGATGCCTAATGAACCTGTAGATACAGATTCAATATTTAACGCTTTGTTATCACCCAATTTCATAATTGAGCCTTTACCAAATTGACGTTCAATTTGTGATAGTGCAGCGTCCAACGCCTTTTGTTTGTTATCGTTCATTTTATTCTCCAAATCCAGCTAATGGAACCAAGTATACTGTATGAAATCACAGTATCAAGTTAATTTTTTCATTTTATCTCATCAATTACACTTTTTAATGAAAATACAATAGCTTGCAGTCTAACTTGAGCCCTATCACCGGTAAATACTTGCTTTAAAGCAAGTTGCTTGTCGTTAATTTGTATACCAAACCACACTAAACCAACTGGTTTATCTTCGGTGGCACCACCGGGCCCTGCAATACCCGATATAGCTATAGCTATATTGGCGTTCGCAGCCTTAATTGCACCTAATGCCATTTCGCGCACGGTTTGCTCGCTCACAGCACCAAATTGCGTTAATGTACTGGCACTTACATTTAGCAAATCCTGCTTTGCTTGGTTGCTGTAAGTGACAAATGCACGGTCAATATAAGCAGAGCTTCCAGGGGTATCTGTAAGGGCATAACTCACTCCGCCACCAGTACATGACTCAGCACTAGTGATCCATAAGCATTTATCCGTTAAAATAGCGCCTAATTGCGCAGCAAGTGTTTTAATCTCTTGATGTAATTCCATATTCAGCCTTTGGGTAAATACATGTCGTTTGATCTTTATGCACCACACACTATAAAACAACAAACCCCTATGATGCAGCAGTATCTAAAAATAAAATCAGAGCATCGCGATATTTTATTGTTTTATCGTATGGGCGACTTTTACGAACTCTTTTTTGATGACGCTAAACGCGCCGCTCAATTACTCGATATTTCGCAAACTCATCGCGGCAAAGCCGGTGGCGATCCTATCCCTATGGCGGGCGTACCTTATCATGCAGTAGAAAACTACCTAGCACGTCTAGTTCAAATGGGCGAATCAGTGGCTATTTGTGAACAAGTGGGTGACCCTGCAACTAGTAAAGGTCCTGTCGATCGTAAAGTTGTTCGTATTGTAACGCCAGGTACTATTTCTGACGAAGCGCTTTTACAAGAACGACAAGACAACCTACTTACCAGCGTTTGGCAAAGTAAAAAAGGTTTATACGGTATTGCGTACCTTGATATTAACTCTGGTCGCTTTAACGTTGTAGAGGTTAGTACCGATGAAGCTTTTAGCTCAACTATTCAACGCTTAGCTCCGGCAGAATTGCTATATAGCGAAAGCTTTGAAAACTTCCATTTAATTGAGCATATAAAAGGTGCTCGTCGTCGCCCAGAGTGGGAGTTCGACTTAGATACGGCTCAGCACTTATTATGCGATCAGTTTGGTACTAAAGATTTAGTTGGCTTTGGTGTTGATAAAGCTCACAGCGCACTTGTTGCTGCTGGTTGTTTAATGCAATACGTAAAAGATACACAACGTATTGCACTGCCACATATTCGTGCAATTACACTTGAGCACAACGAACACGCTGTTATTTTAGATGCCGCAACCCGTAAAAATTTAGAACTTACCGTTAATTTATCAGGCGGGTTTGAAAATACACTTGCCCAGGTACTTGATAAAACAGCAACGCCAATGGGTTCTCGTTTACTTAAGCGCCGTATTCATACACCTGTACGTAATAAAGACGAGCTAAATTCACGCTTAAATGCAATCAGTGCCATTTTAGATGTACAACTGTGCGGTGAATTACACGAATCATTAAAAGAGATTGGTGATGTAGAGCGTGTTATTGCACGCCTAGCTTTATGCACAGCTCGCCCGCGCGATTTAACTCGCCTGCGCAGTGCATTACAAGCACTTGCACCACTGCATTCTTTGTTAGGTGATGCTAACGATCCTCGTATAGCGGGTATTATCAAGCACTCGCCTGAGCTCCCTGATTTACAAGAGTTATTAGAACGTGCAGTGATAGAAAACCCACCGGTACTAATTCGTGACGGTGGTGTTATTGCCCCTGGTTACAACAGCGAACTAGATGAATGGCGTAACTTAAGTAAAGGTGCAACCGACGTACTTGATCAACTAGAGTTGCGTGAACGCGAACGCACGGGTATTAGTACGCTTAAAATTGGTTATAACCGCGTACATGGCTTTTTTATTGAAGTAAGCCGCGCCAATGCTCACTTAGTGCCAGCCGACTACATTCGTCGTCAAACACTTAAAAATAACGAACGCTATATTATTCCTGAGCTTAAAGAGCACGAAGATAAAGTACTTGGTAGCCAATCAAAAGCCTTAGCGCTTGAAAAGCAACTATACGAAGAGTTGTTTAGATTTATTGCTCCACACATAGAGCAACTTCAAATGATGGCAGCGGCACTGGCCGATTTAGACGTGTTAAATAACTTGGCCGAACGTGCACTTGCACTCAATTATGCAAAACCAGAACTGTGCGATAACGACAATATAAGCATTAAGCAAGGTCGTCACCCTGTTGTTGAACAAGTAATGAAAGAACCATTTATTGCCAACCCTGTTGAATTAAACAGCCAACGTAAAATGTTGATTATTACGGGTCCAAACATGGGCGGTAAATCAACCTATATGCGCCAAACAGCACTTATTGTATTAATGGCTCACATTGGCAGTTATGTACCTGCAGACAGCGCTAAAATAGGCAATATCGATCGCATATTTACACGTATTGGTGCTAGCGATGATTTAGCATCAGGTCGCTCAACCTTCATGGTAGAAATGACCGAAACAGCAACTATTTTAAATAATGCCACGGCGCAGTCTTTAGTGTTAATGGATGAAATTGGTCGCGGTACAAGTACCTACGATGGGCTCTCGCTTGCGTATGCAACAGCCGATCATTTAGCGTCAAAAATATCAGCTAAAACATTATTTGCTACTCACTACTTTGAGTTAACAGAACTTGCTGAACAAACAACAGGTCTTGTAAACGTGCACCTTGATGCAATAGAACATAACGATACAATCGCCTTTATGCATACAGTACTTGATGGCGCAGCAAGTAAGAGCTTTGGCTTACAGGTAGCTGCTCTTGCGGGTGTGCCAAAAGCTGTAATAGCACAAGCAAAGCAAAAACTTAAGTTACTTGAAAATCATCAAAGCGTTACTGCACCAAGTACAGAGCAACAAGCCTTTACTTTTAATACCGAAGCTGCACAAAGTACACCTTCTGAAGTGGAAGAGCAGTTAAGCGCTATCGACCCTGATAATCTATCGCCACGCCAAGCGCACGATTTATTATATAAACTAAAAGCATTGTTGTAATTTATATCATCTAATTTACAAGCATAAAAAAAGCCGAAGAATAAATTCTTCGGCTTTTTAACACACATAGTCTCTTAAATTGTTTAAGCTATTACGAAAACTGATTAAACAAGCTATCCGTACTTAAACCTTCTTGTTGCAAAATGTCTTTCAAACGACGTAATGCTTCTACCTGAATTTGTCTTACACGCTCACGTGTTAAGCCAATTTCACGACCTACATCTTCAAGTGTCGATGGCTCGTAGCCAAGTAATCCAAATCGACGTGCTAACACTTCGCGTTGTTTAGGGTTCAATTCACCTAGCCAATCTACAATGTGCTTATTAATATCATTGTTTTGTACTTCGCCTTCAGGGCCTGCACTTTTTTCATCTGGGATGATATCAAGTAGTACACTGTCGTTTTCACCACCAATCGGCATATCAACCGATGCTATTCTCTCGTTTAAACGTAGCATTTTAGTTACGTCTTCAACGGGTCTGTCTAGGCACGCTGCAATTTCGTCAGCTGTTGGTTCATGGTCAAGTTTTTGAGTTAATTCACGTGCTGTACGTAAGTAAACATTAAGCTCTTTAACTACATGTATTGGCAAGCGAATGGTGCGAGTTTGATTCATAATGGCACGTTCAATTGTTTGACGTATCCACCAGGTAGCGTAAGTAGAAAATCTAAAGCCACGTTCAGGGTCAAATTTTTCAACCGCGCGAATTAAGCCTAAGTTACCTTCTTCAATTAAATCGAGTAGAGCAAGGCCACGGTTGTTGTAACGGCGTGCTATTTTAACAACTAAACGTAGGTTACTTTCAATCATACGTTTACGTGAGGCTTCACAACCTCGAAGTGATTTACGAGAAAAAAACACCTCTTCTTCAGCACTAAGCAAAGGAGAAAAACCAATTTCGCCTAAATAAAGTTGGGTTGCATCAAGGTTTTTGGTTACTTCTTCTTTTGCAAAAATTTCATCGTCTTCTACTTTTTCTAGTAGCGTTGTACTTTCATCAGCATCGATGTCATCGAATTTTTCATCAGTCGTAGTATGTTTGTCAAGTTTTGCTGCGTTAGCCATAAGCCTTCTCCCGAGCAATTATCAATACCTAAAAATTAAGGTAGGTATTTAGCAGGATTGACAGATTGCCCTCGGTAGCGAATTTCAAAACGAAGCGCGGTGACCGGAGATTCTGAATTACCAATTTCTGCTATTTTTTGTCCTGCCTTAACCTTCTGCTTTTCTTTAACAAGTAATTTCGAGTTATGTGCATAAGCACTTAGGTAATCATCATTATGTTTCAATATGATTAAACTACCGTATCCTCGAAGAGCGTTACCCGCGTATACCACTGTTCCTTGTGCCGCGGCTAAGACTGAAGCCCCTTTGCGATTAGTAATCTGTAAACCTTTATAACCGTTTTCCTTATTAGAAAAGCGTTTGGTAATTTTACCCTTTGCAGGCCAAAACCACTTAACTTTACTGCTCGACAAACGTTTAGCATTACTAACTTTGTTACTGGCTTGTTTCTGAACATACTCTCGTTGTTTTGGAGGATCAAGCTCTTTCTTTAATATTATGTTATTTTTTTGTGTGTTTTTTATAGACTTTTTACTCGAATTCGTATATTTTTCATCCCTTTTTGTTTTTTCGGGCTTGGAGATTAAGGAGATGTTTTGCCCAGGAAAAATTGTGTAAGGTGATGGAATTGAATTGTTTTTTGCAAGTAATATAAAATCTTGACCGGCGCTAAAGGCTATAGAGTAGAGCGTATCACCTTTTTGCACCTTATAAATATCGCCATTTATGTTAATGGTGTGACCTAAATCATTAACATTATTATTTAGGCTGCTAACAGGCGCTGGAATATGGCGAGAAGAGCAACCAGAGAGAAAAACACCAACAAATATAGTCACATACAGTAAAAACTGTTTATTCATTGTATTTTTCTCCCAAATTAGACAATTGATATTTTTAACGCTTAACGCAATAAAAAGTACGCTAGCGCAATTAATACCACTAATCCCCAACCAAGTATTTCAATATATTGACGTAATTTTGCTTCCATTTTAGCCCCGCCCCACTTCATTAAGGCTGAAACTAAAAAGAATCGCGCACCACGTCCAATAGCCGATGCGAGTAAAAATGGCAAAAATGCCATTTGTAAAACACCTGCGCCAATGGTAAATACTTTATATGGTATAGGCGAAAAACCAGCTAAAAACACAACCCAAACACCGTAATCTTTAAACCAATTTAATGCGATATCAAACTTTTCTTGCCAGTGCATTTGTGCAATCAATGGCTCAACAACGGGTTCAAATAGCCAAAATCCAAGCAAGTAACCAACGACTCCACCAACAACCGATGCTATTGTGGCAAAACTTGCAAAACGCCATGCTTTTTTAGGTTGTGCAAGCGACATAGGTGCAAGCATTACATCGGGTGGGATTGGAAAAAAAACTGACTCTGCAAAGCTCATTGCAGCTAAATAACGTTCCGCATGGCGGTGCTTTGCCCACACTAGGGCCATATCATATAACTTGGTAAACAACTTCAAAATGAATTCCTATTCAATATCGCCAGGTACTAACGGCACAAATCTAACGGGAGCAATAACATGCTCTTTATAATTATCGCCTTCGCGGATAACCATTACTAATTTTTGATCACTCTCACCAATGGGCGCTAATAACACGCCCCCATCGGCTAACTGAGCAAGTAAGTCTTGTGGAACTTTGGAGGCCGCAGCAGTCACTATAATACCATCAAAAGGTGCTTGTGATTGCCAGCCTTGCCAACCATCACCATGCTTCATGGTTACATTATATAAATCGAGTTGTTGCAATCGACGTTTTGCCTGCCACTGAAGCGTTTTAATACGCTCTACCGAATAAACCTTTGTAAACGTTTTGGCTAATATTGCAGTTTGATATCCAGAGCCAGTACCAATTTCCAGCACTTTATTACGCACACCAGCTAAGCGAAGTAACTCAGTCATACGCGCTACTATATAAGGCTGAGAAATAGTTTGCCCTTGCCCAATCGGTAGCGCTGTATTTTCATAGGCTTTGTGTTTGAGCACATCATCTATAAACACATGACGTGGAACATCAGCTATAGCACTAAGCACTTGTGTATCTTCAACACCTTCACGCTTTAGTAAGTCAGATAGCGCTTTTGCACTGCGGGAATAATTAGCGAGCACGATTAATCTCCAAATCGGCTAACCAGTCTCCTACTGCTTTTAAGCTATCTTTAGCTGTCATATCAACACTTAATGGCGTAACAGAGGCATAACCGTTATTGATTGCGTAAAAGTCGGTCCCCTCACCTGCATCGCTTTCTGTGCCCAGCGATCCATACCAGTAAATATCACGGCCCCAAGGATCGGTTTGTTTGGTCATGGTTTCGGCTTTATGACGAGCGCCTAGACGTGTTACTTGCACCCCTTTTAATTCACTTAATGGAATATCTGGCACATTTATATTTATTATTTGATCTTTTGGAAGCGGGTGCGAAGCCAAGCCTTTAATAATATTTACGGTGACAGCAGCGGCTGTTTCAAAATGCTCACCTTTATGTGAGCAAAGCGATACTGCAATTGCAGGTAAGCCTAAGTGGCGACCTTCGGTTGCAGCGGCAACAGTGCCTGAATAAAGCGTATCGTCGCCTAAATTGGCACCATGGTTAATACCAGCAACAACAAGGTCGGGTTTTTCATCAACTAACTGATTTACACCTAAATGTACACAATCTGTAGGTGTGCCATTAACCGACATAAAACCATTTTCAAGCGTTGTTGCGCGTAGCGGGTTCATTAATGTTAAAGAATTACTAGCACCACTACAGTTGCGATCAGGTGCAACAAGGGTTACATCTGCAATTTGTATAAGCGCCTGATATAAAACCGCAATACCTTTGGCATTTACGCCATCATCGTTACTTAACAGTATCTTCATTTATGTCATTATCCTTTTCTTTGCGCTCTCGTGGACTTGCATCTGTGTAATCCACCAGCTCGCGTAATAATGCGGTTGCAAAACATCCTTTTGGCAAACCAAAACTCAGTTTTAAACTGGTTTCATCTATGGTCTCAACCGTTAAGTTTTGCGGAATTAAACGCAGCATCCTGCGCTCATTTTTAAGGCCTAACTCACCTAAGCCATCACACCATGTTTGATATGGTTCGAGCCATACTTTTTCTTGCTCGGTTAGGCCTTTTTCACTTTTACCCACCATAGGTGCCGACATCATAATATCGCCAGTGGCTAATCGCTCTATGTTTTCGTCGTTAATTGCATCTTCAAAAAATGCATTACTGCCGCTGAGCATAAATACTTCACGGTGCATTGTTTTAGCTAAACCATGTTCGGCTACACGTAAATTTACTATTTGATTAAATACATGAGAACGCGCTGCTGAAATAATAATACCGCGCAGTTTTTTATCGCGAATACGCTCACCGGCAAACATTTTTTCAGCCATTACTAAGTTATGGCCGCCATGCCCAAAACGCTGCTCGCCAAAATAGTTAGGTACACCTGCGCGTACAGCGTTAATACGGCATAAAATATCAAGCGGCTCAGTCACGTTACGAAGCGTAATAGTGAATTTATTACCCTTGTGGCAGCCCGTACGTAATTTACGGTCGTGGCGCTGTTGCGACACAATAAAAATGCTCTCACTATTTAAATCACTAAAATCGATAGGCTTTTTAATCGGTACTTTCACACTAAACCACTGCGAGCACACACCGTGGCGATCTTTCATGCCAGCGTAACTTACGTCTCGTGGTGAAACACCCGCATGCTGCGCAATTAGCTTAGCAACATATTGCGTATTTTCGCCTTTTTTAACCACCTGCAAACACACGTGTTCGCCACTACCAGTAAATTCTATGCCTAGGTCTTCATCAACCATAAAGTCTTCAGCAGTTGTTTTAAAGTCTGCTTTAGAAAGCGGTGCACCGTATAAATAATTTAAATCGCTCATGCGTTTTTTGTACTCGTAAGCTCTTTACTCATAATAACCACAGCATGGCTTGATATACCTTCTTTACGCCCTTCAAAGCCTAGCTTTTCGGTTGTAGTGGCTTTAACGTTAATTTGCGAAAGGTCACAATTTAAATCGCTAGCTAAATTAGCGCGCATAGCTTGAATATGTGGCAGCATTTTTGGCGCCTGTGCAACAATAGTCACATCGCCATTACCAAGTACATAACCTTGCTCTTTAGCTAAGCCCACCACATGGCGAAGTAAAATACGGCTGTCGATATTTTCATACTCGCTTGCCGTATCTGGAAAGTGCTTACCAATATCACCCATTGCAAGCGAGCCTAAAATAGCATCGCATAATGCATGAATAGCAACATCACCATCTGAGTGCGCTAAAAAGCCCTGTGGGTAATCAATTTTTTCACCACAAATAGTTAACGGGCCTTCGCCGCCAAATTTATGTACGTCAAAACCATGGCCAATTCGTATCATAATGCACTCTCGTTTTGTTGTTTGTGTAGTAAAAACCCAGCCAAATCTAAATCCTCTGGCGTGGTTATTTTAATATTATCGCTGCGACCTGCTACAAGCTTTACCGGTTTACCTGCCCACTCAATTGCACTGGCTTCATCGGTAATAGTTACCCCACTTGCTAATGCGTTTTGAAGCGCACTTTTAAGCTCATTATATTTAAAAAACTGTGGGGTAAGTGCTTGCCATAAGTCGTCTCGTGGCACAGTTTGTTCGCTGTACTCGTGGCCACGTTTTATGGTGTCTTTTACTTTGCTAGCTAAAATACCGCCTTCATCAGCGCTTACGCATTCATCAATCAAACGTTCTATATCACTGATATTAACTAGCGGACGGGCAGCATCGTGCACCAATACCCATGTAGGCGGGTTAGGCGCTAAAAAAAGTAAACTATTGAGTACAGAATCTGCTCGCTCTTTACCGCCACTAGCTCGCACAATGCGCTTATCAAGCAGTGGGAGTTCATCAAAATAAGGGTCGCTGTCGCTAAGAGCTACAACAATAGTACGTAATTGAGATAATTGGGAAAGTTTAGCTAAGGTGTGTTCTAAAATGGTTTTACCGGCTAATTGTATATATTGCTTAGGCGCATCGTGCTGCATTCTACTGCCAACACCCGCTGCAGGTACAATTGCTGCAATAGTCTGTTTATTTGTCATATTGTTTGCCCGGTAAAACACGAATAAACGTTTCGTCCGGTTTAATCATTCCCAATTCGTTGCGTGCACGCTCTTCAATGCCTTCTTGGCCAAGCTTTAAGTCTTCAATATCTGCTTTAAGTACTTTATTACGTTTAATGAGCTTTTCGTTAGTTACTTGATGCGACGCTACAGCACCTTTTAGCCGTGTGTAGTCTTGTAAACCATTATGACCAAACCATAATCTGTATTGTACAAACAGTGCTAAGCACAGTAAGCCAACTTGAAAAATACGCATTTAACACTCCTTATTTTAAATTCCAAATACCTTAGCTTTAATACGCTAAGGGGCGCTTTAAATTGCGCCAATTAATACTACCCGCTAAAAGCATTTCGCGTAGAGATAAAACCCGTGGCATGCAACGCTTCGAAAATTGCCACTGGTGCCCACAACATGCCCCGGTTAAACTCACTTTACTTGGCTTTATTAACTGAGCATTTTGCTGCTCTAGCCCATTTCCTAAAAAATCAAACCAACCAAGCTCGTTACAATGCAGCTTATTTTCGCCTAACTGATCGATACTGTCTATTCTAAGACGCACCTGATCGTAGCCATTTAATATAACGGGCACTATAAGCCCCACTTTGGCATACGTTTGATAAAAAAGTTCATTAGCATGAACATTCACATCGGGTGGGGTTGGTTTTTGCTTTTCAAGCCACGTACCATTTTGTGCGTCCAGCGTAAAAGGCGTGTCACCATTGGCAACTAACGTTGCAGCTCGCTCAATATAATAAGGTAGGCTTTTTAACTGGCGGCGCAGTTTATCGGCATTAGGCTCTGCAACTAATCGCTGAACCTCACGCTGATAAAACGCATTACACAATTGTGCATACAACACTTTTTGTGCATCAGTTTGCCAAATTTCAACTTGCTGCTGAGCACCAAGTGACTGATTTTTAGCGACCAAAAGCTGTACTCAAAAATATTTAGGTAAATGTTTTATAACACAGTATTGAATATTTTTTAAGCGCAGCGCACTAATTTAAGCGCTTGGCTTTTCACCTAATTTTGCTTTACCTGATTCTAAAAATTGCACAACCGTATTACGCTTTTTACCAATCAATAAACTGCCATCAGCTAAAAACATAAAGTTTTGCCAATTGCGTTTAAATACATCAAATGTTGTTTCGATAATATTATCGCGTGCCATACAAAAATAAACAGTGGTGTTAGCTTCCCAATCTAAAAACGTTAAGATTGCTTCTGGAGGTTGCGCATCCCCATTTTCCCACGCATCTTGCCAATCTACTTCTTGGCTAAAGCTTTTTTCTTGGCCACACCAATCGGTGTCTTCAAAAAAATCAGGGTGATCAAACTCACGGCTTACCATGGTTGTCCAAAGTACGGCTGCGCGCTCGTCGCTCATAGGCTTTATTTTTGCTGCGTCTTCATCAGATACAGGTAAATCTTTGTGGCGAAAAACCCACGCCTTTTTGTAATCATCTAAAGAAATATAGTTCATAGTGTCGGCAAATTAGTTAACATTAAAAGTGCAAAGCCAAATTATACAAGAGATCAAAACATGACTACAGCAATAAAACCACTTTCCCTCAAACCAGGCTTATACCAACACTACAAAGGGCCGCAATACAAAGTTATTCACGTTGCCACCCATAGCGAAACCGAGGAACAGCTTGTTATTTATCAGGCTCTTTACGGTGAATTTGGTATTTGGGCACGTCCACTTAGTATGTTTAACGAAACAATAGAAAAAGACGGCAACACAATACCGCGTTTTGCCTATATTGGTGAAATAGATTAACTATGGCATCATGAATACATTCAATACTGCTCTGACCAGATAGAGGCTAACTCGTGCAATTTAATTCAACCGATAATTACATAGCTAGCAGCTCGCTTAAACAAGCTGTAAATGCTGCCATTATGCTCGAAAAACCACTTTTAATTAAAGGCGAACCCGGCACAGGTAAAACTATGCTGGCTGAAGAACTTGCTAAAAGTTTAGACACCACGCTTATTCAGTGGCATATAAAATCGACCACCAAAGCGCAGCAAGGCTTGTACGAGTACGATGCGGTTTCGCGCCTGCGCGACAGCCAATTAGGTGACGAGCGCGTACATAATATTAGTAACTACATTGTTAAAGGTAAGCTGTGGCAGGCATTTACGTATGCAGAGCTTAACGGTAAACGCCCAGTACTATTAATTGATGAAATAGACAAAGCTGATATCGAGTTCCCAAACGACTTACTGCTTGAGCTTGATAAAATGGAGTTTCATGTTTATGAAACTAATGAGCGTATTGTCGCAAAAGAGCGCCCAATTGTGATCATCACATCAAATAATGAAAAAGAATTACCGGACGCATTTTTACGCCGCTGCTTTTTTCATTACATTGATTTTCCTAGCAGCGATGAAATGCAGCAAATTATTGACGTGCACTACCCTAACGTTAAACAGGATTTAGTACGCCAAGCACTCGAAGTGTTTTTTAACCTGCGCGAAGCTAACGGCCTTAAAAAGAAACCTTCCACCAGCGAATTACTCGACTGGTTAAAGCTCTTAATGGCTGAAGACATAGACGCTAAAACACTGCACGACAAAGCTAAAAAAGGCGGTTTAATGCCCATGTTTGGCGCACTGCTTAAAAACGAGCAAGACATAAGCCTAATCGAAAAACTCGCGTTTATGAGCCGTCGTTAAGATGTTGATAGCATTTTTCTTCAAACTGCGTGAATACCGCTTACCGGTAAGCCTGCGTGAGTTACTCGATTTAATTAACGCCTTAAAAAAAGGCGTTATATTTGCCGACGTAGACGCGTTTTACCATTTAGCGCGCACCATAATGGTAAAAGACGAAACGCACTTTGACCGTTTCGACAAAGCCTTTAGTGACTACTTTAGCGGTATTGCCGACCTTGATTTACTCGAAAGTTTAAAGCAACAGCACAACTTACCTGAAGATTGGCTACGTAAAGAGTTTGAAAAAAACCTAAGCGATGAAGAAAAAGCCCAACTTAAAGCTATGGGCGGGCTCGACGAGCTAATGAAAACCCTAAAAGAGCGTTTAGAAGAGCAACAAAAACGCCACGCAGGCGGCAATAAATGGGTGGGCACTGGCGGCACATCACCTTTTGGCGCTTATGGTTATAACCCTGAGGGCGTGCGCATTGGTCAAGATGGCAACCGTAACCGCCAAGCGGTAAAAGTGTGGGATAAACGAGAATACAAAAACCTCGACACCGACAGAGAAATTGGCTCGCGTACTATTAAACTCGCCCTTAAAAAGTTACGTAAGTTTGCCCGCACTGGCGCAAGCGACACGCTTGATTTAAATGAGACTATTCGCGCTACTGCAAAACAAGGCGGCATGCTTGATGTAAAAATGGCACCCGAACGCCACAATGCAGTAAAAGTATTGATGCTGTTTGATATTGGCGGCTCAATGGATGACTACATCCACACCTGCGAAGAATTATTTAGCGCAGCCCACAGCGAGTTTAAACATTTAGAATTTTACTACTTTCATAACTGTTTATACGAGCACGTTTGGCAAGACAATGCGCGGCGCCACTCAAACGTAATCGACACCATGATGCTGATTAATAAATTTACCAGCGACTACAAAGTCATATTTGTCGGCGATGCCACTATGGGACCTTACGAAATAGCTTATGCGGGCGGCTCCGTAGAACATTACAATGAAGAGCCCGGCAGTGCATGGCTTGCACGCATTACAAACCACTTTGATAAAGTCGCCTGGCTCAACCCACAACCCGTTGAACACTGGCCGTACTATCAATCGATTGGCTTTATAAAAGAGTTAATGAACAATCGCATGTATGCGCTGAGTTTAGATGGGATAAGTAGAGCGATAAAAGAGCTGAGTTAAAATATTAATTTATCTAGCTACCTAAATATATTAATAACTCTTTTGGTTTAGTTATTTAAAAATACTCTAATTAAGGTAGCTAAAGCTTAAATATCGACTCCAGTTTTTTAATTATAAAATTTATGAACTATATTTTTTAAAGAGTATTCAATATTTCTATTTGATACTTCATAGTAGTCAACATAACAATCGAGCTGCACTACCTGTTCTAAAACTAGAGTTGTCTGACAGTCTCTCCTCATATATTCGAAGCCAGCATCCAAAGTCAATACTACTTCATATTCAATTACAGCTATTGGCTCATCTAAATCTTTCTCAATAACGGCAATATTTATAACCTCTATATTTGCTGAGTGCATTTCAAGATCAAGAATACCTCTATTCCACTCTTGAATTTCTAATAAGTTCAAACTGTTTTCGCATACATCTTCAAAAAAGTTTTCAACATATGTTATCAATTTATTTTTAGTCACATTACCTTTTAAAAACTCTATAACTTGACCGACCTTTGAGTCATTTTCTTTATTAATAGCGGTCATTAAATCTTTAAGCGTTTTATAGGTAAAAATCTCTTTTTCAGAATATTCTAAAGAGCCAAAATCACTATCATGTGATACTAAATGCCACTCTTCTACAATTGAATCACGCTGGTTCATATATTCTTTTAAAGCTAAAATATTAATAGCATCAGGAAATTCACTTTTAGACTTGTTTCCAGACTTCCCTTTAAATGGAGGTTTTTGTAAGAAATACATATCCAGTAATTCAGTTTCATCAATATTTGTAATTGGAACTTCAATACAATTTACTGTCGTTAGAAAGTTAGTAAAATATTCAGAGTACTTGCCTTCAATATTACTTTTTAGCATCTCATATTGTTCATCTATTGATGGGCTAAGTAACTTAGTTTTTCCTTTAAGTTTATCTATAAGATTCAAGGCATCATTTTCCATTACTTCAAGGATACCCTCAACCTCTTTGGTGATGATACTTGTTATATAAAGTTGGCAGTGACTCATCTCACAATACTTTTTTAATTGTTTAAAAGCTTGATTTGAAAAAGTATCAAAACCTAAATTCCGATAAGCACATGAGTCAATAAATACATGTTTAATTGCCATAACCTATTCCTTTAATTTAAATTAATCCTAACAGCTAAAACTTTAAAGCATCTTACTCATAAACAAACTATAAAGTTATGAGATAGTGTCTTTTTTGCCTTTTAAAATAAACCTGAGTATATCTAAATCACCCTTTTACATAGATGAACTTTATAAAACTCACAACTCAGCTATGTGATTTAACACTTCAGGATGACGCTGCACAAGCTTTAGCAATGTTATCGCTTGCCCATTTGGTGCGCTGCGTCCTTGTTCCCAATTTTCGAGCGTTCTTGCTTATGTATTCTGGATGTTTCTCGAATATTCACTACTTCATCAGGGGAGACAACAAGATCGTTAATATCATTTACTGAATAAGTGCGTAACGTAAGCTTTCCTTGTGAATGTGCTTTAGCGTCCACAAGTGCTGTCGTTAATTCTGAAAATAAATCACGTTTGCTCATTGCGCAATACCTTTGAAAGCTATCTTAATAATCTTGATATCATGCAGCAATATTTATTATTACTTGCTAATAAACTTACACATTCCGAGCCCTAAACCATCGCCATCGCGTTTTACATAACCATATTGTGTATAAAAGCTTTCTTTACCGTGAGCACTTAATAAACCTATAGTAGCGCCATTAGAGCAGGTGTTGTTTAGGTAGTTTTCAATGTGGGTCATAACTAAATGACCTATGCCTTGTTTTTGATAACTTGGCGCAACAATTACATCTTGAATATAAAAATACATTGCGCCATCACCGATTATTCTACCAGTGCCTATCAACTTATCAGTGTCGTACACTGTAACCCAAAAAAGTGAGTTTTCGATGCTTGCTTTTAATGTTTTATCGTCAGGGTTTTGCCACTTTACTTGTGTGCGTAAATTTGCAAATGCGTCTAATACTGGAGCGGTATGTTCAATTTTGTATTTCATAATCTCCCCACTCTCACTTTTAAAGCGCTTTACTCATAAACAAGCTGTACGGATCTAGCTTATAATCACCAAAGGGTTCGCATTCTTTAAAACCAAATTGAGTGTAAAGCTTTTGTGCGGGCAAAAATGCCTCTGCTGTTCCGGTTTCTAGGCTTAGCTTTTTATAACCTCGCAGTGTTGCTTGCTCAATAATATGCGAGAGTAACTTAGCGGCTATACCTTGACGTAAATAGCTGCTTGATGTGCGCATTGATTTAATTTCGCCTTCGGTCGCATTTAGTGCTTTTAAAGCGCCAACACCCGCTAAATTATTATCAATCCATAAGCTATAAAAAGTTATATCGGGCTGAGTGAGTTTACTCACATCAAGTGCATGCACACTCTCAACAGGCGAATGTTTTAGCATATCGTTATGATGCGCTTGTAGTAGCTTTATAACGTGTGGGTTTGAAAGCTCGCCTACTCGAATATCCATTTATACCTCGTTTAATTTTAGAGTATTAATATACTTAATATAAAGTCCCAATAACCTTATATTTAATTCACCATCATTAGAAGCTATAACGCTACCGACTGATTTCGAATTATCTAAGCTCCCGATTCGCATTTCAAATTTTGTATTATCAAAACTATCTATAAAGATATGGCTTCCATTTTGCTCATCAAAATATGATGCATAATTGTCTGAAACAGACATATCAAATTTCATAGCTTCCTCCTTGTAAACTAAAACTTACCAATAAAAATTAGCAAAGCTTAATAAAGACGTTGCCAAAGCATTAGTTTAAAGTGCTTATGTTTACGCAGCTTAATTTAGGCTGCTAGTTTCCACACTACAAATGCGACTGCAAAACCAACTAAATACACCAAACCTAACCAACTTAAACAGCGCAGTAACACGCTGTGTGTAATATCAGGCTCTGAGCGCACTAAGCTAAAGTTAAGCCATGCAAAAACAGGTGTTGTAACAAATGAAAGTGTCATCGCAAACGTAAGCATGGGACCAAGGGCTGATTTAAAAAATAAAATAACCGCCATACCGGCAAGTGCTTGTAGTATTAACCAAATATTTAGGCTGTGTTTTGATTGCTTAAAGCCAAGTAGTTTATGAGATTCGTTAAGCGTGCGGGCGTAGCCATCAAGCACGGTGAGTGTGGTGCCAAACATACATAAAAAAGCGATTGCTGATACCAGCGGTCTTGCCCACTCGCCTATTGTTAATGCGTACATATCAATAAGCTGCTTGGCAAACGCGACACCGCCGAGTTCTATACTGCTAGTTTGCCCATACTGTACCAATACACCTAAGCTAAAAAATACTAAGGCTAAGCCAGCTGTAAGCCAGTAACCTACGTTAAAATCGAACAGGCCTTGGCTTTTAGAAACTGTTTGCTGCGCTTGTTTTTCTTTTAGCCATAAAGAACTTAATGCAGATATTTCGATAGGGGCTGGCATCCAGCCCATTAAAGCCACCATAAAGCTAAGCATGGCAAGTTCATACGGTGAAGGCCCTATGTAATCAGCAGGTGCCATTGGGCCGTTACTAAATGCAATGGCAAGGGCAATCAAAGTAGCGAGCGTCAGCAACCCCATAATGCCTTTGGCAACGTTATCTAGCGCTTTAAAGTGCCCAAGTAGCAATATAACTAAACATACTCCCAACAGCATCCAACAAAGCAAGGTTACTTCAATAACAATAGGCAGCGCGTAATGCAGTAAGCTTGCGGTAAGCAGTAATACACCGGCGGTATTAACTACAGCAGCTACAATGTTTAAACCAATAAAGCTGTAAAAGTAAAACGGGCCTTTGCTTTTATAGCCCTCCACTAGGCTATTTTTAGTAGCGAGTGTGTATTCCATCCCAAAGCGAAAAAACGGGTACTTTAAAACATTAACAACGAGGATAAGCCAAAATAATTGCCAGCCAAATATTGCCCCAGCTTGCGTAGAGGCAACTAAGTGAGAACCGCCAATAGCGGCTGTTGCCATTAGGATCCCAGGGCCAAGCGCACCTAGTCGAGACTTCCATACTACTTTTGTTGTGTGCATTAATTTCTCAAAATATGTGTGTTGTGTGTTCTTTTTATTAATTTTTATAATTAATAAACTGCAAGAGCGCATAACTTACCTAAATTACAGGCAATAAAAAAGAGCCATACGGCTCTTTTTTACAATACTTTGTGACTAAATTTTATTTAAGATCCATCTCTTGGATGATCTCGTGTGCGATTTCAGGTGTAGTGCTAACAGGCTTTTCGTGTAAGTTTGCTTTTATCTGCCCTTTTCGATGTTTTAGTGCCGCATCGAGTTTTTTAGCTGCGCTTGCAATGGCTGGGTACATAACTTCGTTTTCCCCTTTTACCGATATGCGCGTGCCTTCGTAATTAGTGCTAATTTCAGCTTGGATTTTATGATGCTCTTTAGACAAAATAATATCGAGTGCAATAAGCGATGGAAAATGGCTCTCGATTTTTGAAAATTTTTCGTTGATGTGCTCTCTAATAGAGTCAGTAACTTCAACATGGTGACCAGAAAGATTAATTTTCATAGGGTATCCTTTTATTTGTTACCTCATAAATAGTATTGGGGGCTATTTAGATTAACACAAGGAAAAAAGAGAGATATTTGAGGTTTATTTGCGGTTTTTGGTGATTTAAATCATGCGTTGCGCAAAGTTTATGCAAAGCCCATAGTGCATGGGCTTTCAGACGTCTAGCTGTGCTGGTTAATCTGTGTACGAACAACAGTAGTCAGCAAAATCAGATACTTTTACTTTAAAGCTTACATTTGCATCAACATTAAACGATTCACCTGCGTTAAATGTTTTCCATTCGCTTGCTCCTGGTAATAAAATATCCCATTGGCCAGCTAAAAGCTCCATGCACTCTTTTTGGTTTGTATCAAAAACAAACTCACCTGGTTGCATAAAGCCTAACGTTTTCGCTTCTCCATCACCTAAAATAACGGTACGGCTCGACACTTTTCCGTCAAAATATACATTGGCTTTTTTTACTACACTTACGTTATCGAACTTTGGCATTTTTAGCTCCTGCTATTAATTTAAGATTTTTATTTATAAATTTTATCGCACTACCTTGCCTGATAGCTTACTTTCTTGCAAGGAAAGCAGCATTGTTCAAGGTGAAGTTGCTTCATGTAAGGGCATAAAAAAACCCGCAACATGTGCGGGTTTTTCAATTACTTACTTTATTTAATCAAAGCGATTAAAAAAGCTCGTTTGCTTTGCTTACAATGTTTGCCACTGTAAAACCAAAGTGCTCAAACAGCTCGCCTGCAGGCGCCGACTCACCAAAGGTAGTCATACCTACTACTGCGCCATTTAGGCCTACGTACTTGTACCAGTAGTCAGCAATACCTGCTTCTACTGCTACGCGGCGTGAAACAGATGCCGGTAATACGCTTTCTTTGTATGCTGCGCTTTGATCTTCAAAGGCATCAGTACATGGCATAGATACAACACGTACCTTTTTACCTTGGCTGCGTAGTTCGCTTGCTGAATCTTGTGCTAGTTGCACTTCAGAACCTGTTGCAATAAAGATAATCTCTGGGTTGCCGTCACAGCTAAGGATGTAACCACCCTTCTTAACATCTGCTAATTGCTGTGCGTCACGGGCTTGTTGCTCAAGACCTTGGCGAGTAAAGATTAACGATGTAGGACCGTCTTTACGCTCAATAGCTTGTTGCCATGCAATTGCCGATTCAACTTGGTCACATGGACGCCAGTTGTATAAGTTAGGCGTTAAACGCATGCTTGCAATTTGCTCTACTGGTTGGTGAGTTGGACCATCTTCACCTAGGCCGATTGAATCGTGCGTGTATACAAAAATGCTTGGTTGCTTCATTAATGCAGCCATACGTACGGCATTTTTTGCATATTCAACAAACATTAAGAACGTAGCACCGTAAGGAATAAAACCTTTATGAAGGGCAATACCATTCATAATTGCCGACATACCAAACTCACGTACACCGTAGTAAATGTAGTTACCGCTTGCGTCGTCGTGCGTTAAACCTTTAGAGCCATCCCAAATTGTTAAGTTTGAGCCTGCTAAATCGGCTGAGCCACCCATGAATTCTGGTAATAACGGACCAAATGCGTTTAAAGCATTTTGCGATGCTTTACGAGACGCTGGGTTTGCAGGGTTTGCTTGAAGTTGCTCAATGTACGCTTGAGATTTTTCAGCCCAATCGCCAGGAAGTTCATTGTTAATACGACGCTTGTATTCTGACGCTAGCTCTGGGTATGCTTTTGCGTATGCTGCAAATTTTTCGTCCCAGCTTGATTCAAGCTGTTGACCTTTTTCTTTGCTATCCCATTGTGCGTAAATATCATCAGGAATTTCGAACGCATCGCCAGTCCAACCTAAGAATTCGCGAGACGCTTTAATTTCGTCATCACCTAGTGGTGCACCGTGACAATCGTGGCTACCAGATTTATTAGGTGAGCCGTAACCAATAATTGTCTTACAACAAATTAGTGATGGCTTATCGGTAATGCTTTTAGCTTCTGCAATTGCAGCACTAATAGCATCGCTATCGTGGCCATCAACACCACTAATTACATGCCAACCGTATGCTTTAAAGCGAGCTGGCGTGTCATCTGTAAACCAACCTTCTACTTCGCCATCGATTGAAATGCCGTTGTCATCCCAAAATGCAACAAGCTTACCTAAGCCTAGAGTGCCTGCAAGTGAACCTGCTTCATGAGAAATACCTTCCATAAGGCAGCCATCGCCCATAAATGCATAGGTAAAGTGATCAACAATATCGTGACCTTCACGGTTAAACTGTGCAGCTAGCGCTTTTTCAGCAATTGCCATACCTACGGCATTTGTGATCCCTTGACCTAATGGACCCGTAGTAGTTTCGATTCCTGGTGCATAGCCGTATTCTGGATGACCTGGTGTTTTAGAATGCATTTGACGGAAGTTTTTAATTTCGTCCAGTGGTAAGTCGTAACCACTTAGGTGCAATAGAGAATAGATAAGCATTGAACCGTGGCCGTTTGAAAGAATAAATCTGTCACGGTCAGCCCACTCTGGATTCGTTGGGTTATGTTTTAGATAATCGCGCCATAATACTTCTGCGATATCAGCCATGCCCATAGGGGCTCCAGGGTGGCCAGATTTGGCCTTTTGTACTGCGTCCATTGACAAGACGCGAATAGCATTTGCAAGTTCTTTGCGAGATGGCATGAATTCTCCTACCTTATATGTGTATTTGCGCGGGTATTTATGTGTTTGTTTATGTAACCAAATAACTTGGATACTGTTATGTATCCATTCTTACTTATTGTGGGGGCGGTGTGCAATTAAAAACCCCAGAAAAGGCAGCATTATGAATTTTTTTTGAGACTAGAACGACATTCGTAATTTTATTTAGACGTCTAGGCGTAAAAACACTATGCAATGCGTTTTGTTTTCGATAAAATACGCCCCTTAATTTTTTAGCGCTAATACCGACATTTGTGAAGCGCAATATTTGTGAGCAGAAATACAATGGCAAAACATTTATTTACTTCTGAATCTGTTTCTGAAGGTCATCCGGATAAAATCGCCGATCAAATCTCTGATGCGGTACTTGATGCAATCCTAGAGCAAGACTCTCAGGCTCGCGTAGCGTGTGAAACTTACGTTAAAACCGGTATGGTTATGGTTGGTGGTGAAATCACTACTAGCGCATGGGTTGATATCGAAGAAATTACACGTAAAACAATTCGTGACATTGGCTACACAAATTCAGACATGGGCTTTGATGCCGATTCATGTGCAATTTTAAACACTATTGGTAAACAGTCTCCAGACATTAACCAAGGTGTTGACCGTACTAGCCCAGAAGAGCAAGGCGCGGGCGATCAAGGCTTAATGTTTGGTTACGCATGTAACGAAACAGAAGTACTAATGCCTGCTCCAATTACTTACTCACACCGTTTAGTACAGCGCCAAGCGCAAGTACGTAAAAGCGGCGAGCTTAACTGGTTACGTCCAGATGCAAAATCTCAAGTTACTTTTGCATACGAAAACGGCAAACCAGTAGGTATTGATGCTGTTGTACTTTCTACTCAGCACAGCGAAGACATTTCACAAAAAGATTTAGTAGAAGCTGTGATGGAAACAATCATCAAGCCTGTACTTCCTGCAGAACTTATTACAAGCGCAACTAAGTTTTTTATAAACCCAACAGGTCGTTTTGTAATTGGCGGACCAATGGGCGATTGTGGTTTAACTGGTCGTAAAATCATTGTAGATACATACGGTGGTATGGCTCGTCACGGTGGTGGTGCTTTCTCTGGTAAAGATCCATCAAAAGTTGACCGCTCAGCAGCATATGCAGCACGTTACGTTGCTAAAAACATTGTTGCTGCTGGTCTTGCTGACAAGTGTGAGCTACAAGTTTCTTACGCAATAGGTGTTGCAGAGCCTACTTCTATCAGCGTTGAAACATTTGGTACAAGCAAGCTAGAAGAAAGCCGTTTAATCGAGCTTATTCGTGAACACTTTGACCTACGCCCTTACGGCTTAATTCAAATGCTTGATTTAGAGCGCCCTATCTACCTTCCTACAGCGGCTTACGGCCACTTTGGTCGTGACGAATTCCCTTGGGAACGTACTGATAAAGCAGACGCACTTCGCGCAGCTGCTGGCCTTTAAGCCAAAAGTTTTGTAATAAATTAAAAACGGCCCTTTTAAGGGTCGTTTTTGCATCTAAAACTTATTCGCTATATTGTTTGTAGAGCGTCTACAAAATAACTATAAAATCGACCTCGAATTCTTTTGTACTTTAGGTATATACTCATTTCATTATAAAAGCTTTAGGGATAGTTAAATGGCCGATAACTTTCGCGTTATATTTGCAGGACTTGCCGATAACGTTGATATAAAAACAGCATGTACAAATTTAGCTGCAAAATTAAAAACGTCAGATGAAAAAGTAGCTCTTTTTTTTAAAGGCAAGCCACTGTTTGCGCCAAGCGATAAAGACAAAGCGTTAAAACAGGCTAAGTTACTAGCGAGCTTAGGCATTAAAAGTAAGCTTCAAGCTGTTTCAAACGCTATTCAAAATAGCTCTGCCCCTGCTGCAAACAACCAACGTGATGAACGTATTTTTGATGCTCTCGATTACATCACTAGCAGCTTAATTCGCCTTGAAGAAAAGTTAGACGAGCTAGAGCAACGCCTTCCTGAAGCTCAATTAAAAGCACCAGACGAAAATGTTGACGAATGGCAAGATGACGACCTAATGCTAGATGAGGATTTAGCGCCTCCTAAAAAACGCAGTAACTTACTTTTATATTCATTGATTGCAACTGCCACCATTTTGCTAGTAGTACTGGCTGTTTTTTTAATTTTTCCC
Source organism: Pseudoalteromonas sp. NSLLW218 (assembly GCF_015864775.1). Taxonomy (NCBI): domain Bacteria; kingdom Pseudomonadati; phylum Pseudomonadota; class Gammaproteobacteria; order Alteromonadales; family Pseudoalteromonadaceae; genus Pseudoalteromonas; species Pseudoalteromonas sp. NSLLW218. The sequence continues at coordinate 47,422 of NZ_JADYWO010000005.1, read as the reverse complement.
GATTTATTCTCTTTTTAAGAATGGCTAATTAATTTAATGAGTAATAAACGCGCAAAAATAAGAGCAGAAATTCGTAACACCCGTAAAAACTTGTCAAATAATCAGCAAATAATTGCTGCGCAATCGCTAAAAATGAATTTTATTCAACATTTAAAAAGCGAAAAAACAACGAATTCAAAGCATATTGCCATTTACTTAAGTAACGATGGGGAGTTAGACACTTCATTGTTAATTAAAGAATTATGGAGTTTAAACCATACCGTTTACCTACCTATAATACACCCATTCAATGGCGCTAATTTACTATTTCAGCGCTATGAGAAAAACTCACCCATGAGAGCAAATCGCTATGGTATCTTGGAGCCTAAGCTGAACTGCTCTCAAATATGCCCATTACCAGTGCTTGATTACCTCCTTATGCCATTAGTTGCATTTGATAAACAAGGTAATCGCCTAGGAATGGGAGGTGGGTTTTACGACCGGACTTTGGCGCGTTTACACGAACAAAATTGGCAAAAACCACAACTAATTGGCCTTGCACATGAATGCCAAAAAGTTGAGGCCCTACCAATCGAGTCGTGGGATGTACCACTTAAAACCATTATCACCCCAGATAAAACATACTGTTGGTAACAATTAAATTTGATTACTAACCGCATATTTCTGACATACATGAGCACAAAGCAATGACACAAGACGAATTAAAAAAAGCAGCTGCTTGGGCAGCACTCGAGTTTGTAAAAGAAAACACCATTGTAGGTGTGGGTACAGGCTCTACTGTTAATCACTTTATTGATGCCCTTGGCTCAGTAAAGGACACTATTGTAGGCGCTGTATCAAGCTCAGAAGCCTCAACCGCGCGCCTACAAGCGTTGGGTATTGAAGTATTTGAGCTTAATAACGTTGCTGCTTTAGATGTATACGTTGACGGCGCTGACGAAATAAACGCTCAAAACGAAATGATTAAAGGCGGCGGCGCAGCGCTAACACGTGAAAAAATAGTAGCGGCAGTTGCAAAACAGTTTGTGTGTATTGTTGATGACAGAAAACTGGTAGATACATTGGGCGACTTCCCGCTTCCGGTAGAAGTTATTCCAATGGCACGCAGCTACGTTGCACGAGAATTATTAAAGCTTGGTGGTGACCCTGTTTATCGCCAAGGCGTAGTTACCGATAACGGTAACGTGATATTAGATGTATTTAACTTAAAAATTACCAATGCTAAACAACTTGAAGCACAAATAAATTCAATTGTTGGCGTAGTTACCAACGGCCTATTTGCGATGCGAGGTGCTGATAAAGTGATTATCGGTACCAAAAATGGGCCACAAATTAAATAGGATGAGGTTATGAGTAAGGTATCGTTAGCAAAAGACAAAATTAAAATTCTCTTGCTTGAAGGTGTTCACCAAAGCGCTGTTGAAACGCTAAAACGTAACGGTTACAGCAATATCGACTACGTTAAAACATCCTTACCTGAGGACGAGCTTAAAGAGCGCATTAAAGATGTTCACTTTGTAGGACTTCGTTCTCGTACTCATATTAACCAAGCCGTATTAGACTCAGCTGACAAACTAGTTGCTGTTGGGTGTTTTTGTATTGGTACAAACCAAGTTGATTTAGATGCAGCACGCGAACGCGGTATTGCTGTATTTAACGCACCATTTTCTAATACTCGCTCAGTTGCTGAACTTGTACTTGGTGAAATTCTACTTTTATTACGCGGTATTCCAGAGCGTAATGCAGCGGCTCATCGTGGTGGCTGGTTAAAAACAGCAAATGGTTCGTTTGAAGCACGTGGTAAAACTTTAGGTATTATTGGCTACGGTCACATTGGTACTCAGCTAGGTATTATGGCTGAAAATATCGGTATGAACGTTGAATATTACGATATCGAAGATAAGTTATCACTGGGTAATGCAACACAAGTTCATAACCTAACTCAGCTGTTACAACGCTCTGATATTATTAGCTTACATGTACCAGAAACACCGCAAACTAAAAACCTTATTGGTAGCGCAGAACTTGCTGTTATGAAGCAGGGGTCTATTTTGATCAATGCCTCACGCGGAACTGTGGTTGATATTGATGCTCTTGCAGAAGCGCTTACAGAGAAAAAACTAAGTGGTGCAGCAATCGATGTGTTCCCTACTGAGCCAAAATCTAACGATGAAGAATTTGTATCGCCACTGCGCCAATTCGACAATGTTATTTTAACGCCGCACATTGGTGGTTCTACACAAGAAGCACAAGAAAACATTGGTATTGAAGTAGCGGGTAAACTGGCTAAATACTCAGATAATGGCTCAACTATTACTGCGGTTAACTTCCCTGAAGTATCGCTGCCTGAGCTTGCTAATCGTAGCCGTTTATTACACGTACACCACAACCGCCCTGGTGTACTAACGCAAATTAACCAAGCGTTTGCACAGCACGGTATTAATATTGCTGCGCAATACCTACAAACAGACGCATCTATTGGTTATGTAGTTATTGATGTAGATACAGATCAATCTGAAGTAGCACTTAAAGAACTAAGCGCTGTTGAGGGTACAATTAGAGCACGTATTCTGCATTAGTAATTAATCAACTATTCTAATATCAAAAAGGGTCACTTCAAAGTGACCCTTTTTTTGTATTTAGTTTACATGTACTTTCTTAAGTATTTTTTGAATACCGGATCTGTTGCAGCCAACTCTTTTTGCTCAGCCAATATCTCTTTTAAAATAGCGCCTGAGGTAAGCGGGTTTGCAAGTACCACTCTAAATACAACGGTAGGTTGATTGTCGTATTTAGAAGGCGTTAAACGAGTACGTGATACAAATGAGCGACCAGACTCTCGTTGACGCTTTTGCATACTGGCAGTAAAACGATTCAATGAAGCAAAAATATCTAACCGAGTTGCAGCATCTGCATCGGCTATTGCTTGTTTAATTTGCTTAGGTACATAACGATACGTTAATAGGCACAACTCAGGTTCTGAGATAAGCTCAAAGTCTTCATCAGCTTTGATTAAGTCAGCAAAGTAATGTGCTTTTTTGATGCTTCGATCAATCAGCATTTCGTAACCTTTACGACCAATAACACGTAAGCAAGCATGTACTAACATTGCCATACCAGGTCGGCTGCCTTCAAGCGTGTGGCTACCTAAGTCTTTTGAACCTTTACGTAATATGTACTCAGCGTGATGCTCTATTGCATCTGTGGCAGCGGGATCTTTAAATAAAACTAAGCCCGCTCCCATTGGTACATACATTTGTTTATGTGCATCGATGGTAATTGAATCTGCTCGCTCAATCCCTTTTAGTAAAGGGCGATGCGTGTTCGATAAAAGGGTCGCTCCTCCCCATGCAGCATCTACATGAAAATGGCAGTTAATGTCTTGTGCTAAGTCGGCCATTTCATCAAGTGGGTCAATATTACCGGTTTCGGTTGTACCCGCTACCCCAATAATCGCCATTACTTTAATGCCTTGCGATTCAAGCTCACGTGCTTTTTCGCGCATAGCTCCTACATCAACTTTATTATTTTCGCAGGTTTTAATACCAATTAAGTTATCGCGACCAATACCGAGTAAATCAACTGATTTACCTAATGAGTAATGTCCGCGTTCTGATATTAATACTGCTAAACCTTTATAGCCGTAATGCAGCATACCGGCAATTAGGCCTTGTGCGCCAATACCTCTAAAATCACCATCGGGTTTTAATAAGCGGTTTCGCGCAATCCAAAGCGCAGTAATATTAGCAACCGTTCCACCTGAGCAAAATGCACCTAATGAGGTTTTAGCACTGTGCATCCATTTAGAATAAAACGAATCTTCTTGCCCATAAGCTAAATGATGCATCATTCCAAGCACTTGACGCTCAAGAGGCGTAAACGCTTTAGACGTTTCTATTTTTACTAGATTTTGATTTAGCCCTACCATCAATTTTGACAGCGGTAATAAAAAATGCGGCAAGGCAGAGGTCATATGACCAATAAAGCTAGGCGCAGCTGTATGCACAGAATGCGCAACAAGTTGCTCCATTATGTCTTGAGCATAAGCAGATACAAACGTTGGATCCTCTGGGATTACTGCCGACTGAAAATCTTTTTCGATTTCATGTAATGGTTTTTCAATTGCCGCTATATTTTCGTTTAAGAAACCTGCTAAATTACTCGAAATTTCAAGCTCGATTTTGCTTAAAGTTGAGTCTGGCGCTTCAGGTACAGTAAATATACGCTTAAGGCTTTCTTTAGAGGCGACGGCACAACGCTTTTGATCCATCTCAATACCTAGTGTGTGTAGCTAAAACACGCGCTTACCCATCAAAAACTCCTAATTATTAGGACATTTAGAGCAATCGTGTTTCTTTAAAAATTGCGCTAACTTTACTGCAATATAACTAAAATGTCTCGTTTAAACCTATAAAAGCAATCAAAGCGATGACAAAAAAATGATAATTTAATTAAAATTTGACTAAACCTAATTATTTATTGGGCATTTACTTATTTTGGGTATAATAAATTTGATAACAAAAAAGGGACACATATGCCAGAAGGAAGAGTCAAAGTTAGTTGGATAGTGGCAGGCTTTAGCTTATTTTTAATAAGCTTGCTTACCTATGTTTACTACACTTACCAAACCACGCGTGCTGAAATAATGCAGTCGGTTGATAATCGCTTACTTAATGCCGCCACCAGCGTTAAACATATTCTAGGTGAAAATTACTTAAGTGCGGTTAATCAAGGCGACAACATAAGTTTTTCTTACTATCAAAATAAGAGTAAACAGCTCTCTGAGTTTGCTCAAGCACTTGATATTGCTTATGTGTATTCAATGATTTTAAAAGACGGAAAGGTTCTTTTTAGCTCATCAAGCTACACGCAAGACGATCAGAATAATGGCAAAGTAACTCAATTTTTAGATCTCTACCCTGAAGCTACCGATGCAAATATAAGTGCTTTTTACTCAACCGAGCCTGTATTTGAAATATCGAGCGATCAGTGGGGCCACTTTAAAACTATTTTTATTCCTTACGTTGACCCTATTAACGGCAATACCTATTTAACGGGTGCCGATATAACTATTTACAATTTAAACGAGAAACTTAAAGAAAGTGTATCGAAAGCTGCTGCAATGGCGAGCTTCTTCTTTTTTATCGCGATACTTGTTGCCGCCATATATATTTATTTACTAAAGCGCTCTTTAGCAACTGACTCAAGTACTGGTTTTTCTAATCATATTGCTCTTGAGTACTTTATTAAAAAAAGTAATGCTCATCACATGCAGTTAGCCGTTATTTGGGTTAATGAAATAGAAGATATAAACAGTTTCTACGGCACTGAAGTGGGTGATAAAGTAATGAAAAACTTACTCATTCACTTTAAACTCAGAAGCTCTGCGCATTGCCATATATACAGACTAGCAACCAACAAAATAGTATTACTCGCGCCTAAAGAAATGAGTAATGACGAATTTACCGATCTCGTAAAAACATATAACTTTAATACCCCAGTGTTAACTGACCCTTTTATTTATATAACTCTATGTGCAGGTATTGCCAGTGGTAATAAATCGCTACTACTTGAAAACGCTCATATAGCGGCGCTGCAAGCAAAACAAGGCAGACATAGCGTAGTTAACTACTCAAAAGCGCTACACGATGTAAAAACGCAATATCAATACAATGTTGAAATGGCTAAAGAGGTGCGTGAAGCGTTTGATAACAACCGTATAGTGCCTTACTTTCAACCCATTATTGATACTAATACCAATAAAGTTGTTCAATACGAATGTTTAGCTCGAATGGTAACAGCGCAAGGTGAAGTATTAAAACCTGATGCATTTTTAAATGTTGTTACTCGCTCAAGAATGGACGGAATACTTACCCGTACTATATTTTCACAATGTGTTAGTCGCTTTAGAAAAACAGATATTTGCTGGAGTTTAAATATAACTGCACAAGATATGCTCGACCCTAATTTAAGTGAGTTTATTGCAGACGAACTTAAGCGTTACCCGCATCCTGGTAATATCACACTAGAGCTTTTAGAAACCCAAGCTATTGCTAACTTTTCTGAAGTAAAAGCATTTATTGGAATGGTTAAAACGAAAGGCGTTAAGGTTATTATTGATGACTTTGGTAGTGGTTATTCAAATATATCAAACGTACTTAAGCTGGAAGTAGATGGTATTAAGCTCGATGGCGCACTAATAAAGCAAATAGTGAATGACAAAGATATCTACTTGTTTATTGAACATATAGCCAGTTTTGCTAATCAACTTGGTTTACAATTAATGGCAGAATCCGTAGAAAATGCAACCATAGTAACCGCACTTAAAAAGGCGAATGTGACACTAATGCAAGGCAACTACTTTGCCCACCCAGTGCCACATGTTAATACGGTTACAGAAGAATTAGCACTTTAACTTACTTTAGCAAGGTAAGTTTATAACGAGTCGGTGGCTTTGCTGGCCACTGGCCCAGTATTTACGCTCAAAAGGCGTAATTGCATCGTCTGATTCATAAAGTGTCACATCGCAAGGGTTGCCTGTTAATTCAAGCGCCCGAGCAAACTCCTTAACGTAAATATCCCAATTGCTGCGCACTTCTAATTTTCCACCTAACTTAACGATAAATGGAAAAATAGCTGCGCCATGCCAGCGCCTACGAATATGCTTAGATTTAGGCCACGGGTTTGGATACAACAAATAATGGTGCGTAGGTTGCCAATTAGCAGCGACCGCTAAACGCCAAAAGTCATTTAAGTCTGCTTGCACTAAGATGTACTGACCACTGTCGGTTTGCTTATATTCAACATCGTGCTTATCTAAGCGGTGCGACGATTTATCAATACCGATTACAAGTGCATCAGGATGGCGCTTAGCTAAGTTAGCTGAGCTTTCACCTACGCCACAACACGAGTCTAAAATAAGCGGACCACTAAAGGCTTGTACTTTGGCATTAACCTCGTCAAATGCGGCTTGGGTATGAGCTGCAATTGGCTTTTTAAATTCAGCATCTAAGTGCTTATTTACTATTTCATCAAGCTTTTCGTGAATACCCGCTTGATTAGATACAATACTACGTGAATTTGCATCACTCATTAGTGTCTTAGCCCCACACCTTTTTTGATCAATGTAAGCGCCAATGTAAATAACGCTGTTATAAATACTAAAATAACCCCAAGAGCCACGCTCAAATCAACATCCGACACACCTAAAAAGCCATAACGAAATGCGTTAACCATATAAATTATAGGGTTGATTTGTGATACATTCTGCCAAAACTCAGGCAGCAACGTAATTGAATAAAATACACCGCCTAAGTAAGTTAATGGCGTTAGTATAAAGGTGGGGATAATGCTTATATCGTCAAAACTATTTGCGTAAATTGCATTAATTAAACCACCTAAAGCAAACACAGCTGAGGTTAAAATAACCGTCGCCATAATTACAAAAATATTATGAATTTGGATATCAACAAATAATAACGACACACAGGTCACTATAAAGCCCACCATAATACCGCGTGTCATACCGCCACCCATATAACCTAGAACAATGATGTAGTTAGGTACAGGTGCAACTAAAAGCTCTTCAATACTTTTTTGAAACTTTGTTGAGTAAAAACTAGAGGCTACGTTGGAATAGGAATTAGTAATAACCGACATCATTATAAGGCCAGGTACAATAAACTCCATATAACTAAAGCCGCCCATATCACCAATACGTGAACCAATTAAGTTACCAAAAATAACAAAATATAAGCTCATCGTAATTGCTGGCGGTACTAAAGTTTGCACCCAAATACGTAAAAAACGAATACATTCTTTAATCCATAAACTCTTTAAGGCTACACCATATTTAAACATTTACTCGCCCCGCCCTTGCTCTAGTAATCCTACAAATAACTCTTCTAATCTGTTTGCTTTATTTCGCATACTCAACACAGTATTACCTTGAGCTGTTAATGCACTAAATACAGCATTTAAGCCTTGAGACTTAGCGACTTCCACTTCAACAGTATGATCGTCCGTCATGGTAAATTTATAACCTTCAAGCGTGACAGGGCTTGCTGGCATTTTTAAATCTAAAATAAAGGTTTCTTTATCAAGCTTTGCAAGCAATGCTTTTATGGTGGTGTTTTCAACAATTCGGCCATTATCGATTATGGCGATGTTTTTACACAGTAACTCAGCTTCTTCAAGGTAGTGTGTAGTTAAAATAATAGTAACGCCTTGCTCATTTATTTGACGTAAAAAATCCCACATTGAACGGCGTAATTCTATATCTACACCCGCTGTTGGCTCATCAAGTATAAGCAACTTAGGTTCGTGCATAAGGGCACGCGCAATCATTAATCGGCGTTTCATACCGCCTGAAAGCGTACGTGCTTGTTTGTCTTTTTTCTCAAGTAAGCCAAGCTGTGCTAAGTATTTATCAGCACGTTTGTGGGCTTCGCCACGTGGCACACCATAATAACCGGCTTGGTTAACAAGTATTTGGCTAAGTGTTTCAAACTGACTAAAGTTAAACTCTTGCGGCACTAAGCCTAAATGCGCTTTTGCAGCTTCTAAATCAGTATCAATATTACAACCAAATACTTCTACCTTGCCTTTTGTTTTATTAACAAGTGACGAAATAACACCAATAGTGGTTGATTTACCTGCTCCGTTTGGACCAAGTAAAGCGAAAAAGTCGCCCTCTTTAACTTGTAAATCAACGCCTTTAATAGCCTCAACACCATTTTTGTAAACCTTGGTAAGGCCTTCTATATTTAAAGCAATATTTTGCTTATTCATTACTTACCCTCACCATAACCCCAACGTTTTGTTAGGTTATGTTCAATGTTTAAATGATCTAAAATTCTTGCCACCATAAAATCGACTAAGTCTTCAATACTTTGTGGCTTATGATAAAAACCAGGCGCTGCTGGCATTATGGTCACACCTAAACGAGATAACTTAAGCATATTTTCTAAATGAATTTCGTTAAATGGTGTTTCGCGCGGCACTAAAATTAACTGTCCGCGTTCTTTAATAACGACATCGGCGGCGCGCTCTAATAAGTTATCTGACGCCCCTACTGCAATTGCAGAAACCGACCCAGCACTGCATGGACATACCACCATTTTTTTAGGTGCAGCAGAGCCCGAAGCCACAGGGCTAAACCAGTTATCTTTACCGTATACTTTTAACTGCTCAGATTTAGCATTAAACAGCGTACTTAACTGCTCAGTGGCTTTATCTTCGTTACCAGAGAGCTTAATATTTGATTCTGTATCAAGCACCACTCGTGCTGCACTTGAGATAAGTACGTAAACTTGAAATTGCTGCTCAAGCAATACTTCAAGTAACCTTAAACCATAAGGTGCACCTGATGCACCGCTAAAAGCGAGCGTAATTCTATCTTTAAATTGCACACTATTCTCCGCTGTATTTATCAGCTAAACCATCAACAAGGTGTTGATGAAGGCCATTAAAACCACCATTGCTCATAATTAAAATATGTTGATTAGGCTCAATATTTTCAAGCACCGTATCAATAATTGTTTGTGTGCTGCTAAAGCACTGCATACCCGCTTTATCTGCTTGCTCTTTTAGCGACCAATTTAGATTCTCTGGTTCAAAAAGTAGTACGTCGTCAGCATCACGCAGTGAATCTAATAATGTATATTGATGCACACCCATTTTCATGGTGTTTGAGCGCGGCTCTAAAATAGCGATAATTTTTTCATCGCCTACTTTTGCGCGCAGTCCTGCAAGCGTAGTTTTAATTGCTGTTGGGTGATGCGCAAAATCGTCATACACCTTAATATTATTTATATCAGCCTTTAGCTCCATACGCCTTTTAGGGCTAATAAACTCACCTAAGGCATCAATACTATGATCAACAGCTATACCCACATGGCGCGCTGCTGCGATAGTCATAATTGCATTTTTAACGTTATGCTCGCCTATTGCTTGCCAGCAAACAGTGCCCTGCTTTTCGTTATTTAAAAGCACATTAAACTCACTACCGTCGGCTTTTATTAATTCATAGCTCCAATCATCGCCTAACGTTTCGCTTTCGCTCCAAAGCCCTTGTGCTATTACATCGTTAAGCGCTACGTCTTGCTTAGGCCAAATTACCTTGCCGCTTTGAGGTAATGTACGCATTAAGTGATGAAATTGTTTTTTTATTGCGTTTAAATCTTCAAAAATATCAGCGTGATCGAATTCAAGATTGTTTAAAATAAGCGTACGCGGAAGGTAGTGTACAAACTTACTGCGCTTATCAAAAAAAGCAGTGTCGTATTCATCGGCTTCAATAACAAAAAATGGCGTTTCGCCGACTTTGGCCGATACACCAAAATTTTGGACTATGCCGCCAATTAAAAACCCTGGTTTTAAACCTGCGTACTCTAACACCCACGCAAGCATACTTGCTGTGGTTGTTTTACCATGCGTACCGGCGACAGCAAGTACCCACGAGTTTTGTAATAAATTATGTTTAAGCCATTCAGGGCCAGAGGTGTAAGGCAGACCTTTATCAAGCACATATTCAACACACGGGTTACCACGACTCATTGCATTACCGATAACTACCATATCTGGCTTTGGCTCTAATTGAGATACATCGTAGCCTTGAGTCAGTTCAATGCCAAGCTCTTCAAGTTGCGTACTCATTGGTGGGTAAACGTTTTGATCAGAACCCGTTACTTTATGACCTAATGATTTAGCAATGGCTGCAATGCCACCCATAAACGTGCCACAAATGCCCAAAATATGTATATGCATATACTTTCCTTAAATCGTATGCTCACTTTACAGCTATGCAAAGTTTAATGGCGCTATAATGCCAAAATTCGTGCTTAGTTACCATTGCGAGTAAGCATTTCACTCGTGCCAAAATGTCCACTTGATAATAAAAAAGCCTTCTTAGTTAGAAGGCTTTTTTATCTAGTCAATTATTTTCTACATCATTAAAAATACAATCAAACCGACACCGAGTAATAAACGATATATCACAAATGGCAACATACCCATTCGCTCTATTACTTTTAAAAACATAAATATACATGCATAAGCCGATAAGAACGATAGCACCACACCCAGTAATAATGTATTCCAATCAACTACATGGTCACCCAGTGCAAGCTCTGCAATATAATAAAGCCCCATCATAGAAATAATCGGAATCGCTAGTAAAAACGAAAAACGCGCTGCGCTTTGTTTATTCATACCCAACATTAAACCAGCGGTCATCGTGATACCTGATCGAGAAGTACCCGGGATCATTGCAACAGCTTGTGCAAAACCAATAATAAGTGCTGTTTTCCAATTAAGCTGATAAATAGTTTTAATTTGCTTACCTTTTGCATCCGCGTACCAAAGCAATAAACCAAACACAATTGTGGTAGTAGCAATTACCAAAGCGCTTCGTAGGTACAACTCTATAAAATCTTTTAAAAGTAAACCTAAAATAGCGGCAGGCACTGTACCTAATATAATCCACCAGCCTAATTTACTGTCATCGGTAGTGCCTTGCTTACCAAAAGATTTAAACCATGCGCTTAGTATATCTACTACTTCTTTACGAAAATAAATAACGACGGCTATTAAAGTACCAACATGTACTGCTACGTCAAACGCAAGCCCTTGATCTTCCCAGCCTAAAATTTGCGATGGGAGAATTAAATGCGCAGAGCTCGATATTGGTAAAAACTCAGTAAATCCCTGTATGAGGGCTAAAATAATTATTTCGATAATACTCATAGGTTAGAAAACTCCACCTTCCATAGCTTTTGTTGAGGGTTATTATATTCATTCCATAACTGCGCAATCGTTTGCTTAGCTACAGGATGATAAAAATCTGGGGCAACCTCACTCAGAGGTTGTAATACAAATGCATTTTTAGTTATTTCATCACGTGGTAATTGCGCTGGGGAATCGCAAGTTACATCATCATAAAACAGTAAATCTAAATCGAGCGTTCGTGGACTGAATTTTTTATCGTTTGCTGTACGCCCATTATCACGTTCTATTTGTTTTAATAAAGCGCATACATCAGCAAGCGACATATCAGTTGTAGCGCCAACTACTGAATTATAAAAATTATTGCCAGCAAACCCAACTGCTTCACTTTCAAAAACAGACGAGTGCACAATGTGCTCAAAGTGCTGTTTAAGTGCAATTAATGCACATTGTATATAATGCGCTTTATTTATATTTGACCCTAGGCTGATATAAATTTGGGCCATTTAGTCAGTTGCCTTAACACGTGTAATTTCAACACCCACAGTTTGTGCTTGTGCTACTGCTGCAGGTTTACTTACTCTTATAGTAACTTGTGGCGTATTAAACTCGCTTAAAATAATCTCAGCCAACTGCTCAACCAAAGTTTCTAGCAACTCAACAGGTTTTGCAGTGCAGTGCTTAATAACGCGTTCGCTTACTTTTGAGTAATCCAGTGCTAAATTAATATCGTCATTTTCGGCTGCAGGCTTAATATCACTAAGCATTTCAATATCAAAATAAAGGCTCTGTTTACTTTCTTTTTCAAAGTCGTACACTCCAATAATAGTGTCGACGTGCAATTGAGATATAAAAACCTTATCCATTGATACTCCAAATAACAACAAACGACTAAGCAACGATATAAAGCATCAATAAAATTAATACTGTATATGGTTTAGCCAGTGTTTAAATATGTGAAAATAACTTCTACAATAGCAAAACAACCAAACTAGCTATTAAATAGCCTGTTAATAATTTTCACGATAAATTTTGCTGCCAATAATAGCTTAAAAGTACTATCAATTGGTATAGCAATTAAAAAATAAGGAAGCGTGTGTTAGCCACTTTAATGTTTGTTTTAGCTTATTTACTTGGGTCGATTTCGTCGGCTATTTTAGTGTCGCGGTTGTTCAAACTCCCTGACCCTCGTAATAGCGGTTCTAACAACCCTGGGGCTACAAATGTTTATAGATTAGGCGGAGCATTTCCGGCTTGCTTGGTTTTAGTGTTTGATATTTTAAAAGGCACTATTCCAGTATGGGGAGCTTATTTTTTAGAAGTTGAACCTTTAGAGCTTGGTTTAGTCGCTGTAGCAGCTTGCTTAGGCCATATGTACCCACTGTTTTTTAGCTTCAAAGGCGGTAAAGCCGTAGCAACGGCATTTGGCTCATTATTACCTATTGGCTTATCATTGGCTGGTTTACTTGTTTGCACATGGCTGGTTATAGTGGCAATAACACGCTATTCATCACTTGCGGCGCTTGTAGCTGTATCTTTAGCACCTTTATATACATGGCTAATAAAACCACTTTATACTCTTCCGGTTACTTTTATTACGCTGTTAATTATATTTCGTCATCGTACTAATATTATTAGATTATTTAGTGGGGAAGAACCAAAAGTGGGCGCTAAAAAAGCGCCCACTGATGAAAACAAAAATCTTTAAAATTTGAGCAGTTAAATCGGCTCAAGGCTATCTATTGGCCAACGCGGTTTTGTTTTCATATCAAGACTTGCAAACTGACCTGCTTTTAAACGTTGCATTCCGGCATAAGCAATCATTGCACCGTTATCGGTACAAAATTCAGTACGCGGATAAAAAACTTCGCCTTTCATACCTTTCATTACGCGTTCAAGCTGCAGTCGAAGCTGTGTATTTGCACTTACGCCACCGGCGATTACTAAACGCTTAATACCTGTTTGTTTAAGCGCTCGCTTGCACTTAATAACCAGCGTATCAATAACCGCTGTTTGAAATGCATGCGCTATATCAGCTTTAGTTTGATCGTCGTCGTCATTTTCACGAATAGTGATGGATGCTGCAGTTTTTAAACCACTAAAACTAAAATCAAGACCTGGTTTGTCGGTCATCGGGCGAGGAAAAATAAAACGCTTCGCAACGCCTTGTTCGGCCATTTTAGCTAATCGCGGACCTCCTGGGTAGTCAAGACCAAGTAACTTAGCCGTTTTATCAAAGGCTTCGCCTGCGGCATCATCGACTGACTCACCTAGTACTTCGTATTGTCCAATACCCGCTACTTTAACCATCATGGTATGACCGCCCGATACAAGCAATGCAATAAACGGAAACTCAGGAGTATTGTCTTCAAGCATCGGAGCAAGTAAATGCCCTTCCATATGATGAACAGCAACAGCTGGAATATCCCAACCGTATGCTAATGAACGACCAATAGAAGTACCTACCAATAATGCACCAACTAAACCTGGGCCTGCAGTATAAGCAATGCCATCTAAGTCTTCTGGGCCACAACCTGCTTGTTCAAATGCTGCGTCTATAAGTGGTAGCGTTTTACGAACATGATCGCGCGATGCCAGTTCCGGTACTACACCGCCATAATCAGCGTGTACTTTTACCTGGCTGTATAATTGATGAGCTAACAAGCCTTTTTCGTCATCGTATATTGCAATACCTGTTTCATCACATGACGATTCAATGCCTAAAATTCGCACTGTACTTCTCCTGCCTTTAAAGTTTTTACTTCGCTGTTTTTATACCGTAAGACCAATATTTGTTTGACCATCTTCTAGGGCAAACTTTTTAAGTGCTTTTACGCTATCAGAGGTGATACGCCCCATATTTTCTACAAAATCAATTAGCTCACCTAATACTTCAATTTCGTATTGCATTAATGGGTGTTCTCTTACAGCTGTGTTATCTGCAACCTCACCTTCAACCGTCATTTGATATTCAATAAAGCGTGCCACTGTTGCTTGAGATATTTTACTGACACTAATGAACTCTTGTTCATCTTGCGCCATTAAACCGTGCATTAAACTAAGTAAAGACGTTGCGGCATCAATAGCAGGGTAAGTACCAAACATATCAAAATCAGCAAGTTCAGGAACATTCGGTTCTATTTTTTCAACTTGTTTTTCGAGATCTATTTTACTTTTAGGCAGTAATATTTTTTCCCAACAAACATTAAGCGAATTACGAAGTAAGGTTTCATCACCAAACCCCGTTGCTTCGCTAAATAAACCGTAATTTGGCAGCATTCGCTCTATTAGAGCACTCGCTAAAACGGCTTTTTGTAAATAGTTAAGCTCTCTAATACGCTGAAAATTATTTGCTTTAGTCATTTTTTAACGTCTCACACGACCAACAAAAATCAAATGTTGATCCATTATGCTCATTACAGTTAGGGCATACCCAATCTGGAGCGGATTGTTTTACTTGTTGATAGTTTACCAATATTTGGCGCGCATGGCGCTCTTTTATCGCATAAACCTGCACACTAACTTGTGCTTGATCAAATGGAATTTCTCCCAATGCGCCTTGGAGCATCTCACCTTTAATTTTGCATTCAATGCCACTGGTTTGTATTAAACCTTTAATAATATTAGCTTCAAGGGTATTTTCGGCTTTATAAATTGTAACCCATTGAAAAGAGCTATCAGTTGAATTTTTATTATTAATATTTTGCAATATTCACCTCATTTATTTTGTGTGTACAATGTCGAGTATTAGTCGACTAAACTAAACAATACATGACAGTTTTAATAGTTAGCCATATTTCACGAGGAATAAACATGACACTCACAACCCCGGGCTTACTTTTTCCGGCCATATCGCTGCTATTATTAGCCTATACAAACCGATTTTTAGTTTTAGCGCAATTAATTAGGGAGTTAAATGCACGCGAGGGTGAATCTATACGCCCCGTTGTAGTGGCTCAAATCACCAACTTACGTAAACGAATAAACTTAATTAGAACAATGCAAGTTTATGGGGTAGCCTCTTTTTTACTGTGTACATTTTCGATGTTTGCTTTATTTATTGAATTTAATACCACGGGGATTATTTTATTCGGCATTAGCTTAGCCTGCTTAAGTTTATCGTTGTTAACGTCTTTATTTGAAATACATATCTCCTGTGATGCAATTGAAATAGAACTGCAAAGCATTGAAAACAAACCATTAAGCAATCGAATAAATAGAAATTTTGTAAAATAAACTCCTATAGATAAAACACCCTATTATTTGTCACAATCATGTTGTAAGTACGCCCCATTTTGGGGCGTACTTTTTTATTAATTAGAACAATTGAATCCCAATCGGCGATCTAACCCACTGAGTTAAAATAACTTTGCCTAGATAGTTAATTGCAAAAATACAGACAAAACACAATAAACAACTAGTTATCAATTAAAAAAGTAATACTATTTGGTCGCTTTCCTCTTTAATTAATACTAAAAGGGGGGTATCCTGCTGGAAACACGTATGAACTTGCAACCGTATTTCAATATAGAATTTTACTAAACTTTAGAATAAAAATTAATATATTTGATGTCCGTGGTATCTGCGACTTACTTATAAAAAGGGACTATAAAGTGAGATTTGAACAATTAGAGCAATTTGTAGCACTTGGTGTATTACGTCATTTTAGACAAGCAGCTGAACAAACCCAGATTAGTACTTCAGCGCTGACACGCAGCATTCAAACACTTGAAAATGAAATGGGATATGAGTTAGTAAAACGCTCAACACGTTCAGTTAAATTAACGCCAGAAGGCGAACTTTTTCTTGAATATGCTAAAACGACTTTATCGGAACTTGAGCTAACGAAAAAACGGATTTTTCAATCAGTAAACGGTAATGCTAATGAGAAACTGGTTATTGGTTATACCAACAAGGCAAGTGGCATAGTTCCTATTTCTTGTGGGCAGTTTTTAGCTCAATATCCTCATATAAAAATTGAAATGCAGTTACAAGATCAGCAAGAGCTAACACGCAGACTCCAACAAGGTGAAATAGACATAAGTGTATACTCTCAAGCTATTAACAGTATTGGCAGTGACATTCACTTACCTGATCAGCTTGTATTATTTGTTTCAAAAAACCACCCTCTTGCACATAAAAACGATATAAGTAAGCAAAACCTTGATAGCTACCCTATGTTTGGTTGTTTCTCTCAATCTAAACAAGTGCAAACTATGCTTAATGAAGCAATCGATTCTTTAAATAAATCATCAAGTATTAAAGTGGGCAGTATTGAGCAAGTAATGGCCGGTGTAGTTAAATCAGATCACTTTGCTATTGCGAGCATTGAGCATGCAAACACAATCGCAGAGAATTCTGAACTCGTGCAACTAAAAACAAATAAAGATCTAAATCACGAACAACTCGTTGTACAAACAAGCCAGCAAACCTCTATTACTGAACATGTAGAGCATTTACTATCGCTTATAAAGAAAGCGGGAGCTACATTTAGCTAATCCAATATTTGAAAAAGTGCGGCGCAATAAACAGTAGCTTTAAATCGCTTTTCGGCTACACTGTCGCACCTTTTTTAAACAGCTGATGTGGATGAACACACTTTTTGGTCCTGATGTCTATTTAGATGATATAGAACGCCAAGGATATACCGTAATTCATAACGCGCTTATTGCCGATTTAGTTAACGATTTAGTTGCAGATTGTCACCGTATAAACCCCCACTTTAGCCTTGCCGGTATTGGTCGACTAAATAACTTACAAATAGATAAAACTATTCGTACTGACAAAACTTATTGGTTTGACGGCAGCTCTCAAGCACAGCTTACGTATCAAGCAATAATGCAAAGTATAAAAACCACGTTAAATCGTAGCTTTTTTATGGGGCTATTTGATTACGAATGCCATTATGCAAAATATACACAGGGTGATTTTTACAAAAAACACTTAGATGCATTCAAAGGTCGATCTAATCGTGTATTTACAACGGTGCTTTATTTAAATACGCCAGAGCAAGGTGGCGAACTTGTTATTTATAAACCTAAAAGTAAAGAAGTAGAAATAACGATTAAACCAACTGCTGGCACATTGGTTATGTTTGAAAGCGAACGTTTTGCTCACGAAGTACTTCCCGCAGTTGACGAACGCTACTCTATTGCTGGGTGGTTTAGAAAAAACGCCTCTATTAGCGGCATTATTGATCCGCCCAGGTAGCTCTAAATAGCGAATTTTAACAGCCTTTATTAAGGCTTTAAAATGCTATTGGGTATGAAAGTAATAACCCTATAAAGATAGCCAAACCCACATAATGGTTATTTAAAAACGCTTTAAAGCAGGCTTCTCTTTCACGTTTATGAATAAGCGTTTGTTGATATGCCAATAAACCAGCTGCTACACTCAAGCCAATGCCAAACGCGACACTTAAATGATTCCTTATACCAATAAACGCAACCAGCGCTATAAATACAGCATTAAGTAAAAAGATAATATGGCGATCGTATTTACCAAATAAAATAGCGGTTGATTTTACCCCTATTTTTAAATCGTCATCTCTATCAACCATCGCATACATAGTGTCGTAAGCAACTGTCCAACAAATATTGGCTATAAATAATAACCATGCCTGCTGCGGTAATGCATTTATTGAAGCCATATAGGTCATTGGAATAGCCCAACCAAATGCAGCCCCTAAAACAACTTGTGGTAATTGTGTATAGCGTTTCATAAAAGGGTAGCAAAAGGCTAAAGCCAACGCCCCAAAAGAAAGTAAAATAGTATTAAAGCTAAGCATTAATACTAAAATGAACGCAATAACTATGAGCAATAAAAATAGACTAAGAGCTTCACCACTACTAACCAGCCCTGAAGCTAGCGGCCGTTGAGCTGTGCGTTTTACCGAGCCGTCTATTTTTCTATCTGCAAAATCATTAATTACACACCCTGCGCTACGCATAACAACAACGCCCAGTGTAAATACAATAAAGTTGAGCAAGCTCGGCATCCCACTGTTAGCAAGCCATAAAGCCCAGTATGTTGGCCAAAGTAATAACAAGGTACCAATGGGCTTATCTATACGCATTAGCTGAATATAGTAAGAAATATGTTTTGGCTTTAAAGCGGCTAATTTCATGAGTATAAATATGCTCCTGGTAAAAACACTTCACACACTAAAAATTTATATTCTTTGAGGGAAAATACACTTCGACGCCCTAGTAAGTTTTTCTCGGGTAGGTTTAATTTTGCAACTAATTGCTGAACGGGGTGCTTGGCATCAAAATAAGCAATTTCTATATCCGTGCGGTTTAGTGCTGGGTCTTGAAAAATCACATCACCAAGAGGTCGTTCACCCATATTGTGCAAAGGATTGCTCGAATCATTTTTAGGAAGCCAGCTTTGTGCGTACACCATAGGTTTATTATCGCACAATAAGAGTACTTCTCGATTAATCGCTGTTTTAGCTGCGCTGTTTAGTAGTAACTTTTGCTCTAGGCTTAAAGTAAATAACTGCTCGCTTAATACTCTTACACTAAAAATTTGTGATTTACTTTTTAATTTAGCAGTTAAAGAATTAGGTTCAAAAAGCCATTCTTGCTCTAGAGGAGATAAATCACTTACATATGAAGTGGACTGCCAATTAGCAGATATAGACAGAGGATAAGTAATCACAATAGCTCAACAAAATAAAAAACAACGAGATGATACCATTGCCAAAGCTTTTGAAAAAGTGATGTTTTATAACCATAAATAATTGCTTGGCGCTGTTTATTACCCACTATTAAGTATAAACTATTTGTAACAAGTTTTAAGAAACGCTTTAAATATGAAAAAAATAGTATACGCAGGTCTTTTTACGTTCTTTGTAAGCGTCATAAGCTTTACAGCCCGTGCTGAATCTACAGTTGGTTATTTTGGTTTTGAGCCAGATATAATCACCAACTACATTGGCGCATCAAGTAAAAAAATGGGCTATGTGCGTGTAACTATTGATTTAATGCTTACTGATACTTCTGATATTGCAGTCGTTGAACATCACACGCCATTACTTCGTGATGCCCTAGTAGAGATTTTATCTAAAGAGCCTGAAGAAAAAATAAAATCCCTTACTGGCCGTGAAGAAATACGCGCAAAGTGCGCCGAAAAACTAAAAAGCCTTTTAAAAGAAGAAACAGGGCAAGAGATCATCCGTGAAGTCTTGTTCACTAAATATTTATATCATTAGTATTTAACGTTTTACGTTAAATACTTTGGCGGTATAAGCAAAAGCCATACCGCTAACTAATCCGCCTAAGTGCGCCCAATTAGCCATACCTACAAACAATACATCTGCAAACCCTAGCACTAACCAAATCAACATAAAACCAACAATAGCCGTACTAACCAACGCAGGTTTGTTCGGATTTAAAAAGCTATGAATCCAACAAAAACCAAGTAACCCATATACTACGCCACTCAAACCGCCAAAGTTGGGACCAACCATTAGGTATTGCGCCCAATTACTAATAAGTGCAGTCACTAAAAACAAACCTATTAAGCTGAGTTTTCCGCATTGCTTTTCTATATTGTCGCCAAGCGACATCCACCAAATTAGATTAAACACAATATGCATCGCACTAAAGTGTACGAGCGCGGGCGTTAACCAACTTAAAGGCTGCGAAGGTTTAAACTGCATCATAGTGTAAATGGTCTCAAAACCACCTAGTAAAAAAGCAAAATAAATTATAACGCTTACAATACTTACGGTTTGATTTAACCAGCTGAGTGCTTTAAAACGGGCTATTAGATTAAGTGATTGCCCTTGATATTTAAGCGGCGATTGCGTGCTACCTACATCCCAAGATGCTTGCAGGTATTTTTCATGATTAGGGTTTTGTGTAAATTCAGCCCATAGAGGCTGAACTTGATGAAAGTCCTCTTCAGTCACGCTAATAATGACATTACTGCCATCTGCCGAGTGTATCTTTGCATCTAAACCTTGGCTTTTTAAATAATCTATAAAGCCTTGTGCGGCGCGCGGGTTATTTAAACTGCCAAGCTCTATCATCGTTCTACTTTCTCGCTGTAAGCTGCTTCCCAAGCGGTAAAACCACCATCCATGCTATAAACATCTTCAAAGCCTTGCTCAACTAAATAACTAGCTGCGCCCTGAGAGCTCATACCGTGGTAACACACAATAATAATTGGCTGATCGAATTCTTTTTCCATCATAAATTGTGCAATATTACCGTTAGAAAGTGCTTCTGAGCCTGGAATACGACCAGCTTGATACGAATTAGGATCGCGAATATCTGCAATTACAACGTCTTCTTTATCTAGAAGCTCTAACGTTTGCGCTATAGAAATGTGTTTAAATGCCATTGAAGTCTCTTTAATTAATAGTATAAAAAAGGCGGCTAAAGCCGCCCTTCTTGTAATTTAGTGAGGAACTAATCCCAGTTTAAAATTACTTTACCTGACTGACCTGAAATCATCATATCAAAGCCAGCTTGGAAGTCATCCACAGAATACTGATGTGTAATGATTGGGTTCAAATCAAGACCAGATTGAATCAAGCTTGCCATTTTGTACCACGTTTCGAACATTTCGCGACCGTAAATACCTTTAATCACTAAACCTTTAAAAATAACTTGGTTCCAGTCAACTGCCATATCTGATGGTGGAATACCTAGCATGGCAATTTTACCGCCGTGGTTCATGTTATTAAGCATTGAATTAAACGCGCTTGGCACACCTGACATTTCAAGGCCAATATCAAAGCCCTCTGTCATACCTAAGTCTTTTATTACGTCTTCAAGCTTTTCGCTTGCCACGTTTACAGCGCGTGAAGCACCCATTTTACGTGCTAAATCTAGGCGATATTCGTTCACGTCAGTAATAACAACGTGGCGAGCACCCACGTGTTTTGCTACAGCTGCTGCCATAATACCAATTGGGCCTGCACCAGTAATAAGTACATCTTCGCCAACTAAGTCGAACGATAATGCGGTATGAACTGCATTGCCAAACGGGTCAAAAATAGAAGCCAGTTCGTCAGAAATATTATCTGGAATTTTAAATGCGTTAAATGCAGGAATAACTAAATATTCGGCAAACGCGCCTTCACGGTTTACACCCACACCCGTTGTATTACGGCATAAATGTACGCGCCCTGCACGACAGTTACGACAATGACCACACGTAATATGACCTTCACCCGATACGCGGTCGCCAACATTAAAGCCACGAACTTCCTGGCCCATATCAACGACTTCACCTACATATTCGTGACCAACAACCATTGGAGTAGGAATAGTTTTACTTGCCCACTCATCCCACTTGTAAATATGTACGTCGGTACCACAAATAGCTGTTTTGCGAATTTTAATTAGTAAGTCGTTATGACCCACTTCTGGCTTTGGTGCATCTGTCATCCAAATGCCCGGTTCTGCTTTTAATTTAGATAATGCTTTCATAATTCACACTCAACTAAAAAACCGAAGCAAGGCTTCGGTTTAAAATAAAATTAAATAACGCCCATTTCTTTACCAATGCGGGTAAATGCATCAATAGCAATATCGAGTTGCTCAATGCTATGCGCTGCTGAAATTTGTGTACGAATACGCGCTTGCCCTTTTGGCACTACTGGGAATGAAAAACCAGTGACGTAAATGCCTTCAGCAAGTAGTTTATCAGCCATTAACGAGGCTACTTTTGCATCTCCTAGCATTACTGGGATGATTGCATGATCTTTACCTGCACACGTAAAACCAACAGCTTCCATTTGCTCACGGAAATATTTAGCATTTGACCAAAGTTTAGCGCGAAGCTCGCCGCCATTTTCTAGCATTTCAAGTACTTTAATCGATGCAGTAACAATTGAAGGGGCTAATGAGTTTGAGAACAAGTATGGGCGTGAACGCTGACGTAACCATTCAACAATTTCTTTTTTACCCGATGTATAACCACCTGATGCGCCGCCTAGCGCTTTACCTAATGTACCGGTGATAATATCTACACGGTCTAATACATTACAGTACTCTGGTGTACCTTTACCGTTTTCGCCAACAAAGCCAACAGCATGAGAGTCATCAACCATTACAAGTGCATCGTATTTATCAGCTAGGTCGCACACAGCTTCTAAATTACAGATAACACCGTCCATAGAAAACACGCCATCGGTAGCAATTAGTTTAGTTTTAGCACCGGCTTCATCGGCAGCAATAAGCTGCTTTTCAAGATCAGCCATGTCGTTATTTGCATAACGGAAACGTTTAGCTTTACACAAACGTACACCATCTATAATTGATGCATGGTTTAATGAATCAGAAATAATAGCGTCTTCTGCGCCTAAAATAGTTTCAAACAAACCGGTGTTTGCATCAAAACACGAAGAATATAGAATGGTGTCTTCAGTTTCTAAAAACTCACTGATTTTTTTCTCTAGTGTTTTATGAATATCTTGCGTACCACAAATAAAACGAACAGACGCCACACCAAAACCATGATTATTTAGACCGTTTTGCGCAGCTTCAATTAGCTCTGGGCTATTAGCTAAACCTAAGTAGTTATTAGCACAAAAGTTGATTACTTTACCTGACGCAACTTCGATTTGAGCTTGCTGCTGAGATTTAATAATACGTTCGCTTTTATACAAACCTTCGGTTTTTACGTCTTCAATTTGCTGTTGTAGCTGGCTAAAAAAAGCAGATGCTCTCATCTGTGTTCTCCATTTATTTGAACGGGTAAACAACCACATTTAAGCGACTGTTTATTATGGGGGGTATTGTAAAAGTTTAATGGGGAAAATGCACGGTTTGCAGTTCGTCGCAAACGCCCTAAACTGGAAGGAATTCCTGCCAGTTTACAGGCGAATCTGTTTAGTTTATTTATGTATTTAAAAGTGCAGGTAAACTGTTTATAGAATCGATAATTAAATCAGCCTCTTGCTTGGCTCTTTCATCAAAGCTTTGACCTGAACGCACTAAAACGCGGGTAGTGATCCCTGCTTTTTTCGCAGCCTGCATATCACTGAGTTTATCGCCCACCATAATACTGCAAGCAGGGTCGATGTTATGCTCTTGTATGCCTTGCAATAACATACCTGGCGCAGGCTTTCTGCAACTGCACTCTTTCAAATATTCAGGGTGCGCTTTTTTAGGGTGATGAGGGCAAAAGTACACATCGGTAACTTCAATGCTTTGATCGCTAAATTGGGTTTTCATCCAATCAGTTAGTGCTAAAAAATCAGCTTCGGTATAATAACCTCGGCCAATTCCAGATTGATTAGTGACGATTATGATTTTATAGCCCGCATCATAAAATGTTTTACAAGTGCTAAAAACACCGTCAATAAATTCAAATTTATCGCTTTGATACACATAACCATGATCAACATTTACCACGCCATCTCGGTCTAAAAAAAGCGCTTTATTTTTTTGTTGTGCATTCATTACAAAGACTCTTTTTGTACAACATGGTCAAACATCGCTTTTACATCATCAACTGTAATTTGGCTCATTAAATCATCGCCTTTTACGCGTGTCCCCCACGGTACTTGCTCAGCCGTTTTACTTGTTTGCTTAAACAAGTTTTGATGATAAACCTCTACCACATAGTCTTGGTATAAGTAAGGGCCTGTTCGTGCAGGGTTTGAATGTGCGTATAAACCAATAACCGGCGTACCAACAGTTACCGCCATATGCGCAGGACCAGTATCGGGCGCAAGCACTAAGCTGCCACGCTTTAACACGCACAGCAATTCTTTGAGTTTCGTTTTACCAACCAAGTTTAAAATAGGCGTGTTGCTATGTTTAATAATGCTATTTGCTAGGTTAATTTCAAGCTCTGTTGGACCACCTGTCAATACAACCTTAAAACCTTGCTCGCTTGCATAATCAGCCAATGTGGCATAACGTTCAGCGAGCCAATTACGCTGTGCTTTACTAGCTGCGGGCGATATTACTAATAGTTTATTAGTTAGGTATTCTGGTGTTAGTAGTTCATCGGCAATCGCTTGGTCTTGCTCTGTATAGGGCATGTTCCAACTAGGCTTATAATCAGCTACACCAATGGCTTTTGCAAAACCTTTAAAGCCTTCAAGCACATGCGCCTGAGCTTGTGGGGCTATTCGTTTATTAATAAATAAGCTGTGCAATTCTTTTGAACGCGCCCAATCGAACCCTATTTTTACTTTTGCAGGAATACAACGCGCAACAAACCCAGCCCTAAGTGCAACTTGCATGTTAAGTAACACATCAAATTTTTGATCTTTAAAGCGTTGTTTTAAGCTTTTAAGCGCTGCTTTGCCTTGCTTTTTGTCAAATACCACCAGCTCAACACCAGATAAGTCGGCAAGTAGCATGGCTTCTATTTTGCCAATAACCCACGTAATTTTTGCATTAGGGTGTGCTTTTTGAATAGCTTGTACAGCACTCACACCATGACATACGTCACCAATGGCTGAGAGTCTTAATATACAAATAGATGAATAATTAGGAGCTTGAGTCACGCATTCCCTTAGGTATTAAATACAAAAGCCGATCTTAAATTATAATCACGCTATTGCAAGCACTTATCCTAAGCTTTAAAACGCGCTAATATAGACACATTATTTAGCAATTACACAGAGCTATGTTTAAACAACACGTGCAAGGCAACCACACTGTATTAAGCCACCCTAAATACACAAGCCAAATTACCCTCGATTGGTTTGATGCAAATTATTGGCAACAACAAAATAAAATTGTGGGCGCTAAAAAAGGTCGAGCAACTGCGTGGTTTTTTAAGCAAGACGAATTAACAGCTGTACTTAGGCATTATTGGCGCGGTGGCTTAGTGGGTAAATTGCTAAGCGATCAGTATTTATACCCAGGACTTGAACTAACCCGTGTGTATAAAGAGTTTAGTTTAATGAGTAAGCTTATAGAGCTTGGTTTAAACGTACCAACCCCTATTGCAGCTAAAGTAACCCGCAGCGGATTAATTTATCGTGGTGATATTATTACCGAGGCTGTTATAGGTGCTAAAAGTGTACTCGATATATTAATTGAACGCCCATTGAGCGAAGAAGAGTTAGAGCGCATTGCTAAAACAATCGCGCTATTTCATTCAAAAGGTGTGTATCATGCCGATTTAAACATTAATAACATTTTATTTAATGATATTAGTGATGTGTATATTATCGACTTTGATAGAGGTGAAATAAGAGCGCCTAACCCACAATGGCAACAAAGTAATCTGGCACGTCTTGAGCGCTCATTTTTAAAAGAGCAAGGTCGAAATGATGTATTTAATTGGAAAGCGAGTGACTGGCAAACTCTGCATAGCAACTACCTCAAAGCGCTCGCTATTATAAGTTAACCTAATATAAGTTAACCTAATATAAGTTAACTTATATAAATTAACTTAGTTAGCCAATGCTAAATACTGATGAGCAACCTTCTCTGCCTGTACTTGTTTTAGAATATCTGCGTTTTCTACATTTGGCTTGTCTGCTAGTACGTGCTTAACAACATTGGCTAATGCCTCACTTTGTTGAATGGGTACTAAATATTTACTCAGCTCGCCTGTTAATATCTCGCTTGGACCAAATGTACAATTAGTGCTAACTACCGGAGTCCCCACCGCTAAAGCCTCAATTAATACCGTTGGAAGCCCTTCAAAATCAGAACTCAACACTAAAGCCTCAGCCTGCTTAATCCAGTTGTACGGGTTTTGTTGAAATCCAGGCACTACTAACTGTTTTTCTATGCCATATTGCTGTGCAAGCTTAAACGCTTTTGCAGGTTTATTACATAAAAGGACTAGCTTGTATTTTTTATCAAGCTTTGCAAAGGCTGCAAACAATATATCGTGGCGTTTTTGTTTGGCGAGCCTTCCTACATGAATTAAGTAGGGCTCATTTGGGATATTGTTATTTTGCTCATTTGCTTGTTGGTTTATTTTTTCAAAATCGAACGGGTTATAAATAGTCGCAATTGCACTTGGGTTAATTAAATCCCCTTGTGTTATTTCTTTTTCAACACCCTTTGATACGCAAATAAGTGATTTACCATTTAAATTTTGCTTACTTTGTTTAAGATATAAGTATGAAAATGGACCTAACTTTTTTTGACGTGCAAGTTCTGCGTTAACGGAGTTATGAATAACAAAGTGAACATTTTTGATATTACTTTTTGAGAGTAAATTATTACTTCTATCAAGATTAGAAAGTACTAAATCAATATCACCTATCTCGCTCTGTTTTTTTTCAAACCACGCTTCTAGTTTCAATACACTATTTTTACGCTGCCAAAATCGATCTACTTTTGATGCCCTATGTGTGAATAAACTCTCCACGTAAAGTACTTCAGGAATATTATATTCAATAGAGTTAGCAAGAGACAAAATAGTAATTCTGTGCTGTAACTTGGCCATTTCCTCAGCAAGGGTAAGCATTACTTTTTCAGCACCACCACCCACTAGGGAATCAATTACAATCACTATATTCATTAGCGATCCCCTGTAAGCATATTTTTTATACCGTTAGTGATCACTTCGAAGCTATGTGTATTATCAAGTTGGTTATATTTAGAAACGAATTCACTATAAAAGGGCTCTGTAATAACTTGAGCTACTTTCGTAGTAATTTCATCAATATCAAGATTTGCTTTTATGACAACACCTGCATTAACACAATGATCCAAACGTGTATTTTGATCTTTTGAGATAGCACATGCCACAACGGGGGTTTGAACTGCAATTGCTTGCAGTAGGGTATCGCCGCCACTCAGTAATACAACTTTAGCTTGGCTCATTAATGCCAAAAAATCAGTACTTTGAAGACTTGCTAAACAAGTAACCTCATCACTTTCAGGAATGGATTTCTTATAATTGGGACCAAACACAACAACTGCTTTTAAACCAGTGTGTTTAGTAATTTTAAGCGCGGCTTTAAAGTAAACATCAGCACAATTAATATTATTTAATATATGCCCGCCTGAGCCAGCATTAACAATGAAATAGCCTTCCGGTACTAAGTTATAGCGATTTAAAACATCACGTTTTTGCGCACAAGAGGCAAATGTAACAAAAGGACCTACATTACGAGGATGTGCCAAGGGAAACATATCTAACTTCGTACTTTCAGCCCATGTAAGTGGCTCAATACAATAATCAGACTGTACAACCCAATGTGTATCAATTAAATTAATTCTGTTAAGTTTTAAACCTTTAGCACGTTTTTTTGCATGCTGAGAAATAAATATAACTTTAGCGCCTACCTTTTTAGCCGCCTTCATATGCCCTGCACGTCCTGCACAATCAAAAACAACGACGTCAGGTTTAAATTGCTCTATAAAGTCGCAAACAGAATCCAGCTCTTTCGTCGCTGAGTGTTCAAGTAATGTGGCTTCAAAAGGACAATCTTTTGCGTAACTTGTATGCTTATTTAATATGAAGTGAATATCGAGAGAATCAGTAAGTTCTGCCTTTAAACTTTGAGCCAACAACAACGAGCGCATATATTCACCAATGCCTTCTGGTGATGATACGGGAATAAATAAAAGTCGTTTGTTGCTCATTACATTCTCAATTTCCTATTTGAACTCAAGTATACCAATCAGATACTTATTACGATAGACAGGTTACATTTTTATATATTAAATTAGCTCTATAAATTTATTATTTACTGCAATAACAAGTTTAGGTTGATAAACTTAGCCGCAATCTAAATCACAAGGATCTGAACTTTGCGAAACAGAATTTTTCTACTTTCTACTCTTTTTTGCGCTATGAGCGCATCAGTTAATGCTGAGCCATGGGTAAAACCCGATGATTATGGTTTAAGAGCTGATATTCAACAATTAGCTGATGCCGGTGTTATTTTAGCTCCTGTAACTACCTATCCGCTTATGTGGAAAAGTTTTATAAGCGATGTGGAAAGCATGCCGCTGGAGCAATTATCTCCAAGCTTACAAGATGCTTTACTTCGCGTTAAACATCGATATAAATCAGAAAATAGTAGCTCACATAGTCTTCAATTATCAGCTTTTGCAGCCACAGATCCAATCATAGCAACAAGCTTTGGTGCAACAAATACTCAAGAAACAGAGCTTTCAGCAGCTTACGCTTATTTAGGTGATAACTTTGCAGCTAAAGTAGCTATAAATTATAGAAAAGACGGTAAAAAATGTTTAGTTGATGGAAAAACGACTGACGATATAGTTACCGATGAGCAAGCTTTAACCGATTGTAATGATACCTCACTTGACGATAGTTACTTAGCTTACCGTTTAGGTAATTGGATTTTTAGAGCCGGTGCTGTTGAACAATTTTGGGGACCTGGTGTTGATAACAGCTTAATTATGTCTGGTAATGCGAAACCTTTACCTGCACTAAGTATTACTAGAGAGAAAAGTACCGCTTTCGAGACGCCATGGTTAAGCTGGATTGGTCAATGGAGCTTTACCGCACAAATGGCTAAACTTGAGTCTACACGTGTTATTCCTGATGCTTTACTGTGGAGTACTCGTGTCAATTTTCGCCCTATTCAGCAGTTAGAAATTGCACTTAGCTGGTCTGCACAATGGGCTGGTGACGGACAACCGAGCTCTGCGGGTGATTTTATTGATGTTATTACTGGCCAAACAACTTGCACAGATGGTAATGACAGCTGTGACAGTCAATTTGAGTCAAAAATAGGTAATCAACTGGCTGGTATTGATATCCGCTGGTCTGATACCTTGTTAACACACCCATATGCAATCTACATTAGCACTATAGGTGAAGACGCAAGCTCTCAATTTAAGCCTTCCGACAGAGCATATCTTTTTGGTATTCAAACAACACAACGCATATACGCTCAGAACATATTAGTAAATGTTGAATATATAGATACTGGTGTTTCATGCCAAGCTGAATCAAAAGTTGAAAATTGTTACTATGAGCATGATGACAAGTTATCGGCTTATAGATCAGGCTACCGATACCATGGTCGTACAATTGGCTCAACCTACGATAACGATGCACAATCAGTCGTTTTAACTCTGCTAGGTCAGTTATCTAGTGGAAACGATTGGCAGGTAAAATTACGTAGTGTTGATTACAACAGCGATAACAGGGACCTTTACCCTAACAACCTAGATTTAGGCAATTCTATTACTAAAACAGGGTTTAACTCTAAGCAATTAGAACTGCGTTACAGAATGCTTTCTATGGGTGGGCGAGTTACTTTAGGTGCTTTTGCATCTAACAACGACGGTGCTGAAAACGATACTTCAGCATTTGCTAAGTACGAATATAACTTTTAATACGTTACTTTAATAAAGTAACGTATTAAAAGTAAGAAAAGGATGAAAACAGTGTTTTCATCCTTTTTTGTATTTTTTAAGCAAACTAAATAATACCAATCTACTTATATATGGGGTCTATTTAACGTTAAGAAAATCACGCTAGAACTAGGCAAAAATTTTTGTATCTAGTTGTTCTAAATAAAAAATTTAACGACGTTGTAGTGCAATTTAATTCGTTAAATTGATCAAAGATTTATGCGGGTTGGTATAAGTAATTACTGTTTAATTTTACTAATTACTTTTGATGTTGAGCACCCATCTAAAAATTCAAGCACTTCAACTTTTCCACCATGGCGAAGCACATGCTCAGCACCCGCTATTTGCTCTACGGTGTAGTCGCCGCCTTTAACTAAAATATCAGGGCTTATTTGCTCAATTAATTTAGCGGGAGTATCGTTTTCATCTAAGCTACCAAACGGAATAACCCAATCAACTGATGAAAGTGCACTAAGTACCATTGCACGCTCATCTAGAGGGTTAATAGGACGATCTGCCCCTTTTAAACGCGTAATAGATTCATCATTATTTAATCCAACAACGAGTCTATCGCCTCGTGCTTTAGCTTGTGCTAAATAACGCACATGCCCAGCATGTAAAATATCAAAGCAGCCATTGGTAAATACAATGGTTTCGCCGTTTTGTTTTGCAAATTCAATATGCTGAAGTACATCATCAAATGGTGTTTGGTAATGCTCACCGGTAGTATGTAAATACTGACCTAGCTTGCGGCTTAGCTCTTCTGGAGAGACAGTTGCTGCACCAAATTTACTAACCGCTATACCAGCAGCTAAATTAGCAACTTCTACAGCATCTTTAGGTTCCATACCTGCGCCAAGCATAACCGCGAGTGTAGCTATAACCGTATCACCCGCGCCAGTTACATCGCTTACTTCAAGTTCTTGCGCTGCAAAATCAAACTTTTCATCTGCATTAATCAGCGACATACCTTGCTCAGAACGCGTAAGTAACATGGCTTTAATGCCATTTTTGCTAATTAAATCACGTGCACTTGCTGCTAAAGCTTCTTCTGAATCGGTTTGACCACCTGCTAACTTAAACTCATGTAAATTAGGCGTAATGTAATCAGCACCTTCATATAAATGTAAATCTGGCGATTTAGGGTCAATTAAAACCGTCTTTCCGGCGCCCTTAGCAAGGCTTACCATTTCTTTAATTAAGCTTAAAGATCCTTTGCTATAATCAGAGAACACAATAA
This sequence comes from Pseudoalteromonas sp. NSLLW218, assembly GCF_015864775.1. NCBI lineage: Bacteria > Pseudomonadati > Pseudomonadota > Gammaproteobacteria > Alteromonadales > Pseudoalteromonadaceae > Pseudoalteromonas > Pseudoalteromonas sp. NSLLW218. The sequence goes on along the minus strand of NZ_JADYWO010000005.1, from coordinate 16,180 downwards.
AGTCGTATTCATCTAGTACAAGCTCTAAGCGGTTTAGTAGTAATTGACTATGTTGCTCAGTAAACGTTTCTTCTAAATCAAGGCGAACTAGTTGCTGATGGCGACTAATAACGCGCATTTTAGAAATAGTCGGTAAATCACATACACTAACTAACTGTGAGCTTATTTTTTCACCTTTTAAAATGGTCTCTAAAATCTGCCCGCTTTCGTCTTCGCCAATTAAGCCCAGTAAGCCGACTTTTGCATCTAACCGTGCTATATTTTTTGCAACATTAGCTGCACCGCCCGCTTTGTCTTCAAATTTACTTACTTTAACAACAGGTACTGGCGCTTCTGGCGAAATACGCCCTGTGTCGCCATACCAATAACGGTCTAGCATTACGTCGCCAACAACTAATATACGTGCTGCCGATAAGTTTTTTAATAACGATAAATCCATTACTGCTGCTCCGCAACAACCATATCCATGGCTTCACATAACCAGTGACCTATAAACATGTGAGCTTCTTGAATACGTGCTGTTTCGTCATTTTTTATAATAATAGGTAACTTAGCAATATCTTTTACTTTGCCGCCATCACGCCCTGTTAAAGCGACTGTAAAAGCACCTAGTTTATTTGCGGCTTCTAATGCTAAATTAATATTGTTGCTAGTACCTGATGTAGTTAAACCAATTACTAAGTCTTCTGGTTTACACAGCGCTTGAACTTGACGTTCAAACACCGTATCAAAGTGATAATCGTTGCTGTGTGCTGTTAAAATTGATGTGTCGGTGGTCAATGCCATAGAGGCAAGCGGACCACGTTCTAATTTGTAACGCACTACAAATTCTGCTGCTAAATGCTGCGCATCGGCTGCACTACCGCCGTTACCAAACCAAACAATCTTGCCACCAGCTTGTAATGCACTGTGGCATGCTTCCAACAGTTGCATAGATTCTTGATGATAAGCTTCCATCGTTTCAAATAATGCTTGATGACGGTTTAATGTTTCAACGTAGCTAGTTGCCACTGAATCGATAATTGACATGAAAAATTCCTCTAGGAACTGAAATAGCAGGGAAAAATTAAATCCATTATTCCATAATTTTATTTAATTGTGTTCATTTTATCGGGTTATAACTGAACCCTGGCCATATTTTATTGCGAGTATGTTTAGAAAACGACTATTTCACGGTAAACTAACGCCACTTCCCTTTAAGAAAGATCAGTATGGCACGCATTTTTTACTCCCTTGCATTAATTTTTATCAGCCCACTGATTGTATTTTACCTTTATGTTTTACGAGGTAAAAAAAACCAAGGCTATCGTGCACACTTTAAAGAGCGCTTTGGGTTTGTCAGTAAGTCTTTATTTACGACCAAAACCAAACCTTTAGTTTTTCATTGTGCTTCTGTTGGTGAGGTACTTGCCGCAACGCCACTTATTAAAGCTCTGCAAAAAGCGCATCCAAATTTAAATATACTTATAACCTGTAATACTCCAACAGGCAGAGAGCAAATACTTAACCAGTTTAAAAATACTGTGGCGTGTAGCTACTTACCAATCGATTTTCCGTTTGCGACAGCCCGATTTTTAAAGCGTATAAAGCCACAAGTATTATGTATTTTAGAAACAGAGCTATGGCCAAATTTAATGGCGATAAGTCACAAAAAAAATATACCGGTACTTGTCATCAATGCAAGACTCTCTGAAAAGTCGCAGCAGGGCTATCAAAAGGTCGCTAAATTAACGCATATTATTATGCGCTCAATTACAGCACTTGCGAGTCATAACAAGGCCGATTCGGAGCGTTTTATAGAGCTTGGTCTTGAAACTTCAAAAAGCCATGTAACAGGTTCAATTAAATTTGATATAACACCAAGTGAAGAGCAATTAGCTGAAGTACTCAACCTTAAACAGCTTTATAACAGTAATGAAGACAATAACGATGAACGCTTTTTATGGGTAGCAGGCTCAACACATCCTTTAGAGCATGAGTTAGTATTGGCGGCTCACCAACAGCTACTAAAAAAGCAACCTAATGCATTACTTATAATTGCACCGCGCCATCCAGAGCAGTTTGATAAAGTGGCAGAGCTTTTAACGCAAAGCCCACTTAGTTTTAGCCGTCGTAGTCAAAATAGCTATAGCAATGAGCAAGTCCTCCTTGCTGATACGCTTGGTGAACTACAGTGTTTGTATGGCGCTGCAAATATCAGCTTTATTGGCGGCAGCTTAATACGTAGAGGTGGGCATAACCCACTGGAATCAGCTGCATTTTCAGTAGGCGTAATAACAGGTCCACACACATATAATTTTGATCATGTTTATCCCGAGCTTATAAAGCTTAAAGGCGCTGTAGTGGTTGATAACAACGACGAACTGGCAAAACAGCTTATAACGTTTAGCCAAAACACAAAAGCATGCCAAACCTTAGGCATTAAAGCTGCTCAATGCGTTGCTAAAAACCAAGGTGCAATACAAAAAACACTTACCATTATTAACCAATATTTAGAGCCAAAACCGTGACCAACATAGCTATAAGCCAAACCCGCGAATGGGTGTCATCTGTTATTGTTAAATATAACTTTTGCCCGTTTGCACGCAAAGAAGTAGAAAATAACTGTATTCATTACATCGTAAGTCCAGCAGCTAGTATGGATGATGCTGTAATGGATATGCTTGAGCAATGTGTTGAGCTTGACCGTGAACCAGAGCGCGAAACAACCCTTATCATGTTTGACAACGGCTTCAGTGACTTTGAAGACTTTTTAGACTTGGTCGATTTAGCTAATGCACTTTTAGTCGCGCAAGGCTTTGAAGGTAAGTATCAAATCGCTAATTTTCATCCTGACTACGTATTTGCCGACAGTGATGAAACTGATGCTGCAAACTACACAAATAGAGCGCCTTTTCCTACTCTGCATTTAATTCGCGAAGTAAGTATGAGTGAAGCGCTTGATAGTTACAACGAGCCCGAGTCGATTCCAGAGCATAATATAAACCTAGCAAGGCGTAAGGGGATTGATTTTTGGCAGCAGTTACTCGAAGGCTGTAAAAAACCGAGCGCTTAAAGCGCTCGGTTTTATTCTTGATTTTATTCTTAGCCTTAGCAAAATAAAGCTAGCTGGGATCGCTATTTTTTAACCCAGTTACCATTTACTTCAACGTAATGACCACTTTGGGTTTTTTCAATTGTTTTAGCGGCAGCAAGCGCTTCAACTTGTGAAAGCGACAAGTTATTCTTTTTAGCGAGCTTTAAGTACTGCGCTTTACGCTTTGCATTAATGTCATCAACAACGGCTTTTGCCTCTGCGTTTTGTACAACAAGTCCTAAATAACCAGAGCTATCTTCACCTACTAAACCTTGGTTTTTAGCGTCATCAAGGCTAATAGCCCACGCAGAGAACGACATACATACTGCACTAACTAACGTAATAATATTTAATTTTTTCTTCGTATTCATGTTTTAGCTCCTTAAAATAACTCACTGTCGTCACTAAATAAGCTGTCGAGTTCTTTATCTACTTTTACGCGAATTTCGTGGTCGACCTTCACATTTAAATTAATCGTAATGGGCTCTTTAGCAGATACCTCAACTCGGTGCGTGCAGGCACTTAGTGCACTAATAACACCTAGCCCGAGCAGTACTTTTATCAATAACGACTGTCTCATTATTAGTTTCCTTTTTGTGAGTATTGTTGCTCAACTTTCTGTGTAATTTCGTCACTTAAACGCAGTGCGCGTAAAAGTGTAAATACGTTTTCTTCGTGGTTATAATTAAAGTTAACCTGCTGCTGCTCTGCTTTATTATAGCCTTGTAAATTAACCTCAAGCTTTAACCAGCCATCGTTTTTTAATGCCACACTGCTATTAAGTTTTTGAATATCTAAATTAGTTAATAGCCCTAATACAGGTTGCAACTCTTGCTGTTGCTGCATTACTGAATCAAACGCTGCATTATTGGTAATTTTTAAATTACCGGTGCCTTGGCTAAATAAACTACCGTCAATTATTTCAATTTTTCCACTATCAAAATGGACAGGTAAAGATCCCGCCAAGCGCCCTGTTAATACAATGCCCGACTTATCATCGAGTGTAACGAGTTTACTTGCATCAATGTTTTCAAACTTAACATTGGCAACTTGGTTTGGCTTCCCTACTGTGTAGGTATCTAGAGAAAACTCGCCACCAAACACACTTCCTTTTACATCATTTATAAGCGCGGTATTGTTATTCACTTGCCACTGCCCTTCAATCGCTTTAACTATGGCACCAGCTCTAAATTCATTTAAACTAAAGGTAGTTGGTTTTACATTAAGCTTACCTGAATTATATTCCCCGCTAAATGCACTATTTAAATCATTTGCAAGGTAGTTGTTATACAGTGCACTTGCGTGACTTACATCCATATTGAACGATGCATTTTGCAAGTTTACATCGCCACTAATATAGCCATTAAATTCGCCCTTAGTTAGCTGCGCAAGTGGCTCAAATTGATTAATAAAAGTATTTAATGGCAGTACACTTTGCTCAGGAATAATCACTTCAAACGGATGAGCTTGCGACGATACATGATGATTTACCACTAACTCAACATCGTTTACAAATACATGATGCGTGGCTTTTAGTGCACGGCTTTGCAAGCCTGTAGACTCTACTTTTATATTATTAAGTTTTATGTCGGGGCTATTAACAGCTTTTATATTCGTTTTTGCTGTTAGCTCGGTAAATAACTCGCCCACGCCTAAATTAGCGTTTGCTGTTAATGTGTTACTTATATCCGTTGCTTTAAATTCTTTATATTCCGCGTTTCTTAATTGATGAGTTAATGTTACTTCTGCATTTAACTGCTTATCCATTTTTGCAGTTAAATCACCTTGGTATTGCACTGCGCTTATATCAAACGCATCTACACTTTTAAGCGTTAATTTAGCATTTATAAGCCCAACTGGTTTTGAGCCTATAAACTCACTTAAATCAAAGTAACCACTAAGGCTAAGCCCATTCGCCGTTGCAGGAACAAATTCAGGCAAGCTTTCAAGCGCAACCGCGTAATCGCCTTTAATTGCAGTGCCCACTAACTGAGCATTAACGCTGAAATTATTTATATCGGGTGTGCTTATTCTCGCTGATAAATTTGTCTGTAAGTTTTCAAGTGGCGATTTAATATTAAGTGCTGTATCGGTTATTAAAATATTGAATTGCTTATCGCCTTCACTCACCAAATTAATTGCAGGTACATTCAGGTCGCTCCCCTCTAATCGAATTGATTGAGGAAGTTTAAGTTGCCAATCTAAAGGAACTTGATTGCTCACAAAACCTGCGTATTCACTCGGTGGAATTAACTCGGTACAGCTTGATGTTAAAGTAATATTGTTATTAAGCAGGTCAGTATTAAGCATTAACACTTGGCTATTTAAATTAAAATGAGTTACCAATTTGCCTGTCGTTAATACGTTAAACTGGCATTGCTCAAAAGTATGAGCAAACTGGGAACTGATATCGCCATTTAACTCAAGATCTATACCGTCAAAGCGAAACGCTTGCTGGGTATTAAAGTTAACATCTGCAATTAATGTATTTTTAGTGTTTATAACTTGCTTTAAAAAAGTGTCATTAATTAAAAACTGACCACTTACTTTATTAGCAGCCAAAATTGCACTCGCGTTTATATCACCCGTAACATTAAATTTATTTAGCCCGGGTTCTAATATACTTATTTTTAATGGCTTATTGAGTTCATCACTTTTTACTACAAGCTGTTTAATGCTAATTAATGGGCGATTTAAGGGAAGCGCTAAATCGAGATTTTTAGCAAGTTGATTAGCATCATCACTTTTAGGCAGTGGTTTAACCATTAACACTGCATTTTTAATATCTATACGCTTTGTATTTACAGTAATATTCGTCAGTTGTAACTGTTGATTTTGATAATTTACACACACTTTATCAGCATGAATATTTAGCTCAGACGTAATTGAAAAATCAAGGCAGTTTAATGTGACACCCGCTTTTTTAAGCTCAGGCGCTATAGCCCACTGTAATAAAGGTAAACGAAATACATAACCAAGCAGCAAGATGCTTAGCAATACAGCTCCAACAATTAAACCAACTCGCTTAAACATACTATCCTTAAATGCTTTGTGCTTTTAACTAAAACTATACTGATTCAGGAATCAAAAAAGGCTGCACAATGCAGCCTTTTTTATTTTACAGTAAGATTATGAATCTAACTTGTATAAACGCAAATGTAATTAACCTACATTTTTACGTGCGTTACGGAACATACGCATCCACGGGCTATCCTCGATCCACTCATCTGGGTGCCAAGAGTTGGCAACGCTTCTGAATACACGTTCTGGATGCGGCATCATTACAGTGGCGCGACCATCAGTTGACGTAATGCCTGTAATCCCTTCTGGAGAACCATTAGGGTTAGCTGGGTACTGCGTTGTAGGGTTACCGTAGTTATCTACAAACTTAACCGCTACAGTGCCGCTATTAAGCGCCGCTTTAGTGGCTCCATCGTTTGCAAACTCAGTATGACCTTCTCCATGAGAAACAGCGATTGGCATACGCGATCCAGCCATTCCGTTAAAGAATACAGACGGATTCTCTTGTATTTCTACTAAACTAAAGCGTGCTTCAAAACGCTCTGATTTATTAGTTACAAAACGCGGCCAATGTTCAGTTCCAGGGATCAACTCTTTTAATGTTGATAACATTTGGCAACCGTTACATACACCTAAGCTAAAGGTATCTTCACGGTGGAAGAAGTTTTGGAACTGATCGCGTGCCATGTCGTTAAACAAAATAGACTTAGCCCAACCTTCACCCGCACCAAGTACGTCACCGTATGAGAAACCACCACATGCCACTAAACCTTTGAATTGCTCTAGTGTTAAACGTCCTTCTAAAATGTCGCTCATGTGTACATCAACAGCTGCAAAACCTGCACGGTTAAACGCTGCCGCCATTTCTAAATGAGAGTTAACACCTTGCTCACGTAAAATAGCCATTTGCGGTTTAGCACCGGTTGCAATATATGGCGCTGCTATGTCTTCGTTTAAATCAAAGTTAAGTTTTACATTTAAGCCTGGATCTTTCGCATCAAATTTAGCATCAAACTCTTGCTTAGCACATTCAGGGTTATCACGGCGTGCTTGCATTTGATACGTTGTTTCAGCCCAAATAGTACGAAGCTCAGTACGCGTATGATTAAGTACCGTATTTTCGCCACGGTTAAATATAATCGTATCATCGCTATTAAGCGTGCCAATGTTGTGGCTAATTGCTGCTATACCATGTTGTTCAAACACCGCATTTACTGCATCTAAATCAGCATTTGCAACTTGAATTACGGCACCTAGCTCTTCGTTATAAAGCGCTTCAATGTCAGAGCCTGTTAAAACAGCTAAATCAACCGTTACACCGGTATGACCCGTAAACGCCATTTCAGCTACTGTGGTAAATAAACCACCGTCTGAGCGGTCATGATAAGCAAGTAACTTACTATCAGCCACAAGCGCTTGCATTGCGTTATAAAAGCCTTTTAATAACTCTGGGCTATCAACGTCAGGTGTTACATCACCCAATTGCTTATAAACTTGCGCAAGGCTTGATGCGCCCATGCGGTTTTTACCCGCACCTAAATCAACTAATATAAGCGATGTATCGCCTTTATCTGTGCGCAATTGTGGCGTTACTGTTTTACGTACGTCGTCAACACGACCAAACGCAGTTATAACCAGTGAAAGCGGCGATGTTACTGATTTCTCTTGTGAGTCACCTTCATCTTTCCATGTCGTTTTCATCGACATAGAATCTTTACCTACTGGAATCGTTAAACCAAGAGCGGGACAAAGCTCTTCGCCTACGGCTTTAACAGCTTCGTATAAACCAGCATCTTCACCTGGGTGACCCGCTGCTGCCATCCAGTTTGCCGATAACTTAATATTTTCAAGGCTACCGATGTTTGCACAGGCAATGTTAGTTAACGACTCAGCTACCGCTAAACGAGCCGATGCGCCGTAATTAAGTAACGCAGCCGGAGTACGCTCACCAAGTGACATAGCTTCACCGTGGTAAGTATCATACGTTGCTGCAGTTACTGCACAGTTAGCAACAGGTACTTGCCAAGGACCGACCATTTGATCGCGCGCGACTAAACCCGTAACAGATCGATCGCCGATTGTTATAAGGAATGTTTTTTCTGCAATGGCTGGTAAACGCATTAAGCGCTGCGCTGCATCTGCTGCATTTATTAATGTAGTATCAAGCGCTTTGCCAACAACTTGCTTTGACGTTACATCGCGGTGCATTTTAGGTGCTTTACCTAATAATACGTCCAGCGGTAAATCAACAGGGTTATTTTCAAAATGGCTGTCTGACACTGTTAAGTGAGGTTCAGCTGTTGCTTCACCAATAACAGCGTACTGGGCACGTTCACGCTTACAAATTGCTTCAAAGCGGTCAAAGTCTTCGATACCAACAGCGAGTACATAACGCTCTTGTGATTCATTACACCAAATTTCGTGTGGTGCCATGCCTGGTTCATCATTAGGGATGCTACGTAATTGGAACTTACCACCACGTCCGCCATCATTAACAAGCTCAGGAAACGCATTTGATAAACCGCCAGCACCTACATCGTGGATGAATGCAATTGGATTTTCGTCACCTAACTGCCAACATTTATCGATAACTTCTTGGCAACGACGTTCCATTTCTGGGTTTTCGCGCTGTACTGAAGCAAAATCTAAATCTTCGTTTGATTGACCTGAAGCCATACTTGATGCAGCACCACCGCCTAAACCAATGTTCATTGCAGGTCCACCTAGCGCAATTAATTTAGCGCCAACAGGAATATCGCCTTTTTGAACATGATCAGAGCGAATATTACCCAAACCACCGGCAAGCATAATTGGTTTATGATAACCACGTACTTCTTCGCCATTATGGCTTGTTACTTTTTCTTCGTAAGTACGGAAGTAGCCTAATAAGTTAGGACGACCAAACTCATTATTAAATGCAGCACCACCTAGTGGACCTTCTGTCATTATATCAAGCGCGTTAACAATGCGACTCGGCTTACCAAAATCGCTTTCCCATGGTTGCTCGTAACCTGGAATACGTAAGTTTGATACAGTAAAGCCAACTAAACCTGCTTTTGGCTTAGAGCCACGACCAGTTGCGCCTTCATCGCGAATCTCACCACCAGAGCCTGTAGCCGCACCAGAGAATGGCGCGATAGCTGTTGGGTGGTTATGCGTTTCAACTTTCATTAGTATTTCAATGTCTTCTTGATGATACGCATATTCACCTTGCGCATTTGGGAAGAAGCGACCCGCTTTTGAGCCTTTCATTACTGCCGCGTTATCTTTATACGCCGACAATACATTTTCAGGATTTAACTCAAACGTATTTTTAATCATTTTAAACAGCGATTTTGGCTGCTCTTTTCCATCGATTGTCCAGTCAGCATTAAATATTTTATGACGACAATGCTCTGAGTTTGCTTGTGCAAACATAAACAATTCGATGTCGTTAGGGTTACGCCCTAACTTTATAAAGTTTTCTACTAAGTAATCTATTTCGTCATCAGCAAGGGCAAAACCTTGCTCAACATTAGCTATTGCTAATGCTTCGCGGCCGCCACCTAAAATATCGACAGACGACATTTGGCGCGGTGCATCACTACGAAACAGTTGTGCAGCATCTTCAAGCTCACTATGCGTGGCTTCGGTCATACGGTCGTGTAATAACGCAATCACTTGTTCAAGTTGTTCTGCGTTTAAGTCACCTTCAACATAATAAGCAATACCGCGTTCAACACGGTGAACCTGTTTTAAACCACAGTTATGGGCAATATCGGTTGCTTTAGATGCCCAAGGTGAGATGGTACCTGGGCGAGGTGTAACAAGTACAAGTTTGCCAGCTGGGGTATGCTCGGCAATAGTTGGACCGTAAGTTAATAGTTTTTCAAGCTTGGTTTGCTCAGAGCTACTCAACGGCGATGTTAAATCGGCAAAGTGAGCATACTCGGCGTATACGTTAGTGACTGGAAGTTGCGATTGTTGGCAACGCGCTAAAATTTTATTAACTCTGAACTCTGACAGTGCTGGTGCACCACGAAGGATCAACATAGGTAATTTCATCCGGGGTTAGGGATTGAACGATATTTTAGGCACGCATTATAGTCCAATTAGCATTCAGATTTAACTCAAAATTACGCTTTTCATAAAATTAACTTTTTAGCTTTATTTATAGCCGCTTTTGGTTAATAAAATAAAAGGTAAAGTGACGCGATGGCTTAGTTTTGCTATAACGGTGGCTGGCGAGCTTAAGGGGCACTCAATGTTCAAAGAAAAACTAATAATAATCATTACTTTAGTTATGCTGTTATGTGCATGCGATATGCAAGAGCAGCCAACTCAACTCGCCCAAATAAAAGAACAGAATAAAATTCGTGTGGGCACCCTTGCGAGTGCTAGTAATTATTATCAAGCCGTTCAAGGTGAACAAGGCTTTGAATATGAGTTATCTCAAGCCTTCGCCGAATATTTAGGTGTAGAGCTTGAAATAGTCCCTTTCTTTAACTTATCTGACATGTTTGAACGCCTTGAAAAGGGGGATTTAGACTTAATAGCCTCAGGCCTTACCTATAATAAAACACGTGCAGAGCAATACCGCTATGGTCCGACTTACAGAACAATCAGTCAAAAATTAGTTTATAAGCAAGGGCGCGTTCGTCCTCGAGAGTTTGACGACTTAGACGGAAACTTTACCGTTATAGCCAAAAGTAGTCACTCGCTTACTTTACAAAAAATAAAGAAAAACAATCCTGATTTAACATGGACAGAAAGCGAAGAATTTGATGAGGAAGAACTTCTTCAAGCCGTTATTGATGGCGAGATAGATTATACCCTTGCCGATACACATACGCTTTCTTTATTTAGGCGCTACCATCCAAATTTAAGTATAGGATTTTCAGTTAGTCACAACGACTCAATTGCATGGATACTCAATAAATCAGATGACGACTCTTTATATGCGTTGTTGGTGCCATTTTTTGGTGACGTGAAGCAAAGTAACCAGCTCTACGTACTCGAAGAGAAATACTTTGGTCACGTGCGCCAATTTAATTATGTAAATACCCTTGCTTACATAGAAGCTATAAAAGAGACCTTACCAACATACCAACCATGGTTTGAACAATATGCAGGAAGCTTGGATTGGCGTTTATTAGCCGCACTCAGTTATCAAGAGTCGATGTGGAATCCACGAGCAAAATCACCTACTGGCGTGCGCGGTATCATGATGTTAACACGCAGTACAGCTAAGCAGGTGGGTGTAACAAATAGGCTGGAGCCGGAACAAAACATTCGTGGTGGCGCTAAATACTTAAGCAAGCTTATTAAACGTATTCCTGACCGTATCCCGCAACCCGACCGCACATGGCTTGCTCTTGCCGGATACAACGTAGGTTGGGGGCACGTTAATGATGCGCGTATAATTACCGAGCAACAAGGCGCAAGCCCAGACAAGTGGGCTGATGTAAAAAAACGCTTACCACTGCTAATTAAAAAACGCTATTACCGTAAGACTCGTTACGGTTATGCTCGCGGAGATGTGGCTGTAAAGTATGTTGATAACATACGCCGCTATTACGATGCACTTGTTTGGTTAGATGAAAATGATGCTATTGTTACAGAACCTGAGCCAGAACCAATTACAGAGCTGAGCACTGATACCAAGCCAAAGCTAAATGAAACAAGTGAAGTAAAAAGTGAAGCAAGTGAAGAGCAAACAGAAAAAAAACAACCTATAATTGAGCCTAAACAGTTGAGCGGAAATAATAACTAAGATTAATATAAGTACCCGTTTATTGAGCATGTAAGTAAACAAAATTTAAGTAAATTAAATATCTGTTTACTTGTCATCAAATGATCACTAATGTGTATTAATTATATATCATTATTTTATAAGATATACCCTGTGCCTTTCTCACTCTTGCATTAGGAGAACACATGCTAAAACGTAGACGTACACAAAAATTAAAACGCAATGTCATTTATTCAACAGCTACACGCCGTCGTATTATGTTACGTGGTTTACATAAGAAAATAATCTGGCGTCGCCGTATGTTTGCAATGCAACAAATGGAAGCACCAATACCAGAGCCGCTTGCAAATTAGCTTGAACAAGGCTTATTTGCTTGATCATCACGAGCAGCTTTCTTAGCTGCTTTAATTTGAGCTCTTCTACGTTTAAAAAAATCAGAAATAGTATCACCGCACTGTTGTGCCAAAACACCACCGCACACCTCAACTTGATGATTTAACTTAGGCTCTTGTAATAAATTCATAATTGAACCCGCAGACCCAGTTTTAGCATCGAGCGCACCAAATACTAAACGCTTTATTCTGCTATGCACTAACAATCCCGCACACATAGAACAAGGCTCTAACGTTACGTATAGAGTACAATCAATTAAGCGGTAATTGTTAAGGACTCTTCCAGCTTCTCGCACTGCAATCATTTCGGCATGGGCAGATGGGTCATTATCCGTTATTGAGCGGTTATACCCCACTGAAACTAGCTGGTTATCTTTAACTACAATTGCTCCAACCGGAATTTCATCAAGCAGCTCTGCTTGCTTTGCATACAAAAGCGCTTGTTCCATCCAGTAGGAATCATCAAATGGTTCGTTCATTATTTCTACTTAAATAACCTTTTATGCTGTAATTATACCTAGTTAGCACTCTAAAGTGCGTCATTCATTACTTTATTGCAAAAATAAAACACTATTTACCTGTTTGTAATGGCTCAGTAGTGCTGATTTACGTTATAATCGCACGCTTTTTTTATTTAGCTCACAACACGGGTAGCAAATGAAATTTCCTGGACGCCGCAGGCATAAACATTATTTTCCAGTGGAAGCCAAAGATCCACTTACCAATCAACTTAACGCAACAGAGCGATTACAACGTAGTTATATTACGGGTATCGATCAAATCGTTGTTGATATAGAGGCAAAAGTTGATCAAGCTTTCCTTGACGAATTTCAACTACGTAGAGGTATGTCGCAAGTTATTGATAGCGACATAACAAACGCCTTATACGATCGTTTAAAATTAAACGATATGGTTGATTTTGAGTTTGCAGGTGGAACCATTGGTAACACTATGCACAACTACTCTGTACTTGCAGATGATCGCTCAGTTTTATTAGGCGTAATGAGCGAAAATATAAAAATAGGTAGCTACGCTTACCGTTTTTTATGTAATACCTCAAGCCGTGTAGACTTAAACTATCTTCAACCAGTTGATGGGCCTATCGGTCGCTGTTTTACATTAATTGATGAAACTGGTGAGCGTACTTTTGCAATAAGCGCAGGCTTAATGAATCACTTACGTCCTGAGTCTATCGATAAAGACCTTATTGAAAATTCATCAGCGTTAGTGATCAGTGCCTACCTAATGCGCACTCAAGGTAGCGAAACAATGACTGAAGCCACCATGCAAGCGGTTAAATACGCTAATGATGCAGGTGTGCCAGTTGTGCTTACACTTGGTACAAAGTTCTTAATTGAACAAGACCCGACTTGGTGGGCAAACTTTGTTGAAAAGCATGTTGATATTCTTGCTATGAACGAAGAAGAAGGTTTAGCTATTACTGGTTTTGAAGACCCTCTCCTAGCTGCCGATAAAGCACTTGATTGGGTAGACTTAGTTATTTGCACCGCAGGCGAAAAAGGCTTGTTTATGGCAGGCTACGTTGACGAAAGCTTAAAGCGTGAAACTGAATACCCATTACTACCGGGCGCCATACCTGATTTTAACCGTTACGAATTTTCACGTGCTATGCGTAAAGATGAATGTGACGAGCCTATCAGAGCATATAGTCATACGGCCCCATTTATGGGTGGACCTGATTCAATCAAAAACACCAATGGTGCAGGCGATTGTGCACTTGCGGCTGTGCTTCATGATTTGTCAGCGAATGTTTACCATAAACTTAATGTGGCAAACTCAGCTAAACATCAGCAACAAGCTATTACTTACTCGTCACTATCGCAAATTAGTAAATATGCTAACCGAGCGAGCTATGAAGTATTAGTTCAGCATTCTCCTCGCCTATCTCGAGGCTTACCAGAACGCGAAGACTGCTTAGAACAAGTTTATTGGGAACAGTAAATAACGGTGGGAGCAATTATTGCTCCCTATCGATTTCCTAAAAAATAGAAATATCGAGCTTTTTAGATAGCAGTTCCAGCGCTGCAATTCCTGCAACCGAATTACCAAACGAATTAAGTCCCGGAGAATAAACAGCGACAGTAAACTTATTTGGTAACACAGCTAAAATAGTTCCAGACACTCCCGACTTACCAGGCATACCCACTCTGTAACCAAAATCACCCGCAGCATCATATAAACCACTTGTAAATAAAAGCGAATTTAGCTGCTTGTTTTGACGACTACTTAAAACACGATTACCCGATCGATTATCAACACCTTTATTAGCTAAAAAATTATAAGCTTTAGCTAATTCAATGCAATTAAGCTCTATAGAACAAAAATTAAAGTAAGACCATAAAACATCATCAACTTCATTTTCAAAATTACCAAACGACTTCATTAAATGTGCCATCGCGGCATTGCGATGCCTGAATTCATACTCAGAGTTAGCAACTTTTTTATCAATCACTATCCCTCTATTACCAGCTAACAACCTGAAGGTTTCGAGCATAGAATGCATTGGAGCGGATAAGCGGCTGTATAATGCATCACAGGTTACAATCGCACCCGCATTGATGAATGGGTTGCGAGGTATCCCCTTTTCAAACTCAAGCTGTGTAAGCGAGTTAAAAGCTGTACCTGAGGGTTCCTTTCCGACTCTATGCCAAAGTTCATCACCATAACGCTGTAGTGCCATAGTAAGTGTCATAACTTTAGAAACTGATTGAATAGTGAAGCGTTGAGAACAATCCCCTGCACACACAGTTTCACCATCAGTTGTATAAATAGCGATAGAAAATTGCTCCGGATTAACCTCGGCAAGCGCCGGAATATAATCAGCTACTTTCCCTTGTGCTAATAAAGGGCGTACTTCATATGCTATTTCATCAAGCACCTTTTGGTAATCAGCTGTAGGCAATCTAGACCTCTATATCGTCATTCATAAAAATTGAATTTTAGCACGCGAGAATAATCACACCTAGTTTTGTTGTCGAATTTAACGGTGAGATTTTACTAAATTTAAATAGAAAAAACCGTCATATTACTGTATCTGGTTTCTCTAAATTAAATATTGGTAATGTCGTAGCGCCTACAGCAGTGGAGAGTTGCAGTGCAAATGCTACACATCCATTGTCGAGCAGGGGTTTTATGTAATTTTAGCGTCGCGAGTTGCTACGCTCGCCCGATCTACGTGATGGGTGTTGCTGTGAGTGTGTTTTAATTGCGCGTTTTCACTTTTCTGCATACATAAAAAAAGCCGAATCGTTAAATTCGGACTCTATACAACGTGAAATCGGTACGCTACGCAGTAGGATGTCGTAGTGCCACAGCAGTGGAGAGTCACAGTGAAAATGCTAAAATCTCACTAACCGTGTCTTATCTAAGTGTGCAGAGTTCTACTAATTTCAAAAAACAAAAAACCCGTTACATTGCTGTAACGGGTTTCTCTTAATTAAATCCTGGTAATGTCCTACTTTCACATAGCAAATGCTACACTATCATCGGCGCTGTTTCGTTTCACTACTGAGTTCGGCATGGGATCAGGTGGGTCCAAAACGCTATTGTCACCAAGAAAATTCTTTTCAATTTTCTTATTTTAATTATTAAGCTTAAAGTCCTTCGACTTAATTTGAAGCCTGGTAATGTCCTACTTTCACATAGCAAATGCTACACTATCATCGGCGCTGTTTCGTTTCACTACTGAGTTCGGCATGGAATCAGGTGGGTCCAAAACGCTATTGTCACCAAGCAAATTTGGGCGTTAATACGTATTTCTACGTACTAACTGAATTTGGAAAATATCTGATAATATTTTTTAAGTCTTTCTTAAGTAATATCTACTTTAGTTATATTAACTTCTTCGCTTGTTTCACTATCACATAAAACGCGTTTGGCGTTGTATGGTTAAGCCTCACGGGTAATTAGTACAAGTTAGCTTAATGGCTCACACCACTT
>NZ_JADYWO010000045.1:0-516 GCF_015864775.1 Pseudoalteromonas sp. NSLLW218 | reverse complement strand
CAATGAGGCTCGGAGCTCATAAGTAACTCCAACAGCGAGACCCTAGCCGGGGTTTTGTTGAGCTGTTCGATAACCTTGAATTCGCTCTGCTGAATTATCCGAAGGAACTCGCTGGCTTCCTCTAGCGACACCTCCTTTTTACCATCCTTTTTCTCCGGGGGGCCCTTTGCCGGAATATCTTTATTCGAAGCAAGGGGTATTTCATCATCTTGTTCCTCCACCACCTTTGCTTTCCCCTTGACATTCGCGGGTTGGACTGGTAGATCCGGGGGTGCAAACACACGACCGCTACGGGTCACACCACTCAGTCCCGTGATATTTGTTACTTTAGCTGACAGCGAGCTGACGTCAGTGACTTCTTCTTCCTTCTTCCCCGGAGGTGTATATCTCCACGGGACCGCGTGACTATTTTGGTACGGGAAAGGAACAGGTTTGGCTATTAAGGGGTGTCCGGGCTTTTGTGAAGCTGCGCTTTTAGTGAAGTATATCACCAAAGGTTTGGGCTTCGCAACACCG
>NZ_JADYWO010000044.1:0-568 GCF_015864775.1 Pseudoalteromonas sp. NSLLW218 | reverse complement strand
CTTCACCAAAATGAGCGATGAGTTGCGCATCAAGTTTATCTGTTTTTGCTTTTTGGCCAATAGCGCCTGCGAAACGTTTAATATTAACGGGATTAGCAACAACGAAAGGGATATTCGCTTGAGCACACGCCATAATAAAGGGGTGTTCAAGGCGCCCAGTTGCTTCAATAGTAACACGCGTTATTGGGTGCTTTTTTAGTGTTTTTATAGCGTGTTTAATGCCGCCGTCATTGTTTTCTACGGTGAAATATATATCTAAAGGTCGGATGTAAATATCGAGTTGAGTTTTACCTGTATCGACACCGACGTTAATTTCATTTTGATTATTGAGTGTATTCATAATAAGCTGACTCTGCCTTGCGATTCGGGCTCGAGGCCCCGTTGACTATCCGAGTTTAATGCTTGGAGTTTATACAGCGTTCTTTCTTGTTATCGGTCTCTCAATAGAGGAGCCTTCAATCAATCGAACTACTGTATAAAAGGCTTTGGTTGCAGCCAAAGCTTGGGCCTCACATTACCCGAACTTGGTTAAAGTATTAATTAATTTATGGGTTTATTATCCATACAA
>NZ_JADYWO010000043.1:0-591 GCF_015864775.1 Pseudoalteromonas sp. NSLLW218 | reverse complement strand
ATCAATGTCCAACCGAAGGGGACACGGTAGAGTATTCTTTTTTGTTCCGTGTTGCCGTAAAAATTTACAACGTAGGTCGGCTAGGTTTTTTCGTTCGAGCTCAACCGAAGTTGTGTTGTGGCCGACACCGGCTTGTTTTCATTTGCTTCGCAAGGAAAACATTAGCCAACCTCGGCAGAAACACATGCAGGATTCACCGATACTGATCAGAAAAAACGCTAGCCGACGTCGGCCAGGAAAGATGACCGATCGAGGTTTAAAAAAGAAGCATCACCGGATGACGCCGATCGAACATTTCCTAATAGACATCATCCAAATATTATTCAGGGATTGAATAGAAAAAACAATAGCCGACATCGGTCGTTAAATAGCCGCGACTGATATTTTTCAGCCGACATTGCGCAATTTCTTTTACAAACGCTGGCAGACAATATTTTTTTACGGTAGAGGATGCTTTTTGGTACGGTGTTGCCGTAAAAATTTACAATGTAGGTCGGCTAGGCTTTTTCGTTCGAGATGAACCGAAGTTGTGTTTCGACCGACACCAGCAGCTTTTCATTTGCTAGGCATGGGAAACATTGACCAACCTCG
>NZ_JADYWO010000042.1:0-620 GCF_015864775.1 Pseudoalteromonas sp. NSLLW218 | reverse complement strand
TGCCGAGAATGGTTTTTGTGATGCATTTAGAAAAATGCTTAAAGTATCATTGGATTTATATTTAACGTTAACTGAAGCAATCGCGACCTATGATTTAGCATTGGCTAAATGGGTTGATGAAACACCAAGCTGTAAAAAACTAATGCGCCTAGAAGGGGTTGGGATTTTAAATGCCATTCATCTTTTTATTAATTTGTCGTAGGGTGAATTAGCCAGGTTTAAAGCGGGCAAAGATGCCGCTGCTTGTATAGGTTTGACACCGACTCAGCACAGCTCTGGTGGTAAAGTAAGTTTAGGTAGAATAAGTCGGCGTCGAAATACAACATTACGTAGTTTACTGATTACAGGTGCAATGGCTGTCATCCAACAAGTTGTTAAGCGAGAGCCAAAAACAAGTAAAGAGCGCTGGCTTAAAGCGTTAATAGAACGACGAGGAAAAAAGTGTGCAGCAGTCGCATTAGCCAATAAAACGGTTAGAACCGCTTTTTCTTTAATCAATAATAAAACAGAATATAAAACTGTTTTATTATAAAAAAATCAAACATCAGCTTTAGCTAAATTAACAACATGTTAGACGACACAGTATAGTCACAAGAGCGAAAAGCTCGTTAACAAGAAGA
>NZ_JADYWO010000041.1:0-531 GCF_015864775.1 Pseudoalteromonas sp. NSLLW218 | reverse complement strand
ATAGGTAAAGTGTATATGATTCATGAGGTGTGATAACATGCTACTTTGGGATTATACCATTGTGATTGAGATCGAGTGTATGTGATAAATTGAGTATGTATATGATTGAGATATATATGTGCATTGAGATGTTGTGTGCATTGAGTTGTGAACTATGAATTGTACAATCACACGACTATAAGACCCTTTAAGGGCGACGAGTTAATGCGCGACAAATATTGTGATGGGATCCACTGTGGAAACCCGATGAGTTGAATAACTTTGAGGAGTGACGAGTTAAAATTATTTTGAGAATAATTGAGGAGTCGTGTGTTTTGTACAGTTCATAGATAGAGTCTGTGTGCTAAAATGTTTTCTGGGTTGGACCTGAATCAGGAGGGAGAGGCCCTGACGGACTCTTCGGAGTGTAGGCCTTGGGGGTAAATACACCCGGTTTAAGTGCTCTTTTAAGCCTGTGTCGATCCCACATGGTTGGAGCATTCTTGCAAAATAGCGTGACCCTGACTGGTCTCCTTATGATTTTACTTAGTG
>NZ_JADYWO010000040.1:0-657 GCF_015864775.1 Pseudoalteromonas sp. NSLLW218 | reverse complement strand
GAAGTAGCTTGCCAAATAACACAAGTTCCCCGAGAGTTCGATACTCGGGTCTTTTCGTTTTATACTACTTGTGCGATCCGATACACTTGCCGGCCGCGAACATTCACTCAATTTGGAGTGCTTCTTAGTCCAATAGCTCTTAAGGTGGTTGGCCCCTTGCTTCTTGACTCAAATTCTTCAAGGGATGGCACCAATCCTCCTTTCCAATTCCCTATGTGGCAACTCACAAACAAGGAGACAAAGAGACAAGCAATAACCAAAGACCAAAAAAAAATGAAATGAAAGCTAAACCAATAGAGTTTTAACAAGACAAATTTTCAAGGATTATTCAACAATTAAAGCAATGAAAAGCACACAAAAGCAAGCTAGGACTCAAAGAGAAACCTAGAATGGCTCTAGAGTAGAGTAAAAAAAACTAAAAAAAAACTCAAGAAACCTCTAGTTTTGGCACTTGTTTTCACACTAATTTTCAATTGAAATTTCAAAACTAAGATTGGTATAAAATAGGCACCAATTATAGAACAAATTTTGAGCCAAAACAACAAGCACACTTCCCTTTCACTTTTCTTTTTTTTTCCTGGACACTGATTTTTCTGCCAACTTGTAATATTTTTCTTATTTTTTCCTTTAATTCAAATCGCTTGGTTCTTTTTTTTT